>NZ_JBFRCN010000024.1:0-114358 GCF_040965835.1 Paraburkholderia sp. BR10872
CCGAGTTCGGCAACTTCACCGACGCGGGTGGCGTGATTGCGGGTCTGCACAAGTACGTCGGCCAGACCTCGGCCACGATCTTCGCCGTGGCGCTGCTCGACGCGTCGATCATTGGCGCCGCCGCCGTCTCGCTTTCGACGGCCTATGCGATTGGCGATGTCTTCAAGGTCAAGCACTCGCTGCACCGCAGCGTGCTCGACGCGAAGGGTTTCTATCTCGTCTACTTCGGCATCATCGCGCTCGCGGCGGCCCTCGTGCTGATTCCCGGCAGCCCGCTCGGCCTCTTGACTGAGGCTGTGCAGACGCTGGCCGGCGTGCTGCTGCCGAGCGCAACGGTGTTCCTGTTGCTGCTCTGTAATGACAAGGCGGTGCTCGGCCCGTGGGTGAATTCGAAGAAGCTGAACGTGTTCACGGGTGCAGTGATTGCCGTGCTCGTCGTGTTGTCGATCATCCTGACGGCGGCCACGGTTTATCCGGATATCAGCGGTGCGGCAATTATCAAGATTCTCGTAGGCGGATGCGGGCTTGCCGCAGCGGTGTACGCAGCGGTGGAACTCTCGCGCAAGTTGCGCCGCGCGAATGGCACCCAGGATGCCCTGCCGCTCAACAAGCCAGCGCTCAAGGAGTTGCGCAACACGTGGCGCATGGCGCCGCTCGAAGACCTGCCGGCGCCGCAGCACCTGACGTTGTCGACGCGCGTGTGGATGGGCGTGCTGCGCACCTACCTCGTCGTCGCGGTAGGTCTCGTGATCGTGAAGGTCGTGCAGATGGCTATCCATTAACGTGCATCGGGCAGACGCAAGTCTGCCCCTTCTCTAGTGCGCACGGCCCCGTCTTTTTCGTGCAAGCGTATGCATACGGGCACGTGACGCGGCTTCTGCTCTCGACATGTCTTCATTTGCGGGGACTTCGATGCTCAGCCACCATGAGATTGGCACGCTGCTAACGCTTGCGAACGGGGAAATGCGGGTACGCACACTGGACCCGAACATGAGGGCATTGCAGAGTCGGAAGCTTGTCGAAACTCAGGAGCGAGCGCCTGACTGGATCACCGTGCGATTAACCGAGGCAGGACGGGCTCTGCTACGGCGCCTGCGGGTCGGGTCGTGATGGTTGACAGTCATTTGAAGCGATACATTTCGTACGCAGTTCGCAGCAGGTATCGGCTCCGGGACCGCGACTCTTCGGCGCGGACGGCCCGAGAGGGCCGCGTTAATGCTCAAGTATCCTGGCGGTCCGAATGGACATGGACAACGGCGTATCTAGCTTCGATTGGTCGACAGGCCCACGAATCTGCGCCCGAATGAAATGAGTGGAAGCGCGGACAGCGCGCCGAGGTACATACTCCGCCGTGCAAGTCAAATGACGCCACGGCGGCGCAGAGCAACGTCATGTTCATTTGGCGAACGTGGCATAACAGGTCACTCAGTGGCATGAACTGAGAGCGAGCTCCGCCGCACCTTGGCAGGGCGTTTCGGGTTACCGTATCAGGCACCGACGATGAAAAAGCACATTCCACCGATATGCATGGTTTTTGCTCTGGTCTTGGTCATCGCATTCCAGTCCATAAATCAAAACCGTCCGGTTTTCACAACGAACACGACACGGGCTGTTACTGGCGTTTTCGCTGAAAACGCATTGCCGAATGTTGGAATTCACCACTGTTTGGTCTACGGGAAATACTGCCTTAGTAACGCATTACGCAGCCGATGACAGGAAACCCGGTACTGAACGTCATGACGCGTATAGACCCTGTTTGCGGGCCGACGCTCGTAGAGGTAAATATTAATCGCCACTAACTCGCGCTTCGCTTGTCAAGCTGACCCAAGTAGTCAGTCCTCTACTGGAATCGAGCCGGTTCCAGGGTTTGTGCTCGGCGTCGGCTACCACGATGCCGTAAGCCCATGAACAGGTATGCGCCACGTCAGCTACTGTGTCGTTGCCCGTCGCTCATTCGCGTGCGTCAATGTAATGACACTCTGCTAACCTGAAAAAAGCCATGGGTAGCTCTGGAACCCGTTACGGCTCGATCACGCAATTCCTTCACTGGTGTACGGCAGTTCTTGACCTCGTCGCATCGTCTACGAGCCAGGCGGACGCGAACGGCGCGTGTATTCGTCCGTCCACGAGATAGACCGGCGATTCCACGAGACGCTTGGATCGTGTGTGTTCATGCTCGCCGTCATGGAACTCGGTGGCAATCCGTGGACTGCAGCGGGATTTTCGTTTCCGTTGTTTGCGGTCGGAGCCATCTTCCCGGCGATGCCATTCCTGTGGACGTCCGGCACCCCGGCGATCGTGCAGTGCGTAGGTCTGAGTACTTTTTGCATTGGCGGCCATCGGGGTGTTCACGTCACTGTTCAATGGCTGGCGCGTCATGAATGACCTCGCTCGAGTGTGGGGCTGGCGCGCCGGACGCAGGAGCTTTCGGGCAGACGTTTGCAAGCATGCGACCAGTGGCGCTGTATTCCGATGAGCCGCAGCGAACGCGACTGCGCGCGGTAGGCTGACGGGGCCAGACAGTTGCAGGCTCCCGATGGGATCTGTTTCACCTGGCCATGCGCCGCCGCGCTGCGGAGATGGCAATCCGTCGAGTCCAACCTTTCATGACGCGTCCGTGCGCAGCTGATCGTCCGAGTGCGGTCAACTGCCTGTGCGGAACCCATGAATTTAGTACGCTTGCCCGCGCCGGACCGCATCCTATACTTCGAGCGCTTCACAGACGCGGCGTTCTTCGCGAATGGCGAGGACACTCCGCTCTGTCCCCAAGCCTCCGTGTTCCTTGACATCAAGATCTTCTGCCTTCGTGAAAAGTATCGTGCGACGCCTGGCAGTTGCGCATCGAAGGCAATGCAGGGGCAATGAAATGATTTGCGATCCATCACATCTTTGCGCGTCCTGCAGTCTTCTGCTGAGTCATCCCGATTTCGATGTGACACACCCTCTGCGCGATGTCGGCGAACCGGCATATCTCGGCAGCATCCGCATCCAGTACTACCGCTGCCCGGGTTGCGGAGCTGAATGGTGCTGTTCATGTAGTCCTTTCGAAAACAGGGACGTTCATTGGACACTTCGCTGACATCGTAGGGCCTGCGGCGTGCCATTGCCCACGTCGCGCTGCTGCTGCAACGGCCGCGGGAGCTCGCATGGCGTTCACAAAAGCCCGCTGGCGAATTACCTCCCAACTGGACATGCGCGTGCCCACGCGTATGGCGCGGCCCGTGTCGATGTAATGCAACAGGCAAAGTGGGTTCCGATGAGTTCCGGTTCGTTTGAGCGGCTGCACCCGGGACGACGCACTGGACTTGTGTGATGACGGACCCGCGGCATGAAGGTTGCGCGCCATATTGCGGGACCGCTATCGGAGTATCAAATGAGACACAGCGTGACAGGGATTATTGTGCTTGCAGCGCTGCTGGCGCTGCTATCGGCTGCTGGATGCAAACGTGCCGACAACACCAGGGCACAGAGCGACACTGGCATGAGCAGTTCGCCTGCTGCGGCGAGCAGCGCTGCCGGCGCCAGTCAATGAGAGATGGCGCGCCGCTTCGGGCGAACGTTCCGCGGTGAGTCCAGCCACGCCAGTCCGAGCGATGAGCCGTCGCTCGGGTCATATGCGGACGGTGAGTCAGGCTGGTACAAGTTGCAACGGGGCAGCAGGCCTTACCAGGCCTGAGCGACGCTTGCGGCGATCTATTGGCCGCTCCGGCCCGTGCTAGCCCGTGCGGTTGGCAAGCGTGCTGCGAAGGATTCACTGCGTTCAAAGTGATCCGGTCAGTTGTAACGCCTGCAGAAAACGGTCGCCGTAAGGCGGCTGCGATTGTGACGGACCCGCTCGCGCAAGGCTTGCGCGAGCAATGCCTCGCTGCGGGCCTGCGAAAGGATCATCATTCCGTAGCGCGGATGCGCGCCAGCGAACTCGAGTTCTGCAATCAGTTTCCAGTCCTCATAAAAGCGCGTGCGGTGGATGGCACGCCCTTGCGCGACCATCGCCTGCGCGACGCCCGTGGACTCCAGCAGTTCGAGTGCGCGGGGATTCACGACCTGAGCGCGCGATTCGGTGGCAGCCTGCGGAGCGGCATCGACGATGCGGGTGCGTATGCCCTGGTCAGCAAGAAAAAGTGCGGCCGCGAGACCGACCGGTCCAGCACCGATGACAGGCGTCGTGTCATTCATGGTCCATCTCCGCACGGTCACACCGCCGCGGGCGCGCATTCCATAACGTAATAAAAGCAGGGTCTTTGGCGGCCCTGACACGGGGCGCCCTCTCAATGGCAGCCCATCCAGGACTCATGAGGAGAGTGTCCGGCGCTTCCCGGTTTTGTCGGCGTGACGTTCTGCTCGCAACTATTGATCGCCTTGAACTTCAATGGAGGACGCTCAAGGTCGCTCTTAGGGAAAATGATTCGGCCGGCTAGCGGTGCCCCTTGTAATACGCATCAGCCTTGATCACTTCTACGCCGCGCCAGCCCCAATACACGCGATGCCGACTGATCCGACCGTTCTCAACGTCCATCGCTTCAACAAAGTCCATTTGCTCGCCGTTGGGCGTCGCGCGCGGGTATTCCCATATCAACCGGCGACCGTTCGTGAAATAGCCCTCGCGATGGAAGGAGCGGGCATCAGGCTTACGCGGCGCCGCGCTGTCAAGCAGTGAACGGATTCGCTCGCGCCCTTGAAGGACACCGTCGCTGCCGCCGAGCAGGTGAGGAACGAGTGGGCTTTCGAGTACCGCCTCCGGTGCATAGAGCGCGACCATCGCGTCGAGATCGTCGGTCGACCATGCGAGGTCCCATTGCTGGTAGATACGTTCGATCTCTGCGGCCACATCAGGAGGCAGAGCGGTTCGATTCAGATTGTCGGTCATCGTGAACTCCGGTTGAGCGGCGGCCAGTGCGGCGTTCGGCCGCCGACGTTCATTGATCGCGCCAGTGCCTCATTGCGGCGCTGCCGCGCGCGGAAGAGACTCCAGGGGTCTCGCGTTTCCCGCTGGCAATGGAAACAGGCGCGCATCATCTGATCCTGCCAGCCGCGACTCGCACTGCAAGGAAGGTGCGGAGCGCGTATCTGATGCCGCCGGAGGCCCCGGAAACTTTTGATCCCGGGCATGTGTCGCGAAGCTCTCGCAAGTACGGCCAGTTTGGGTGCGCGTTGAGTGGTGGGTCAGTCGAGACGAACCTGGAAGATGTCGGCCCTTCGAGCCCTTCTTTGCCCGCATTGACCCGGCCCAACACCGGGATAGCAGATATGAGGCTATGCGATTTCATCGGGTCCAGCATGGACGTCCTGGTCGACGACTGGATCGGGCAGATCCGTCCTCCCGGATTGATCTTGCGGCCGGCGACGGACCTGGAAGACTCTGGGTCTGGTGGCGCTAGCCGCCCTTGCCGGACGATGACGCGCCGTACATGGGCGGCGATGCAGGCAGGTAATGAAGATGCTGCGCCACGGACACCGGAACTTAGGGCGAAAGCATACCGACGATGGTAAGTGCGTAGACGATGGCCGCGATCGTTGCCACTATGCGAATCGGTCGCGCAACCGCCGAGTGGCCAACGACGATGTTGAGATAGAACCAGATGCGGAGCAGTCCGAGCAGCAACAGACGGGGCTTCTTCGGAGTGTGCAATCAACGTGCCTTGTCGCGGTCGCTGCAATGGAGCCTTGAATCGAATTCAATGCGGGATCGAGATAGATCATAACGGCGGGACTCCGTATTAAATGTGAAGCGAGCGCGTGAGCCGGCGCAACAGAAAGCAATCGCCATACACATCTTTTCGCGATCAGTGCAGGTCCAGAGACTCTTCAGGGCAGCGGTCACTCCGCCGCCCGCTCGCGTGCGCCGTCCGACACGCCGCCTCCACCAGGCTGCCGGGCTGTCAGGACTGCGGGCAACGACGGGTTCTCCGGTTGCGTGTAACGTGCCTGAATAGCAGCGCGAATGCGCAAACGGCTCTCGCAGGCATCCAGCGAGTCGTCCCGCTCTATCGCACGCGCTTCCGAGGCCAGATCGTCATCGCCGATCTGCTCTTCGAACCAACGCGAATAGTCGCCCTTCAGGCGATGGAATTGCCACGTGTCGACATCGATGCCTTCTGCCAGTTCGATGAAGAGCACCAGGTTATGTGCGCGCAGATTCAGCTTGCCCTGCGCGCCGCGAAAATAAAAACTGCGCTCGGGAATCAGCAAGCCTTCCGCGTATTTGCGGTGATGGCGCCGCTTTTCCTTGTTCCCCGGTTCGAGGCAAACCGCCTGCGGTGCGGCTGCGTCATTGACACGCCACAACAGCGCCTCGCCACGCTTAAGCAGCGCAGTGCCCGTACTTGCCCCTGGTGCCATCGAGGCCGGCAGCGGACGTGCGCTTACCGACGCGAAACTGTGCAGAGCCTCTTCGGCGTCATCGCCCATTGCCAGTACGACGCCGACTTGACGCAAGAATGCCGGCGCGAGCTGGTCGGGCGATACCGTTACGGCCAGCGCGGTTTCGAGCGTTTCGGGGATCGCCTGGCTCGCGCCTTCCCAAGCTGCCGGAAACAGATGATGTGCTTCGTCGAAAACGACCCAGTGCGGACGACCGGTGCGCGTGCGCAGGCGCTGAACGTGCAACAGCAGGTTCGCGCAGAAGACGGGGCGATCCGCCTGCGGCACGCGCAAAAGGTTGACGGCGACTACGGGTCGCGCTGGGCGGGTCAACAACTGCATCAGTTCTTCGACCGAAGGCGCGCTGTGCGTGTCGCCGAGCACGATAGTCATGTCGTCGTTGGCATAATCGCCCTCGGGATCGATCACGCACAACTGGCAGCCCGCGCCTGCGAGCCGCTCCAGCATGCCCGCCGTCACGGTAGACTTGCCGCAACCTGACGGGCCGACCAGCAGTGAGACGCTCCCTTGCAGCGGTAGCCACTCCCGGTTTTTCTCACGGTCTTGCTCGTGGCTCTTCTGATTGTCCTGCAAGGAACAGCGTGTCCCCAGCAGGACGCGACGGCGCGGCGATACGGCGGCGATGGCGCGCAGATCGTCGGCGAGCAGCATCCCGATCAACTCCGCGACGCCCGATCCGGCCGCCTCATGCATCACGGCGTCGGCATGCGTCTTCAATGCGGGCAGCGCATTTGCGACTGCGATGCTCAGGCCGCATGCGTTGAGCAGGGCGTGATCGTTTTCCGCGTCACCGACACCGACTACGTTCAGCGGCGCCAATTCCAGTTCGTCGAGCGCCGCGTTTAGACCGCTTGCCTTCGAAACACCCGGCGCCAGGATCATCACCGCATCGCCGTTGAAAACGATCTGCAAGCCCAGACCGAGGTCGCGGATCACGTCGAGCGCGACGTGCTCGTGCGGCTTCACCGTCGCGACCAGCGTCTCGCCGATGCTGAACGCGCCGGGCGCGCGCCGCCGCAATTCGGCGACGAAGGCTTCCGGCGGGGCGGGCGAGAGCAGACGATGGGAGCCAGTGGCGGGGCAATAGAGGACGCCTCCGTTCTCGGCCACGACGCGCGAGAAAAGGTCGAGGCGCGGGCAGATCGCGAGAAGATCGTCGAGCTCGCGGCCGCTCGCGAGAACGGCGTGACGGCCCGACGCACGAAGACGTTCTACGGCGTCCCACGTAGAATCGGCGACGCGGCCGTCACTCGCCAGCGTATTGTCGTAGTCGGTGGCAAGCGCAAAGAATTGCATCAGGCCCTCCTGCGGGTCTTGGCGGAGCGCCTGACGATTACTCGTTACCGACGCCCTTTGATACGTCGGCGGCCCTCTGAAATTCCTGCGCGGGCAAATCATCGAGGCGTTACATCACGTCGTCGCACCGTTTGCTCTAGGGGTTTCAATAGGCACTCTTCAGCGCTCTCTGCATATCGAATTCACGAACACGCATCGCGCGTACCTAAATAGCCTCGAGGCACGCTTCGCCCCATCTCCTACTTCACCCAGTCCGCCGCGATAGCGCAAGCGGCCGAGCGGAAGCTTCCCGATCCCCATCGAATGGCGCGGTTTCGGAGCCAGGCAACGCTTAGTCGACCGCCAGAAACCGCGCATGGCCGGAAAGGCCTGTTCCGCGCGCCGAGCGACTCGGACAACCCACAGGAATCGCCCTTCGGAATCGAATTCGGACCGTCGGCGTTATCGACAGCTCTGCCATTTCTATACATTGAATTCTCATACCTCCTTTCCAATGTCTCTGATGCGGGCGGTCAGACTGTCCGATTCAGTTGCTTGCCGGTTGATTCCCTCAGCCGACACGTCGCTCGATCAGCAAACGACGTTCCGCATGTGCAAGGCCTGACTGTACGAAACAGGGTGTGACCGGTTCATCGAGCGCAAGGGAACGTGTGGCGCTGTCTCGCGTGACGACGCCCTTGATACCGGGCTGGATCAAGGTCAAGCTAGAGCCGTGATGTCCGTGCTGGCGTGTGCCGACGCACACGTGCTGGCTCCGCACGATGGGTAACACCGCTCGGCAATGGCCCGAGTTTGCGATAGATCTGAAGCGCGAGCGCGAGGCACGACATCGCCGCTACGTTGCGGTCTTTTGGGAGCCGGCGGTCGCGGACCGCCTGCCCGTCGTCCTCGCTCCGGCCTTGCCCCCAATGACCGTCGCCATCCGTTGAAGGCGCGGCACAGCCCGTGCTCGATTAGATGTGTCCTTTTCAACGTTTGGGAGAACTAAATGAAGACGATTAAACGTATTGTCACAGTCACCGCGATTTTGACGTTTCCTGCTGCCGCTTTCGGGCAAGCTGCAGTGTCCACAAGCGATTCCCTGACCCGCGGCCAGGTCGGGCAGGATTTGATTCAGGTGGAGCAGGCGGGTTACGAACCGTCGGCGGGCGACCGGGCGTCTTATCCGCGCGACCTGCAGGCGGCTGAAGCGCGCGTTAGCGCCCAGCAGGTGGGCATCGCGGGCAGCGGCTATGGCGGCGTAAGCGCGGGCTCGTCGGAGTCGGCCGCGAAGTGGGCGCAGCCAATGAACGCCCCCGCTGGAATCAAGCCGATCTACTTTGGGCACTGACACACAGGCTGTCACCTATACATGCGCACTGCGGCGGTGCTCGTGCGGCGCAGTGGGTTGGGCAACACGGCCCGGCGCCTCGGTCGTGCCCAAGGCACTTTCGCGAGTGAAGGCTGGCCACGCTCAGTGCGAAAAGCAACGCGCCTCGATCCGCAGCCGCGCAGAAGCCTGCTCGGGCACAAGCGGCTCGAAACCGAGGGGCCGGATCACTTGCCCAAGCGCTCGATCAGCGCGTTGAGCAGTTCGATCGGCAGCGGGAAGACGATGGTGGAGTTCTTGTCGGCGGCGATGGTGGTGAGCGTCTGCAGATAGCGCAGTTGCATGGCCTGCGGCTGCTTCGCGAGGCATTGCGCGGCTTGCAGCAATTTTTCGGACGCCTGCAGTTCGCCTTCCGCGTGAATCACCTTGGCGCGGCGCTCGCGTTCGGCTTCGGCCTGGCGGGCAATCGCGCGGATCATCGTTTCGTTCAGGTCCACGTGCTTGATCTCGACGTTCGACACCTTGATGCCCCATGCGTCCGTTTGCGCGTCGAGCACTTTCTGGATGTCGGCGTTCAGTTGCTCGCGCTCGGCGAGCAGGGCGTCGAGTTCGTGTTTGCCGAGCACGGCGCGCAGCGTGGTTTGCGCGAGCTGGCTCGTCGCGTCGATGTAGCGCGCGACCTGAATCACGGCCTTTTCCGGGTCCACCACGCGAAAATAGACCACGGCGTTGACCTTCACCGAAACGTTGTCGCGCGTGATGACGTCCTGCGAAGGCACGTCGAACACGACAGTGCGCAGGTCGATGCGCACCGCCACCTGCACCACGGGAATGATGAGCACGAGGCCCGGCCCCTTGACCTTCCAGAAGCGCCCGAGCATGAACACGACGCCGCGTTCGTACTCCTTGAAGATGCGGATGGACGACAAGGCGATCAGCACCAGCAGCGCGATCAGAAGACCTGTGAAGCCGAACGTGAAGCCGATCATGAATGTTCTCCCTTCTCGTTTGCCTTGTCGTGTGCCGCGCCGTGCAGCGGGGTCACGGTGAGCGTGAGACCGCTGCGCGAGCTCACTTGCACGCGGCTGCCGGCGGCGAGCGGCGTGGCGCATGCCACGCGCCAACGCTCGCCGTGCACGCGCGCCCAGCCCGTCGACAAAGCTGCGTGGCCGGGCCGCGGGTCGGGGTGCAGGCCCTCGTCGATTACTTCGCCCGTGGCGCCTACCATCGCCTCAGCGCCGGTCACCACGGGCCGGCGCCGCGCGCGCAGCGCCACGCTCGAGACGGTGGCGACGAACGCCGCGCCGCCTAGCGCGAGGCCCGCGATGAGCGGGATGGGGATGCCGTAGCCGGGCGCGCCGGTGTCCATGAGCATGAGCGCGCCGATGGCGAACGCCACGATGCCGCCGAAGCCCAACACGCCAAAGGTCGGCAGAAATGCCTCCGCGATGAGGCATGCGAGCCCGAGCAGCACGAGCCCGAGACCCGCGTAGTTCACGGGCAGCAGCTGCATGGCGAAGAGGCCCACCAGCAGGCAGGTCGCGCCCGCCACGCCGGGCAGCACGAAGCCTGGGTTGGCGAACTCGAAGAAGAGTCCGTAAATGCCGATGGTCAGCAGAATCAGCGCGACGTTCGGGTCGGCGACGATCGAGAGGAAGCGGTTGCGCCAGTCGGGCGCGACGACTTCGAGCGGCGCGTGCGCGGTGGCGACGCGCAGCGTTCCCGCCGTGGTTGTGACGGTGCGGCCGTCGAGCTGGCGCGCGAGATCGGCGGCGTCCAGCGCGATCAGATCGATCACGTGCTGGTCGCGTGCTTCTTCATCCGAGAGGCTCACAGCCTCGCGCACGGCGCGCTCGCCCCACGCGGCGTTGCGCCCGCGCAGTTGTGCAAGGCCGCGAATGTAGGCGGCGGAGTCGTGCATGACCTTGCGGGCTTCCGTCGATTCGTTGTCGTCGGCGTGCGGGGCCGAGGCGCCGGAGGCGGTCTCGGGAGCGCCTGGCGGGCCGCCTGGAAAACCACCGCCACCGCCGCCGCCCACGCCGAGCTGCACCGGCGATGCCGCGCCGAGGTTCGTCCCCGGCGCCATGGCTGCGAAGTGGCTTGCGTAGACGATATAGGTGCCCGCGCTCGCGGCGCGCGCGCCGCCGGGAGCGACGAAGGTCGCAACGGGCACCGGCGAGGCGAGAATCGCCTTGATGATCTGGCGCATCGACGTGTCGAGGCCGCCGGGCGTATCCAGTTCGAGGATCGCAAGCGGCGCGCGCTCGCGCGCGGCTCGCTCCAGCGAGCGGACGATGAAATCGGCGCTGGCGGGCCCGATCGCGCCGTTCACCGTCATGACGACGACGGGGGAGCTCGGCGCCGCGAACGCAGCCGGCACGGCTAGCGCGGCCGCCACAGCGGCCCACGCGACCAGCAAGGCGACGAACACAACGGCGCGAGCAAGCCGCGCGGTAAGCGGATGGTGCGGGTGAGCGTGCGGCGCGTCGTGCACCGCGGCATGCGAGGGGCGATGATCGCGCATCGGAAGTCCGGAAGGTGGCTCACGTTCCGGTTCACAGATTGGGCAAGAGCCGATACCTCAAGATTAGGCGCTTTCCGCCCAAAGCGCGAACCGGCCCGAACGGCGGGGAAACGCGCCGAATGTTGTGCCGCACACGGATTGCACGGCTCTGGAAGCAATGGAGGAATCGGGATTTGGCGCGCCGCGCTGCGGCGCGAACATCTTGCGGCCGGCAAGTCGTTGCTATTGCAACTAAACGGCAAGAGGGCTGCGGAAGCGCACGGACCCATACGGCGACGAGCCCTATGGTCGCAGCTTCGATGCGGCGAGCTTCGAGGACGAACGGGATGTGGCCGCGTACCGCTGGAACGCGGTCGCGCATTTCATGCTTACTCGCTACCAGGATTCGGTGCGGTGGGCATGGTGAAAGCTACGCGCTCACCCCCGGCGGGGTCTGGACGACCGGCCGGTCACGCGGGAACTGCGTGGCTTTGCGCAAGCCTATGACCGCGCACGCGTATTTCTGGTTGCGCCGGGATCACGGCCCGATGCGGCGCGCACGGACGCCTCCCGAATCGAGGCACGGCAGGGCGCCGCATAAAACCCGACCGCTCGATGCGGCCGCGTGTTACTTCTTCTCGTCCCTCGTTTGTACGGGCAGGGACGCTTGCTGCAGTCAGGCGCGGATTAGTACCAGCGGCGCTGAGCTTCTGCGAGCAGTTCGCAGTATTCGAGGTGACGGTTCAGCGCTTCGGCGCCAAGACGACGCAGTGCAGCCAGAACTTGAGTCAGTTTTTCGACGATTGCACCCATGATTTCCTCGTTGCTAGGGTTAGTGCCTAAGGGATAACCCTTATTATAGAGATTTCAGGGCAGAATGCAAGGCGCGGGGAGCTAAGTGTGCGGTGCAGCAACACTTTTGATTCGCCCCTTATTGTCGTGTTAGCCGGCCCCGCCAACGCGACACCATGAAGCTCGCACACTCGCTCGCCGCCGCCGCACTTGCGGCCCTCGTTGCCGTTCCTGCGCCCAGTCGAGCCAACCGGTGACCCGTGCCGAAGTGAAGGCCGAACTCATGCAACTCCAGAAGGCCGGCTACAACCGCGCCAGCGACAACACGCGATCCCCCGCCGACCTGCTGTTACCATGTGCTTGCGTGGCTACGCGGCTCACGCGAACGCTTTCACGTTCGAGTTCACGGCGCATCCATGCGCATCAAGGCGCACTTCGCGCCCACACCCGAAGCTCGCACGAGGTCAACATGCCGGGAACCCAGATCCCCACTTCCGCTCGTCCGCGCATGATCCTGTTCAGCGCGCGCCAGTACGACGTCGATACGTTCGCCGAGGCGAACAGCGCTTTCGAATATGAATTGCACTACCAGGAATCGCATCTCGACGCCGATACCGCCGTGATTGCCGATGGCTACGAGGTGGTGTGCCCTTTCGTCAACGATACGGTCGACGCCGCCACGCTCGAGCGCCTCCACAAGGGCGGCACGCGCCTCGTGGCGCTGCGCTCGGCAGGCTTCAATCACGTCGATCTGGCAGCGGCGCAGCGTCTTGGCATCACCGTCGCGAGAGTGCCCGCCTATTCGCCGCATGCGGTGGCCGAGCATGCCGTCGGGCTGATCCTCGCGCTCAACCGCAAGCTGCCGCGAGCCGTGTCGCGCACGCGCGAAGGCGACTTCTCGCTTGCCGGGCTGCTCGGTTTCGATCTGCATGGGAAGACGGCCGGCGTGATCGGCACGGGCATCATCGGTCGGTGTTTCGCGCGCATCATGGCAGGCTTCGGCATGCAGGTTCTCGCCCATGATCCCGGCCCGCCGGCCGCAGACTTGCTGGCGCTCGGCGCGCGTTACGTGCCGCTCGATACGTTGTTAGCGCAGTCCGACGTGGTGAGTCTGCATTGCCCGCTCGTGCCCGCAACCCGGCATCTGATCGACCGGCACGCGCTCGCGAAGATGAAGCGCGGCGCCATGCTCATCAATACCGGCCGCGGCGGCCTGGTGGAAAGCACCGCGCTCGTCGATGCGCTAAAGAGCGGCCAGTTGGGGCATCTCGGCCTCGACGTGTACGAGGAAGAGGGCGGCCTGTTCTTCGAGGACCACTCGGATGCGCCGCTGCAGGACGACGTGCTCGCGCGTCTCCTGATGTTTCCGAACGTGATCGTCACGTCGCACCAGGCGTTCTTCACGCGCGAGGCGATGAACGAGATCGCGCAAACGACGCTGCGCAACGTGGAGGCCTGGCGTAGCGGTTCGCCGGTCAATCTCGTGGACGCGCCGCACGGCTAGCGCGCAGCGCGCACGGCAACGCATAAAAGCGAAGCGGGGCGCGCGCAAGCCGCCCCGCTTTTTTGCTTTCTACTGCTCCGCGATCACGCCTCGACGACGCTGAGCGTGACGTCGATGTTGCCGCGCGTGGCCTTCGAGTACGGGCAGATCTGGTGTGCCGTTTCGACGATGCGCTGTGCCGTCTCGCGATCGACGCCCGGCAGGGTCACGTTCAGACGGCCGCGCAGCTTGAACGCGTCGTCGGCGTTGATGAGGTCGATCTCGGCGTCGACCGCCACGTCGCGCGGCAGCGTCGTGCCGAGTTTCGTGGCGGCGCGACCCATGGCGCCGATGAAGCACGCCGACCAGCCCGCCGCGAACATCTGCTCCGGGTTCGTGCCCGGTGCGCTCGATCCGGGCGGCGAGAGCTTCACGTCCAGACGCCCGTCTTCGCTGCGGGCCGCGCCATCGCGGCCGCCGGTGGTGTGGGTCTTGCCGGTGTACAGCACTTTTTCTGCCTGACTCATGGTATTTATCTCCTGGGGTTAGCGTCGTTGGGACAATGAATTAGCTGCCGCGGTACAGTTGCTGGATCGCGGCGAGCTGGCCGTCGTGCTGCGCCTGAACCAGTTCCTGGCGAACCTGTGCACGCGTGATCTTTGCGTTGGCCGCATTGCTGGCGGGCATCCATGCCGGACTTTGCTGAACCGAGGGTTGCGCGGCGACCGACTGGGCGGGCATGGCGGCGAAGGCCGGAGCGGCGGTGAGGACTGCGGCGCTGGCGGCGAAGGCGAGGGCGAGCTTCGAGACGTTCATGACTTTCTCCTGGGAAGGGTTCGGAAATCCGTCCGGTCAACAGCAAGTTCCGGCGTTGATGCATTACAACCACCGGACGTATCTGCCGTGTTTCATGAATGCCGCGTTTTGCAAGGGTATGTGTCTGTGGCCGGCGCTTATACATTGCGATACAAACGCGCCGCTCGTGCAATCCCGCTCACGCCGAATCGATCCTGGCACGCCGACGCTTTTTTGATTCGTTTTGTGTACGCGCTCGCAACAGACACATTGGGATACATGGCGCTTTTGCTGCCCGGTTATAAATTCACCGGGGCGTTTTGCCTGCCGCCGCGAGCGTGATCGACCGGTTCGAACGATCTGCTGTCGCCGGCTCATCAACGAGGCCAAGCCGTTCGGGCGCGGCCTGCATGCACAACAAGGAGAAGTGGTCATGTCAGATCCCGTCAACGTCCGGCGCCGTCGCCTTCTCGGCACGTCGCTTGCCGGCCTCACGCTCGCGGACTTCGCATTCGGCGGTCTCGCGCACGCACAGTCGGCTGGCGGCACGGAAGGCAACTCGCGCACGGGCAACGGCGTCTCGTTCGGCCCGATCAAGCAGGTCAACGCAGGCCTGCTCAATGTGGGCTACGCCGAAGCGGGTTCGAAGAACGGTCCGGTTGTGATTTTGCTGCACGGTTGGCCGTACGACATTCATAGCTATGTCGAGGTCGCGCCGATGCTGGCCGCGTCGGGCTATCGCGTGCTCGTGCCGTATCTGCGCGGCTACGGCAGCACGCGCATTGTCTCCGACGACACGCCGCGCAACGGCCAGCAGGCCGTCACCGCCGTCGATCTCGTCGCGTTCATGGACGCCCTGAAGATCGATCAGGCCGTGCTGGGCGGCTACGACTGGGGCGCGCGCACGGCGAACATCGTCGCGGCGCTGTGGCCCGAGCGCGTGAAGGGGATGGTCTCCGTGAGCGGCTACCTGATCGGCAGCCAGGAGGCGAACCGCAAGCCGCTGCCGCCGCAAGCCGAGCTGCAGTGGTGGTACCAGTTCTACTTCTCGACTGAGCGCGGCGTGCAGGGCTATGCCGCGAATCGCGATGCGTTCAACAAGCTGATCTGGCAACTCGCCTCGCCGAAGTGGAACTTCGATGACGCGACCTACGAGCGCAGCGCAGCGTCCTTCCAGAATCCGGACCACGTGGCCATCGTGATCTCCAACTACCGCTGGCGCCTCGGGCTCGTACAGGGCGAGGCGAAGTACGACAGCCTCGAGCAGCGTCTTGCCGCCGCGCCGGCCATCACCGTGCCGACCATCACGCTCGAAGGCGACGCCAACGGCGCGCCGCATCCCGCGCCGGCCGCCTACGCGAAGAAGTTCACGGGCAAGTATCTGCACCGCAATCTCGATGGCGGCATTGGCCACAATCTCCCCCAGGAAGCGCCCAAGGAGTTCGCGCAGGCCATCCTGCAAGTCACGCATCTGTGACGGAGGCCGCGATGCAAGCACGTTTTCTCAAGCATCGCGCGCCCGTCGTGCTCGCACTGCGCGCGGCTCTCGCGCAGGTTCCCGCTGCGTGGGCCCAGTAAGGTACGCAAGCGCCGGGGGCAGGCCGCATCGCCGATCTACGGCTTGACGATTGCGCCCGGCTACCGCAAGTGGGAAATGATCGCGACTACTTGTTTACTCGATTTGCACCTTGACAGGGTGCAGGGGCTCCTGATTCAGGATCGGTGACATAATTCCGCAGTTGTCTTCACACTGATCGGGAGAGCCCCATGCAGCGGACATACCGTGGAAGTTGCCATTGCCAGTCGGTGAAGTTCGAAGCCCTAATCGATTTCAGCAAGGGCACGGGAAAATGCAACTGCAGTTTCTGCGGAAGGCTCCGCCTCTGGCTCGTCCAGGTTCGCCCGGAAGCATTCGTCCTGCTTTCGGGCGAAAGCGATCTCACGCATTACGAAGGGAAGAACCCGGTAGCCCACCATCCGTTCTGCAAACACTGCGGCGTGCATGTATTCGACCGCGTCGATATGCCGAATGGAACGGGTTACCCTTACATCAACGTGAATATCATGTGCATCGACGACTTCGACCTGAACGAAGCCCTCGATGCACCGATCTCCTATGCCAACGGTCTCGCGAATGATTGGGGCAATCCGCCTCCGGAAACGCGGCACCTTTGAGTGTCTCAGGGCGCTCGTCCCGCATGTTGAGCAATGCCGGGCTCGCGGCCGTCCAGCTGATGCCGCTCAGACGTGAACTGAACGAATTCGGCGCGAAACCGTGAAGGGTCATCGAGCGATCCGGCGTAGATCGTCACGATATCCGGCGCATGCTGCGGTGTGCCAAAGAGCAGGCTGCCGCAATGCGCACAGGAATTTCGTGTCGTTGGCATGCCGCTGCCGCCCGTTATCGTGTAAGTGCGGATTTCGCCTTCGAACGAGAATTCGGCCGCACTCACCACGACTACCGGCAACCCGGCCGATCCGGAAGCGCGCTGGCAATCGCGGCAGTGACAAACGAGCTGCGCGAACGCTGCGCCGCGAGCCTCGTATTGCACCGCGCCACACAGGCAGCGGCCTTTCCAGTCTGTCGACATCGGTCTTCTCCGTTTTTGCGGGTACGCGCGCATGTTACGCGTATAGTCGGTCTCATCGCGCGCTGCTGCCGGATCTACGCGGGCAAACGCGTGATCGCCGCCGCCCCGCCAGCCGGAGCGGCGCCGCGCCAGCCGATCATCCCTGCTTGCCCTGAATGCCCAGCAGATCGCGAACTTTCTGCTCGGTCTGCGCGTAGTCGCCCTCGCCGAAGTGGGTATAAACGAGCTTGCCGTTCTGGTCGATGAGGTAGACCGCCGGCCAGTACTGGTTGCCATAGGCGTTCCACGTCGCGTAACCGTTGTCCTGCGCGACAGGGTACGTAATGTCGTATTGCTTGATCGCCTTCTGCAGGTTGCCGGTGTCGCGCTCGAACGAATATTCTGGCGTATGCACGCCGACCACCACGAGACCCTTGTCGCGATAGCGCGCGTCCAGCTCCTTGATGTGAGGGATAGTGTGCGCGCAGTTGATGCAGTCGAAGGTCCAGAAGTCGACGAGCACGACTTTGCCGTGCAGTTGCTTGAGGTCGAGCGGCGGGCTGTTGAGCCAGTTGTTGATGCCGGTGAAGTCGGGCGCCTGCGCGCCGGTCTGCAGCGCGGCCGAGCCGCCCGACGGCGCTTCGCCCGAAGCGTACGCGGCGAGCCCGGCGGTGGCCGCGAGGCCGATGGCAACAGCGGCTATCTTGAGACGAGAGATCATGAGAGTTCTCCTTGTGTGGACGACGAGCGTATTGGACCGCTCCCACGTATCTGGCTCGTGTCCCGCTTGCGGCACTGTTGAAACGTAGTGTGTCGCCGGCGGGGCGCGATACGTAGGGATACAAATCGTCCACTGCGCGGCCACAGCTTCGCGGGCCGCTGCACGCCGTGCGCGTGTTTGTATCCCTATGTATCCAGCCGCCTGCGCGATACATGACGATGCACGACGCCCGCGTTCCGGACATTCCCCGGATACATGCCCGCGCTGAAATACGGCACATGGCAAGTCCGCCGACATTCGTCTGGAGACCGAACTCATGTTACTCATCGTCATCGCATTCGTGGGCGGTGCGTTCACCGTCCTGAGCCCCTGCATCCTGCCGGTCGTGCCGTTCGTGTTCGCACGTTCCGAGGAGCCTTTCCTCACTGGCCGGCTGCCCATGCTGCTTGGCCTCGCGCTCACGTTCGCGCTGCTCACGGGGCTCGGCGCCGCCGGCCTGAACGGCGCGGCGCAGCTGAGCGAGTACGGCCGCTGGATCGCGCTCGGGCTCTTCGCGCTGTTTGGCGCGGCGCTCCTCTTTCCCGCGCTCGCCACGCGCCTTTCCGGCCCGCTCACTGGGCTCGCCGACCGCTTCATGGCGCGCTCGCAGGACGACGGCGCGTCGCGCCGCATCGGTTCCGCCGTGCTGCTCGGCGCCGCGACGGGCCTGCTGTGGGCGCCGTGCGCGGGGCCGATCCTCGGTCTCATCATCACCGGCGCGGCCCGCCACGGCGTGACCTGGCAGACGTGGGCCGCGCTCGCGGCCTATGCCGTGGGCGCCGCCAGTTCGCTCGCGGCGGTGGCGGGGCTCGGCCATCGCGCGATGGCTGCGCTCAAGCGCTCGCTCGGCGTGGGCGAGCATGTGCGGCGCGCGATGGGTGCGCTCGTGCTCCTCACGGTCGGCGCGATCGCGCTGGGCGTGGATACGCGCCTGCTTGCGCTGGTGCCGGGCGCGCCGACCAATGGCGTGGAAGCGCGCCTTGTCGATCTGCTTGCGAGCCCCGCTGCGGCACCGCAGACGCCGAGCGCGGAGCCAGCGCGTCATGAGGAGCGGGTAGCCCAGGCTCGTCCAGCGGTACGAGACGAACCAGCGGCCCACATCGTGCGCGTGTCGCTGCCGGCCCCGGCGCCCGCGGTCGATCTTCCGGTGGAAGGCCGCCTGCCGGCGCTCGACGGCGCGAACGCGTGGCTCAACTCCGCGCCGCTCACGCCCGAAGCGCTGCGCGGCAAGGTCGTGCTGGTCAACTTCTGGACCTACTCGTGCATCAACTGCCTGCGAACCCTGCCGTATCTGAAGACGTGGGCCGATCGCTACCGTAACGACGGCCTCGTCGTAATCGGTGTGCACACGCCGGAATTCGGTTTCGAGCATGACACGGGCAACGTCAAGCGCGCGCTGGCCAATCTGGACATCCGCTATCCCGTCGCTGTGGACAGCGACTACCGCATCTGGAACGCCTTCGGCAACCAGTACTGGCCGGCGTTCTATCTCGTCGATGCTCAGGGGCGCGTGCGCTATCACCACTTCGGCGAAGGCGATTACGCACAGGCGGAGCAGGGGATCCAGCAACTGCTGGCCGACAACGGCCGCGCCGCGCCCGCCGCCACGCTGACAGCACCGCACTCAAGCGGCGCGCTGGCTCCCGCGGATCAACGCGACATCGGCTCGGGCGAAACGTATGTGGGGTATCGCGAGGCGCAGGGCAATGCGAACGCGCAGCGCGTGCAGGCCGATACGGCCGCCGCGTACACGTTGCCGGGGCAGCTCGGCTTGAACCAGTGGGCGTTCGGCGGGCAGTGGAACGTGGGCGCCGAGTCCGCCGTGGCGGGTGCGCCGCAGGCGAGCATTGCCTATCGCTTCCATGCGCGCGACCTGCATCTGGTACTCGCGCCCACCGCCGACGGCAAGCCCGTGCGCTTTCGCGTCAGCATCGACGGCGCGCCTCCGGGAGCCGCGCATGGCGCCGACGTCGCAGCGGACGGCACCGGCGTCGCCACGAGCGCGCGCCTCTATCAGCTCGTGCGGCAGTCCGGCCGCATTGGAGATCACACCTTCGAGATCCGCTTTCTCGACCCGGGCGCGCACGTCTACAGCTTCACGTTCGGCTGATAAGCGCCACGCCACGCCGCGCCGCCGTGCCCTCGTGGGCCGGCGGCGTTTGCGTTATGGCTGTGCCGCGCATCGCGGAGGGCTTTTTGTAGCGCAATGTATCTGCGCGCAATTCGGACACGTTCATATGCAAACCGCGCCCCAAATGGAAACACGGCAGATACATCGGGGCGTTCAAATACACCTACGCCAGCTCGATAAACCCCTCGCGCTGAACTGAACCCGGTTTGAACCCGATCGCTGTCTACCCCTTCCTCTTTGGAGAACCTCATGAAAGCCCTCAAACTCCTCGCCCTCGCCGCTCTTGCCGCCGCCCCGGTTCTTTCGTTCGCTCAGTCGAACGAGCCCGTCACCCGTGCGCAGGTGCGCGCCGAACTCGTGCAGCTGCAGAAAGCCGGCTACAACCCGGCCGCCGACGAAACCCAATACCCGCGCAACATCCAGGCCGCGCTGGCGCGCGTGGAAGCCACGCAGGTCGCGCAGCAAGCCGCTTCGTCATCGTATGGCGGTGTGACGGCCGGCTCGTCCGATGCGTCCGCTCCGCGCAAGCCGCATCACGCCATGAACGGCACGAACGCCGCGCGCGCTCCGCAGGACGATATCCCCGGCCTCGGCCCGATCTACGCGCATTCGTAATCCGCCTTTCCCGACCCACCGAACGACCCGATAAGAGAAGAGAGAAAAACGATGGCTTCGATCAAGCAGATTTTTACGTCCGTGGCGTTCCTCGGCGGCCTCTTCGCGCTGCAAGCGGCGCATGCCGCGCCGCCGCAGGACCTGAAAGGCACCAACGTCGTGCTGGTGCACGGCGCGTTCGCCGACGGCTCCAGCTGGAACCGCGTGATTCCGCTCCTCGAAGCGCGCGGCCTGCACGTCGTCGCCGTGCAGAACCCGCTCAGCTCGCTCGCCGACGACGCTGCCGCAACGAAGCGCGTGATCGAGCAGCAGAAGGGCCCGGTGGTGCTGGTCGGCCACTCGTGGGCAGGCGTCGTGATCAGCGAAGCCGGCAACGACGAGAAGGTGAAGTCGCTCGTGTACGTGGCGGCCTTCGCGCCCGACAACGGCCAGTCGATCGCCGATATCACCCAGGGCCAGCCGGACGCGCCCTGGGCAAGCGAACTGCGCAAGGACTCGGCGGGCTACCTGACGCTTTCGGACAAGGCGATCCGCGAGGACTTCGCGCCCGACCTGCCGCCCGCGCAGCAACGCATCGTGGCGGCGACCCAGGGCCCGTGGTTCAGCGGCGCCCTCTCGCAGAAGGTCACGCAGGCCGCGTGGCACGACAAGCCTTCGTATTTCGTCGTGACGGCGCGCGACCGCATGATCGCCCCCGCGCTGCAGGAATCGATGGCGAAGCATATTGGCGCAAAGGTGACGCGCGTGAACGGCAGCCACGTTTCGATGCTGAGCCAGCCGAAGGCCGTGGCCGACGCGATCATCGACGCGGCGGAACACGCGCAGCAGGACGTCAAGTAACCGGCCCGTCCCGGCCGTGCGGTGGAAGCGCTTCGACTCGCGCGACCGCTCGCCCGCCGCCGACATCGCACCCGAGGAGCACCTGAATGCAACGCTGGGTACAGGGACTGATAATCTGCACACTTCCGTCATCGTCCGGAAGGCCCGCCGTGCGCCCATTCAGTGCCCTCATCATGCTCGTCGGCGTCCTGCTCGCATCGGCAGGCTATGGCGCGACGTTCCTGTTCTCCATGCACGTGCGCGCCATCGGCGGGAACGATATCAACACCGGCGTGGCGCTCGCGGGCGCGGCGCTCGGCACCTTCGTGGGCGTCTCGCTCACGGGCTGGGTCGCCCAGCATGTGGGCGCGGCGCGCATGGCCGCGCTCGCGGCGCTCTGCGTGGGCGCGGGCGTGGTCAGTTTCGCGCTGGTCGAGCAGGTGAGCAGCTTCGACGTCGTGCCCGGCTTCCTCGTGGGCTTCGGCTGGGGCGCGTTCTGCCTCGCCGCGCCGATGGCGCTCGCCGAGCGCACGAACGACGCCGAGCGCGGCCTGTGGTTCCTGCGCTTCGCCACCATGCAGATGACGGGCATCGGCGGCAGTCCGGCGCTGGCGGGCTTTGCGATCCGCTTCTGGCGCATGCCGCTTGGCGGCGTGCTCTACACGATCGGCGGCCTGTGCGTGCTGGCGGCCGTCCTGCTCGAGCTGTTCGGCCGGCTCGCGCCGCACGTGCGCTCCAGTACCGCGACGCAAGAACCGGCCTCGCCGGACCCGTGGCTCCTGAAGATGGGCGTGATCGCCCGCACGCGCGCGGTGTATCCCATCGTCATCATCGCGCTGGGCGGCTGCGTGTTCTCGGGCCTCATGACGTTCCAGATGTCGTTCGTGCAAGGCACCGAGGCGAAGGCGACGACTTTCTTCAGCGTCTACACGGTGACGGTCATCGCCACGCGCTGGCTGCTCTCGCGCGTGGTCATCAAGATGCGCTCCGAAACCGCGACGAAAGTGCTGCTCGTCATGATGGTGATGGGCAGCGCGGCGATGTTCGTAGTGCCGTTTCACGTGCTGTTTCAATCGGCGGCCGCGGTGCTGCTGGGCACCGGGTACGGGCTCGCTTACCCGATCGTCCAGCTTCAGGCCGTCAACGACTCCGTCGCCGCGCACCGCCGCGCCGCGCTCACGTGGTTCGTCGCGGCGTACTTCGTCGGCGCGTTCGGGTTTCCGACCGTCGGCGGCTGGGTGCTGGTGCACGGCGGCCGCGCGGCGCTGCTCGCGCTCATCGCGGCATGCGGACTCGCGGCGCTCGCGCTGGCGGTTCTGCGCGACCGGCAGCGTGTCGAGACGTTATCGGCCAGCGCCTGAACAGGCCTGGCCACTCCCGATTTGCTAACGAACCGGAGGGATCGTGACTGAACTATGGCGTTTAACTGCAACTGAGCTCGCCAAGCGGGTTCGCGCGCGCGAGGTGTCGGCACGCGAGGCCGCGAAGGCCGCGCTCGAGCGGCTGGAGGCCGTCAATCCGCTCATCAACGCGGTGATCGACTACCGGCCCGAGTGGGTCTTCGACCAGGCCGACAGAATCGACGCGGCGATAGCGCGCGGCGAAGACCCGGGGCCGCTCGCGGGGGTGCCCGTCACTACGAAGATCAACATCGACCAGGCGGGCTTCGCGACGACCAACGGCACGCGTCTGCAAAAGGATCTGATCGCGCAGGCCAACAGCCCGGCCGTCGAAAACCTCGTGCGCGCGGGCGCGGTGCTGCTCGGCCGCACCAATTCGCCGACCTTCGCGCTGCGCTGGTTCACGAGCAACCAGGTCCATGGGCATACGAAAAACCCGCGCAACGCATCGCTCACGCCGGGCGGCTCGAGCGGCGGTGCGGCGGCGGCGGTCACGGCCGGCATCGGGCATATCGCGCTCGGCACCGACATTGGCGGCTCGGTGCGCTACCCGGCCTATGCGTGCGGCGTGCATGGACTGCGGCCCAGCATCGGGCGGGTGCCGGCGTTCAACGCGTCGTCGCCGGAGCGGCCGATCGGCGCGCAGATGATGTCGGGTGCGGGCCCGATGGCGCGCACGGTCGAGGACTTGCGCGTGGCGCTTGCGGCGCTTGCCGCGCCCGACCTGCGCGACCCCTGGTGGACGCCGGCGCCGCTCATCGGGCCCGACGTGCCGCGGCGCGCGGCGCTCTGCCTGCGCCCGGGCGGCATGAGCATCACGAAGGAGGTGGAGGATGCTTTGCTCGACGCCGGCCGCCGACTCGCCGACGCGGGCTGGACGGTCGAGCAGATCGATGACGTGCCGCTCCTGCGTGACGCCGGCGAAGTGCAGGAACGCCTGTGGCTCGGCGACGGCTTCCCGGCGCTCGCCGACGCCGTGGCGCGTGACGGCGACCCGGGCGCGCAGGCGGTGGTGGACGGCGTGCGCGCCAAGGTCGCGGCGATGCCCGAGAACGTGGTGGTCCCGTCGCTGGTGCGCCGCACGACGCTCACGCGCGCATGGCGCATGTTCCTTGCGGAATATCCCGTGCTGCTGCTGCCGGTTTCGGGCGAACTGCCGTTCCCCGACAACCTCGACATGCAGGGCGCGGCGGGATTCCAGCGCGTGTGGGACGCCCAGCTGACCATGCGCGCATTGCCCACGATGGGCTTGCCGGGGCTCGTCGTTTCGACGGGGATGGTGAAGGACGTGCCGGTTGGCGTGCAGATCGTCGCCGGGCACTTCCGCGAAGACCTGTGTCTGCTGGCTGGCCAGGCCATCGAGGAACGCGGCGCGCCGCCTTCGCCCATCGACCCGGCCATGTAAGCCGGGCGGGCGTTATGCGGGCTTCTTGACCACGGTGTCGTGAGGGGTGAGCGCGTGCCCTTCGCGGGTCTGCGGAAACATCGACAGCAACGGCTTGCCCGTTGCTTTGTCGATCAACCACGAATGCCGTTCGCCGCGCTCGAACAAATGGCGCTCGCCCCACTGCTGAAGCGCCACGATGACGGGGAAGAGGCTTTCCCCTTTCTTCGTTAGCACGTACTCCTGATAGGTCGTGCCGTCGGAGGCAGGCCGGGTTTCGAGAATGCCGGCCTCGACCAGATGGCTCAAACGGCCTGACAGGATATTGCGCGCCACGCCCAGATTGCGCTGAATGTCACCGAAGCGGTGAATGCCGTCGAAGACATCGCGCAGGATCATCAGCGACCACCGGTCGCCGATCACGTCGACCGAGCGCGCGACGGGGCAGGTTTCCTTCTGCATGGATTTGCGGCTTGCCATGGCGATTCTCTCTCTTGCTGGAACGTATTGACGTAATGCGTACGCCTCACGTAGTTGCATTTTAAAACCAGTCGACATACCATTCAATCAGTTTTGTTTTGAAACTGGATTGAAGATCATGGACGCGGATTCCGTTGCGCTTGCACCGCCGGCCCGCGGCGCTCCCGTGCAGCCGCGCGCGCCGTTGTCGCGCGGCCTCGTACTGCTGTTCGCCGTAGCCAGCGGTTTGAGCGTCGCCAATGTCTACTATGCGCAGCCCTTGCTGGACGCCCTGGCGCGCGATTTCGGCATCACGCGCGCCGCGGTTGGCGGCGTGGTCACGGCGACGCAGGCCGGTTGCGCGCTGGCGCTGCTGCTACTCGTGCCGTTGGGCGACAGGGTAGAGCGTAGCCGCCTGATGATCGTGCAATTGCTGGCGCTGGCGGGCGCGTTGGGCGTGGTCGGTCTCGCGCGATCCGTAACGGTGCTGCTGGCCGGCATGCTCGGTGTGGGTATGCTCGGCACGGCCATGACGCAGGGTTTGATCGCCTATGCGGCGGCCGCCGCCGCGCCCGACGAGCGCGGGCGCGTGGTGGGCGCAGCGGGCAGTGGCGTGTTCATCGGCCTGCTGCTGGCTCGCGTGTTCTCCGGCGGCGTGAGCGATCTTGCCGGTTGGCGCGGCGTGTATGGCTGTTCCGCCGCCGTCATGCTCGCCCTGGCCGTGCCGCTGTGGCGCCGGCTTCCGAAACTGGCACGCGGTGAGCCAGGCACGATGAGCTATGTACAACTGATCATCTCGATGTTCGCGTTGCTGCGCTCGGATCGCGTGCTGCAGACGCGCGGCGTGCTCGCGCTGCTGATGTTCGCGACCCTCAATATCTTCTGGAGCGCGTTGGTGCTGCCGTTGAGTGCGCCGCCCTACAATTTTTCTCATACGGCGATCGGGGCCTTCGGCATAGCCGGGGCGGCGGGCGCGCTGGCCGCTGCGCGCGCGGGCCACTGGGCCGATCGGGGTTGGGGCCAGCGCACCAGTGCGGCCGCGCTGGCGCTGCTGTTGCTGGCCTGGTGGCCGCTCTCGATGCTGGGACACTCGCTATGGATGCTGCTGGTCGGCATCGTGCTGCTCGATCTCGGCGGTCAGGCGCTGCACGTGACCAATCAAAGCCTGATTTTTCGCAGCAACGCGCAACTTCATAGCCGGCCCGTGAGTCTTTACATGCTGTTCTATGCGGTTGGCAGCGGGCTTGGCGCGATCGGCACGACGGCGACGTATGCCGCGGCGGGCTGGCATGGTGTGTGTACGCTGGGCGCGGCCGTGAGTTTGCTGGCGCTCGTGTTCTGGGCCGTCACGGTGCGCAGCATGCCGCGCGCGTCCCCGTGCGCCGGTACGTCGAATTGAAGCCTGAATGGAAACTCGAACCGGGAGACATGGATGGATGAACTGAAACTGCTGGCGGATGCCGACGCACGCGGCCTGCGCTATCTCGAAGGCAACGCCACACGGCGTGTTTTCCCCTCGAACGAAGCCATCGCGGCGCTCAGTGCGTTCGACGAGCCGCTGCCCGCGAGCGGATTACCCGCCGAAGACACGCTGTCGCTGCTCGACCGCGTAGGCTCGCCGGCGACGACGGCTTCGAACGGTCCGCGCTATTTCGGCTTCGTGATTGGCGCGGCGCTGCCTGCAGCGGCCGCGGTCGAGCGGCTCATGCTGGCGTGGGATCAGTGCGCCTCCACGTTCGACAACTCGCCGGTCGCAGCCACGGTGGAACGCATCGCGGGGCGCTGGGTGCTCGAAGCGCTCGACCTGCCACGCGAAAGCGCCGTGGGCTTCGGCACCAGCGCGACAGCGTGCACGCTCGGTGCGCTCGCTACCGCCCGGCGCGCGCTGCTCGCACGGCAAGGCTGGGACTTCGACCGCCAGGGGCTGATGGGCGCGCCCGAAATCAAGGTCGTGGTCTCGGAACTCGCTCACATTACAGTAAAGAAGGCGTTGCGCATCCTGGGCTTCGGGCTGGAGCGCATCGTCTACGCGGCCGTCGATGCTCACGGCGGCGTGGATGCGGCGCGACTCCCGCCGCTCGACGACCGCACGATCCTGTGCCTGCAGGCCGGCGAGGTGAATACCGGCGAATTCGACCCGTTTGCGCCGATCATCGCGCGTGCGCGGGAGGCCGGCGCGTGGGTGCATGTCGATGGCGCGTTCGGCCTGTGGGCGCGGACCTCGTCACTGGCGGCGCTGACCGAGGGTATCGAAGGGGCCGATAGCTGGACGACCGATGCGCACAAGTGGCTGAACACGCCGTATGACTGCGCCATGGTCATTTGCCGCGATGCAACGGCGCTCGCCGAGGCGATGAACAGCGACGCGGCCTATTTGTCTGCGAGCGCCGACGCGCAGAAGAACCTCACACTGGAGTTCTCGCGCCGCGCGCGCGGCATTCCCGTGTGGGCGGCGCTACGCACGCTCGGTCGCGAAGGTGTCGCGGCCATGGTCGAGCGCCATCACGCGCAGGCGCAGCGCATCGGCGCCGAACTCGAACGCCTGGGCTACGAGGTGCTCAACCGGGTCGTGCTGAACCAGGTGCTGTTCCGCGGCGCAACGGATGCCCAGACGCTGGCGCTGCGCAGCGCCGCGCAGGCTTCGGGCGAAACGTGGTTCGGCGGCACGATCTGGCAAGGGCGGCCTGCGTTGCGGATCAGCGTGTCGTCGTGGCGCACGCGGGATGAAGACATCGAGGCGCTCGTGCAGTTGCTGGCATCGCTGCGCGGCGATTCGCGTGCGCCGTAGCGAACACCGGCGACAACGTTGCGCGCACAGCGAAAGCCCATTCTCGAGTCAACGTAGCAACGCGAGACTCAGCGCGATACCGGCCGCGTAAGTGCCGAGCGCGCCGATAAATCGGGCGGGATTGGGTTTTGCCATCGAGGGAAACGCGACCAGCCCGACGACGAGCAAGCACCGGCAGACGGTCGCGGCCACGATCAGCGCGAGCGTTGCCGGCGAGGGCGAGTGTGTGCCCAGATAGAGAAACAGCGCGGCCAGGAAGGGCACATATTCGGCCGTGTTCGCATGCGCGCGCACGAACTTGTGCAGCAGGCTGGCCGGGTCCGGCGCGCATCCCGAGAGCGTGCCTTCGCGAAAGCGAAGCATGGAAATGGACAGGCCGAGGCCAAACAGCAAAAGACCCAGCACGGCCACGCAGGCCAGCGCAATTCTGTCCATGACGGCCTCCCTGGCGAAAGAACGCGATGCGATTGTGGCGCGCGCTAGCCGACTTCCACGCGGTTGCGTCCGCTGTCTTTGGCCCGATAGAGCGCCACGTCCGCGCGTTTGACGATCGCACCGAAGTCATCCTCGCCCGGCAGGCGCTCCGTTACGCCGATGCTCACCGTAAACGGAACGGGCTTGCCCAGCCGCCATTGATGCTCGAAGTCCTGCTGCTCGATGGTCTGGCGCAATTCCTCGGCCACGGCCGTTGCCTGCTCGATATTGAACTCAGGCAGCGCGGCGACGAACTCTTCGCCGCCCCAGCGCGCAAACACGCCAATGCGCCTGTCGCTGTTCATCACGACTTTGGCCAGCACGCGCAGCACTTCGTCGCCGATGTCGTGCCCGTAGCTGTCGTTGATCTTCTTGAAGTAATCGATATCGAGAATAAAGACGGAAAGCGTTTTGTCGGCTTCGAGAAGCTGTTCAACGGTATCGGCAAATTCTCGGCGGTTCGGCAGACCGGTCAGCTCGTCGGTGACGGCCTGCTTCTGAAGCAGATCCATCAAGCGAACGCGGTCGGCGATATCGCGAATCACGGCGGTGAATTCGATCAGCCCGCCCACGTTGATTTTCGAAATCGCAATTTCGACGGGCAACAGCGACCCATCCCGATGCAGCCCATACACGCGGTTGCGCTCGTCCATCTGCCGCGAGCGCACGGGCGAGCGCGCAAACAGGTGGACGTATTGCGAATGATTGGCGCGGTAGCGCTCGGGCAGAAGGTCCGTGATCGGTTGGCCGAGCATTTCTTCGGCAGAGTACCCGAACAGGTTTTCCGCGGCACGATTGAATAGCGTGATGCAATGCTGCTGGTCGATCGTGATGATGGCGTCGTAGGCTGCATCGACGACCGAACGAAAGCGCGACGTGCTGACTTCCAGTTCGTGCGTCAGCAACATCTTCGTGGTGATTTCAAGGCCTGTGACCATGATTTCGAGTACGGAGACACCGCTTTCGGCGTGGCGTATCGGCTTCAACGACAGGCGCCACCAGTGCGTTCCGTCCCTCAGGTCATAGGCTTGCTCGAGTTCCCGGGCGACGCCGGATTCGAAGCACTGGGTCAGCTTTTTGCGGAATTCGGTTCGGGCGTAGTTGGGAATGAGCGAATCGAACGGTGCCGGGAACGACTTGATCGCGCTGCGCCTGCCGCCCGTCATGCGCATGAAATGATCGTTGCAGGCCGAAACCACGAACTGGCCCCGCTCATCGCGGCCGATCATGGCCACGCTCGCAGCGATTTCGTCGACGAAATCGCGCATCATGTTCGACCAGTCGGCCATCGAGCCTCCTTTGCCCGGTTGCCCAATACACTGACGATATAGTAGACCGCATTGCGCGGCGCGGCAGCGTAATGTGTCCCACGGACGTTTTCGAACATGCGGGTTCGCGCGCGTTCGCGCAGACCCCAGCGCGAAATCGGGGTAATTCGAAAATGCGAAGAATGCGAACGCCGAAGTCAGAATGGGAGGTAAATGCCGCGCTTTTTTACGGCATTTTTTCTTGTGAGAAGAAGCAGGGCTTCATCGGGCCTGTACGAAGCGGTGGAAGTGCGCACGAAGCGCCACTCGAAATTGCCAACGCGTGCCCGCGACGCTGGCTCGTCGTGCTGCATCTCGAGTTGAATCCGCAGCTCGCACAAGGCATGTGAGATTTAGACACGACGCACCGCTATTTTTAACACCGGTTTTACGCGTTCGGGAATACGCTGAAGTTGTATTCACAACCTGCGAATAGCAATTCAAATCTCATGGCTTGCGCAAATCCCATCCCCCGTTACGAGATCGTGGCGCCGGCTCCGCGCCCGCGTGCAAAGGTCGTTCCGTTGCGGGCCCCGCGTGCCTGGCTCGAAGTCATGCTGACCGCGAATACCGAAGAAGCCGCGCGGGCGCATCTCGCGGCGCTGCTGCATTCCCCGCTCGGCGTCTACGTCGCGCAAACTGCCTTCGCGCGCGGCGCCATGCGTGTGCTACTCGATATCGCGCCCGAAGACATCGACTTCACGATGCATACGCTGATAGGCAGCGTGCCGGAAGCCACGATCGGCGCGTTGCGTCTGCGTACCGGCAACAAGGGGGCCTGATATGTTCGAGGGAATCCGGTTGCCCATCGTGACGCCGTTGCGCGATGGCGAGTGGATGTCGAGGCGTTGTAACTCCTGACCGACGAATACGCGAGTGACGGCGTTGCCGGCATCGCCGCGCTCAGCACGACCGGCGAGGCGGCGCTCCTGAACGACGTGGAGCGCGTGACCGCCGCGCCTTCGCCCTGATTTCGTTTCGCGCCCGCGCCCTCGCGGATTTTTTTTCGCGTTTTCGAACTTTCATCTTGTCGCGCTACTATCCCCCTACTGTGTCATGGGGAACCTACGAAGATGAAGTACGAGAACGCTCTGCAACGAGCGATCAAGGAGCGCCTCGAGCGCGCTATGGAGCTGGCCGAACTGTTCGGTCTGTTGATCATCGGCATTGGCACCGTGGCCGCCATGGGCGCCCTGATCTGGCATATGGTGCATTCGGACGGCGTGACGCTGACCGACCTGCTGCTGATGTTTCTCTACCTCGAGATCTTCGCCATGGTCGGGCAGTATCTCAAGGCTGGACAGCTGCCCGTTCGCTTCCCGCTGTATATCGCCATGGTGTCGATCGCGCGGGACCTCATCCTGCGCGCGGGCGCGAACACCGAGCTGCATTTGCTGGCGTCTGCGGGCGCGATCGTGCTGATCGCGCTGGGCGTGCTGATCATCCGCTTCGGGCAGGCGAAATATCCCAGCAACACCGATGAACGGCGCGTGGAAGAGGCGAAGTAGGCCGGTCCTGCTGAAGTCGTGCCGTTTTGAGTTATCGCAAGCAAACCGGCCCGAGCCGTGCGGCAATGGTGCGGCACGCGGCGAGCAGGGGTTCGATGTAGCTCTGCTGCGCATCCGCCTGGCGGCGGAACATCGGCATGCTGACGCTCACGCAGCCCACTGCGTGACCATCGGCGCCGAGAATCGCCGCGCCGTAACACCAGATCGACTGTTCGTTTTCTTCGCGGTCTTCCGCGTAGCCGCGTTGCGCCGTGAGTTCGATCTCGTCGCGGATCGCGTCGAGGTCGGTCATCGTATGCTCGGTGAAACGCACGCGCGGCGCCTGTGCGAGCATTGGCTCGCGCTCGGGCGGCGTGAGCGTGGCGAGCCAGGCCTTGCCGACCGAACTCGACGTGAGCGCCACGCGCGTGCCGATACGCGAAGCCATACGCACGGCGTGCGGACTTTCGAGCTTTTCGATGTACACCATCGCGCCGTCGCTGGGCACGGCGAGGTGCACTGTTTCCGAGGTGGTGTTGCGCAGTTCCATGAGCGCGTCGACGGCGGCGATGCGCAGGTCGGATCGCTCCCAGCTGCGGCTCGCGAGATTCACGAGACGCGGCCCGAGCGCGAACGTATTGCCGCCGCCCACGGCCGCGACGAGCCCTTCGGCCTGCAGCGCGGCGACGATGCGATGCACGGTCGGGCGCGGATAGCCGCTCGCGGCCACGAGCTTCGCGATGTTCGGCGGCGTGCTGGCATCAGCGATGAGCTGCAGCACGGCGATGAACTTCGAAAAGGCGGCCGTGCCGGCAACGCCCTTGGCGTCGCCGGATTGGGAGGAGGTGGGGGAATCAGTGGTCGACATCGGAAAGCTAGCGGGCGCCATGTGTGGCGCCATTATGCCCGCAATTCCTGCGGATCAGGCGCACAGATAGCCGCCGTCCACGGGCACGATCGCGCCCGTCATGAACGAAGCGGCGGGCGAGCAGAGAAACGCGGCCACGTTCGCGACTTCTTCGGGCTGCCCCCAACGCTTCATCGGCGTACGCTCGAGGATGCCCTGCGAGCGGCCGCCGTCGTCCTGCAGCGCCTGGGTGAGGGGCGTCGCGATCCAGCCGGGCGCGAGTGCATTCACACGGATATTGTCGGGCGCATAGGCAATGGCGAGCGAGCGCGTGAGCTGCGCCACGCCGCCCTTGCTGGCGCTATAGGCCGGCACGAGACCGCCGCCGAAAAAGCTCAGCATCGAAGCCGTGTTCACGATGCAGCCGGAAGAAGCCCTGAGCAGCTCGCGCGCGCTCGAACACACACGCATGGTGCCGTTGAGATTGATATCGAGCACGCGCTCGAACGCCTCGATCTGGTGCTCTTCGCCGCGGCTGATCACACCCGCGCAGTTCACGACGATATCGAGCCGCTCGCAGCCATTAACCAGTCGCGTCACGTCTTCGCTCGAACGCACGTCGAGCGAGGTGCGTTGCACGCCGGCATCGAGTACGTCTGGCGTGCCGGCGGGAGGCGGCAGGCCGGCGGCCGTGGTGTGTGCGCCGAGTTGTGCGAGCCGGTTGGCAATGGCCGCGCCGATACCGGAGTGGCCGCCCGTCACGAGCGCGACCTTCCCCGCGAGAAAATTGTCCTTGAATGTCATGATGCGTAGTGCGAATGAACAGATGAATCAGGTGGGTTGGGTCGCTGCCGTCCGGCGCTCGTTTTCAGGCACGACTTCCCTGACGACGAAGAGATAGACGAACGCGGCGGCGAACGCCACCGCTGCGCTGATGAGCAGGGCGTTCACGAACGAATGCGTCTGGTCGACCACGATGCCGGTGATGACCGGCGCAAACGAGCCGCCGAAATAGCCGCCGAAGTTCTGCATGCTGCCAAGCGACGCCACGAGATGGCGGGGAGCCGCCACGCTCACGAGCGCCCAGGCCGCGCCGCTCGACATGTTCACGAAGAACATCGCGACGGAAACATAGGTAATGGCGAGCGCGGTGCTCGGCGTGTAGGCGGCCGGCACGGTGAAGGCCGCCGCGCCGATCAGCCCGACGCACAGCGGCCACTTGCGGCTGCGGATCGGCGCCATGCCGCGCTTGAGCAGGTAATCGGAAATAAAGCCGCTGCTGGCCATGCCGATCGTGCCGAACACATAGGGAATGGCGACGAGCCAGCCCGTATGCGCGATGGAGATATGGCGCTCCTTCTCCAGATAGCCGGGCAGCCAGGTGAGATAGAGCCACACCATGTAGATCACGCCCATGAAGCCGAAGATCATGCCCCACGTGTTGCGCTGCTTGAGCAGCATGCCCCATTCGGCGAAGCTCAGTGCGCTCTTCTTCGGTGCTTCGGTCGCGCCGTCTTCGAGCCATGCCGTTTCTTCGGACGTGAGCACGACCTGATCGCGGTTGCGATAGACCACATACCAGCCGACCGAGACGAGCACACCCAGCACACCCATGATGATGAACATCGGACGCCAGCCGAACGAGAGCATCAGCGCGGTGAGCAGTGGCGGCGCGATCATCGGCGCGATGGTCGAGGAGGAGACGAACGTGCCGGTTGGCGCGCCGCGTTCGCGCACGGCGAACCATTCGTGAATGACCTTGGCGCCCGCCGGAAAGAGCGGCGCTTCGGCGATGCCCAGCACCACGCGTGCCGCCAGAAAATGATTGAGCGTTTGAATGAAGCCCCCCGTGACCTGCGCGAGCGACCACACCAGCATGCCGAGCCCGAGCATCACGCGCGAGCCGAAACGGTCGAGCATCGCGCCCACCGGCAATTGCGCGAACGCATAGGCGAGCGAGAACGCCGAAAGCAGCAAGCCCATTTGCGAAGCGTTCAGATGCAGTTCCTCCGCCACCGAATGGTTGGCGATGGAAAGCGTGCTGCGGTCCAGATAGTTCACGATGCCCGCTATCGTCAGAAAGGCGATGGCGATCGTCTGGGTGCGTTTGAGCCGTTGCGATTTTTTGATCATGGGTCGTCTCCTTTTGGCTGTTATCGTGTGGGTGTCTTTGGGCGTGTATCAGTACGTGGCGCGGCCGCCGGAAAGATCGAATATCGCGCCGGTGCTGAACGTACAGGAATCCGAACAAAGCCATAGCGCGAGATCGGCGACTTCATCCACGGTGCCGAGCCGCCCGAGCGGACTCTTGTCGATCATCGTCTGCACATGGGCGGGCGCCATCTGCGCGAGCAGCGGTGTTTCTACGGCAGCGGGCGCAATGCCGTTGACGAGAATGCCCATCCGCGCGAGTTCCTTGCCGAGCGATTTGGTGAGCGCGATCACACCGGCCTTCGCCGCGCTGTAGGCGGACGCGTTCGGCGTGCCCTCCTTGCCCGCGAGCGATGCCACGTTGACGATGCGCCCCGAACCGGCGCGGCGCATGGCGGGCACGACGAAGCGGCAAACGTGATAGGTGCCCACCAGATTGACGTCGACGATGCGTTGCCATTCGGCGGGATCGTACGCATCGAGCGGCACGGTCGAACCGGCGAAACCCGCGTTGTTCACGAGGTAGTCGATGCGCCCGAACTCGGCGAGCGTCGCTGCCAGCGCCGCTTCGATCGTCTCGGGGCGCGTGACGTCGGCTTCGATGTGACGGGGCGCGTCCTGCGTATCCAGCGGGCCGGGCACGCGGTCCCAGTTGACCGTGCGCGCCCCGCCGCGCGCGAACGCATTGCAGATCGCGCGGCCGATGCCGCCCGCCGCGCCGGTCACGACGGCCACGCGCCCCGCGAAATCGTACCGGGCGCGGGTCATCGGATGAACTGGTCCACGTAATCCTCGCCAAGACCCACCGCCGCGTAATGCTTGCGGCACATGTCGATCTTCGTGAACACGTCCTCATAGCCCGTGTAGTTGCCCCACGGATCGCAATAGAACATCACGCCGTTGACCTGGAAGTAGGTGATCATCTCTTCGACGTCTTCCGGTACGTAGAGCGTATGCGTTTCGCCGGGCGGCTCGAACACGTAGCTGCCTTCGGTCGCTTCCCAGTCGTGCTCCAGATAGCGCCAGCGGCCCTTGAGCACCATGCCGTGAACGGCCTGCGGATGCCGATGCCTGCTCAGGACACCTGATTTACGCACGCGCAGCAAATTCATCCAGTAGCCCTGTGCCGTGTTCAGGCACAGCGGACGGAACCATACGTTCTCGGCCTGGGGTACCCACACGCGCTCGTCGGTGGGAATGGCGTGGGGAATGACGATTTCCTGCTGCGCTTCCTTGGGGAACGGAAGCTGATACGGCGTCATGGGGGAATAGGGCTTGTCCGTCATCAATTGCTCTCGTTATGTCCATAATATGGACGATAAGTCCACGATATGGTTCATTGTGCGGGAGGGATTTGATTAAGGTCAATGCCAGGGTTTCCCCGGGGCCGGCTGTCGTGCGCTTCAGAATTCAATGCCTTGCTTGTCGCACAGCGTTTCGATGAGCAGCCGCGCCGCGGGGGCGAGCGGCGCACCCTGGCGCGTGACCAGCTCATACGGTTCGCTGCGGGAAGCGAGGCGTAGCGGCAGGATGCAGGCCATCTCCTGGCTCGCGAAGAACTGCGCAACGTCGATCGACACCAGCGCGACGAACGAGGGATTGCCTTGCAGCAGCGCCAGCGTGGCGAACGCGGAGGTCGTTTCGAGCAGATGCGTGGGAAAGCGCAGTTCGGCCTCGCGAAACTCGCGTTCGAGCAACAGCCGCATGGGCATGTTGGCGCGGTAGACCACCCAGCGATACTTCTCCGTGTCCTTGAGCGTGAGCTTCTTCGCGCGGTGCAGCGGATGCCGCACGTTGGCGATCACGGCGAGCGTTTCGTCCTGCAGCTTGAGGCTCTCGTAGAGATGCGGCGTCTGGCTGACCGTGGTGCGGCAGATCGCGAGATCGAGCCGGCCCGCATCGATCTGGCTCAGCAGCGCAGCACTCGTGTCTTCGACGATTTCAACCGACATTTCCGGATGCGCCGCGATCAGCGTGGAAATCGCATCGGTCAGCAGCGGCACCGCGCCCATGATGACCCCCACCGCTACGCGTCCGCCACGCCCGCGCGAGAGTCCGACAAGCTCCTCGCGCAAATGCGTGAGATCGGTGTGGATCAGGCGCGCGTAGCGGATCGCGCAGTGACCGGCCTCGGTGGGCTCGAGACCTCGATTGGTGCGATTGAAGAGCGCGGTGCCAAAGGTCGTTTCGATCTCCTGCAATGCCTTGCTGGCGCCGGGCTGCGTGAGTGAGACCTGTTGGGCGGCCTTCAGCAGCGAGCCGTGATCGCCCAGGGCGATCAACAGCCGAAGTTGCTTCACATGGAGGCGGGAGATGATCGAGTTGAGCGACGGGGTCATGGGGTTGAGGAAAAGTTATAGCTGTATCAAATCTTCTCAATTACCGCGTATAAGGTGTCTCCCTATACTGGCCCAAAACAATAGCACTATGCGGCCGAAATGCGGTAATTGCATTGCCGTTGTCAGCGTTTGCCGCCGCAACGGCCAAATTCACTATAACTGAAGCTCAATCCTATGTCCCTCATCAACTACGTCACGCAAATCCAGTTCGATTTCGGCGCCATTCATTTGCTCCAGAACGAATGCGAACGTGTGGGCATCAGCCGGCCATTGATCGTCACGGACAAGGGCGTACGCGCGGCGGGGATCGTCGATAGGGTGCTGGGCGCGCTGGCAGGCGTTGCGCCAGCAACGATCTACGACGGTACCCCGCCCAATCCGAGCGAAGCGGCCGTGCGTGAGGCCGTGGCGGCCTATCTTGCAGGGGAGTGCAACGGCATCGTCGCCGTTGGCGGTGGCTCCGCCATTGACCTCGCCAAAGGCGTCGCCGTTTGCGCGACGCACGAAGGACCGCTGCAGCGCTTCGCGGTGATCGAAGGCGGCGCGGTGAACATTACGGCGAAGACGGCCCCGGTGATCGCCGTGCCGACGACCGCGGGCACCGGCAGCGAAGTGGGGCGCGGCGCCATTCTGATTCTCGACGACGGTCGCAAGGTCGGTGTGATCTCCCCGTACGTGGTGCCGCGCGTGGCGATTTGCGATCCGGAACTCACGCTGGGCTTGCCGCCCGGTTTGACGGCGGCGACGGGCATGGATGCGATCGCGCATTGCATGGAGACTTTTCTCGCGCCCGCCTTCAATCCGCCCGCGGACGGCATTGCGCTGGACGGCTTGTGGCGCGCGTGGCGTCACATCGAGCGCGCGACGCATGACGGCGGCGACCGCGTGGCGCGGCTGAATATGATGAGCGCATCGATGCAGGGCGCGCTTGCGTTCCAGAAGGGTCTGGGTTGCGTGCACAGCCTGAGCCATTCGCTCGGCGGCATCAACCCGCGTTTGCATCACGGCACGCTGAACGCGATTTTCCTGCCGGCTGTGCTGCGGTTCAACGAGGCAGCGCCTTCGGTGCGCGAGGAAGGCAAGCTCGACCGCCTCGCGACGGCAATGGGGCTAGGCAGCGGCGCCGAAGTGGCGCCTGCCGTGCGTACGATGACCGAGCGCCTGGGTTTGCCGACGGGCCTCGCGCAACTCGGTGTGAACGCCGGGCTGTTCCCCGAGATCATCAAGGGCGCGCTCAAGGATCACAGCCACAAGACCAATCCGCGCGAGGCCTCCGAAGACGATTACCGCGCCATGCTCGAATCGTCGATGTAAAGCGGCGCGGCGTTTTAGTCCCACGGCGGGGCGAGGCCCGTAGGGCGCACTTCACGACCGTTGCGTTCGAGCGCGGCGATCTGCACCATGTCGTCATCGTGAGTTCCAGCGTTTGCGCGAGCAGGTTGCTGGTCAGGTTCTCGCGCTTCGTCGAAGCGGGAATGATGGAGTAGTTCAGGCGCAGTGCCCAGGCGAGCGCCACCTGCGCGGGCGTGGCGTGGCGCCGTTCGGCAATCGCGCCGACGACCGGATCGCCGAGCACCTTGCCGTAGGCGAGCGTCATGTACGACGTCACGTGAATGCCTTCCTGCTTCAGGAACTCAACGAGCTTGCGATTCTGCAGATAAGGGCTCAACTCGATCTGGTTGGTCGCGATGTTTTCCTTGCCGACCACTGCGACAGCCTGCTTCGTCAGCTCGATATTGAAATTGGAAATGCCGATCTGTCCGGTCAGCCCTTGCAATTTCGCCTCGGCCAGTGCGCGCATGAATTCTTCGAGCGGTACGCCGTTGTTGGGCACGGGTCAATAAATCAGCGTGAGATCGACTGCGTCAGTGCGCAGCTTCTTCAGGCTCTCCTTCAGGCTCGGCACCAGCTTTTCACGCGCGTAGTTGTCGACCCAGATCTTGGTCGTGAGAAAGAGATTGTCGCGCGCGATGCCGGAAGCGGCGATCGCTTCGCCGACTTCGGCCTCGTTGCGGTAGATCTGCGCGGTATCGATGGCGCGGTAGCCGACTTCGAGGCCGTTACGCAGGGAGTCGATCACAGCCTGGCCTTGCAGGCGGAACGTGCCGAGGCCGAATGCGGGAATCTTGCGCATGTTGCTCTCCACAAAAAATGATTGGGTAACCTAATCGAAAATAGTGATTTAACGCGAGCGCCGGCTCATGACGATCCAGGACGAGGACGAGTGCAACGCCGCCAAGCGCGACGAACGCTGCAGCGTAGACCGAGGTCGCGGTCGAGCATGGCATCGTGCCTGGTGGGGCACCGGCTAGTTGGGCCACTTAGCCCGAAGCGTTCGCATGAGCGGAGTCCGGCGTTACCGCGGCTTCAACACTGTCGTCATATATTCCGTCGCGAATTCTGTGAATGCCTGCACGCGCAGCGGCAGCCGCCTTTGAACGGGATAGACGATTTGCGCGGCGAGTGGTTTCGCCTGCCATTTCGGCAAGACGCGCACGAGGCGGCCCGATATCAGATCCTCCTCGATCAGCCATTCCGGCAACACGGCCAGGCCCAGCCCCATGCGCGCGGCCTCGCGCATGCTTGTCACCCCCTCCGAGATCATCACGGGCTCGATCTGCAACGTATACGTTGCCGCGCCCGAATACAGCGTGACATCTCTCGAACCGCCGAATTGCCGGCTCGAAAGTGCGATCCACGGTAAGGCCTGGAGACTTTCCGGTTTGCTGGCGAACTTGTGATCCTTGAGGAAGGCGGGCGAGGCAACCGGATAGCGGCGGATCTCGCCCAGCGAGCGCGCCACGACGCGATCGTCAGTGAGCACGCCAGCGACGATACCCGCGTCGCAGCCCTCTTCGATCATGTGCAGCGGGCGGTTCGAATAGGCCAGCTCCATTCTCACTGCCGGGTGCGCCTGGATAAAGCTGCTGATCATCCGGCTCACCACGGACTGGCCAAAGTCGATGGTGGAGAACACGCGGATATTGCCGCTCAGCGCGCTCTGGTCGCGCCGCATGCGCTGCGCGGACTCCTCGGCTAGCGCGAGCAGCGCCTGGGCGTCGGCAAGGAATTGGTGGCCGGTTTCGGTGAGGCTCATGCGGTGCGTGTCGCGCCGCAGCAGCGCCGCGCCGCATTGATCTTCGAGCGAACGCAACTGGCGGCTCAGCGTGGGCTGGCTCAGATTCAGCTTGCGGGCCGCCGCGGAGATGCTGCCGCTCTCCACGATGGCAACGAAGGCCTGCAGCAGGCCCAGGTCGTTGAATATGGTCATACGCCGGGAGCATAACCGATATTCTGGCTATGCGGCTACCGTGGAGCGTTGGCTGGCGGGAAGATGCACCCATCGCATCACGTTGCATCACCCACCCAACCGGAACGGAGAGTCACCATGAGCACGCAAGCCAACACCAGCAAAGTCGCGATCGTCACCGGCGCTTCCCGCGGGATCGGCGCATCGATCGCCAGACGCCTCGCGGGCGAAGGCATCGCAGTCGTCGTCAACTACGCCGGCCGCGCCGCAGACGCCAATGCGGTCGTGGAGGACATCAAGGCCGCGGGCGGTCGCGCCGCGGCGATTCAGGCAGACGTGGCCGTGCCCGCCCAGGTGGCCGCAATGTTCGACCAGGCCATTACGCTCTTCGGCGGCGTGGATATCGTGGTGAACAACGCGGGCATCATGCAGCCGGGCCTCGTCAATCTGGCCGATACCGATGACGCCCTGTTCGACCGGCTCGTCGCGATCAACCTCAAGGGCACCTTCAATACGCTGCGCATTGCCGCGAAGAAGCTGCGCCAGGGCGGCCGCATCGTCAACTCTTCGAGCAGCATCCAGGCGCTCGCGCTGCCGGGCTACTCGGTGTACGCCGCCACCAAGGCTGCCGTGGAAGCGATGACCAACATCTTCGCCAAGGAACTGCGCGGCCGCAATATCACGGTGAATGCGGTCGCCCCCGGGCCTACCGCAACCGAACTGTTCCTCAAGGACAAGACGCCCGAGCAGATCGAACGCCTCGCAAAGATGCCGCCGCTCGAACGGCTCGGCCAGGCGGACGACATCGCCGAGGTGGTCTCGTTCCTTGTCGGCAACGGCGCAGGCTGGATCGACGGTCAAACGATCCGTGTGAACGGCGGCATTGTTTGATGTCCTGATCAAGCGTTTCATGACGAACAAGGAGCCCATCATGAAGAAGGTCATTGTCGTTACCGGCGCATCGAGCGGTTTTGGCCGCCTCGCTGCCGAAGCACTCGCGAGCGCCGGTCATACCGTCTACGCGTCCATGCGCGCGAGCGCCGGGCGCAACGCCCCGGTCGTCGCGCAGATGGCGGAATTTTCGCTGCACAAGGGCGTGGATCTGCGCACCGTCGAACTCGACGTGCAGTCACAGGCGTCCGTGGACGCGGGCATCGCCCGCGTAATTGCCACAAGCGGGCGTATCGATGTGATCGTCCACAACGCGGGCCACATGGCCTTCGGGCCGGCCGAAGCGTTCAGCCCGGAGCAGTATGCACACCTGTACGACATCAACGTGCTGGGCACGCAGCGGGTGAACCGCGCGGTGCTGCCGCACATGCGCGAGCGGCGGGAGGGCCTCGTGGTGTGGGTGTCGAGCAGCAGTTCCGCGGGCGGCACGCCGCCTTATCTCGCGCCGTATTTTGCGGCGAAGGCCGCCATGGATGCGATTGCGGTGCAGTACGCACGCGAGCTTGCGCGCTGGGGCATCGAAACGTCGATCATCGTGCCGGGCGCCTTCACCTCGGGCACGAATCACTTTTCGCATGCGGGCAGCCCGGAAGACAAGGGCGTCGTCGCCGCCTATGAAGCCGGCCCCTATGCCGGGTTCGGCGAGCAGATCCAGGAGGCGTTTGCCGCCATCGTGCCGCCGCAAGCCGACGTGGGCCTCGTGGCCGAGGCGATCGTCGATGTGGTCGATGCCCCCTTCGGGAAGCGGCCCTTCCGGGTGCACGTGGACCCGACCCAGGATGGCGCGGACGTTGGCTTTGCCGTACTGGACCGCGTGCGGGCGGAGATGCTGCATCGCGTGGGCCTCTCCGACCTGCTCGTGCCGCGCGGGCACGGCGACGCGTGATGCCACCGGCGGCGGGCGGCGGGGCGCGCTTACTCCGTGAGGCACTCCGACGCCTCGAGCCCGCGCAATGCCGCTTCGAACTCCTCGACAGGAATCGGGCGGCAGAACAGATAGCCCTGATACGCGTAACACCCGGCCGAGGCGAGGAAGGCGCGCTGCTCTTCGGTCTCGACCCCTTCGGCGATCACGCCGAGGCCCAGGCTGTGCGCGAGCGCCACGATGGTGCGGGCGATCGCGGCGTCGTTCGGGTCGACGAGGACATCGCGCACGAAGGATCGATCGATCTTCAGTTGAGCGAGCGGCAGGCGCCTCAAATACGAAAGCGACGAATAGCCGATGCCGAAGTCGTCGAGCGCGAAGACGACGCCGTTCGCCTTGAGCGCCTCCATCTTCTCGATGATCTCCTGCACGTTGTCGACCAGCACGCTTTCGGTCAACTCGAGCTTGAGCCGGTCCGCTCTTGCGCCAGTCTGTTCGAGCGTGGCCAGCACGCTTTGCACGAAGTCGGGCTGGTGCAGCTGCTGCGCGCTGACGTTGACCGCAATGGTCAGATGCTCCGTGTCGGGCTGCGTGGCCCAGCGCGCCAGCTGGGTGCAGGCCGCGCGCAGCACCCAGCTGCCCAGCTCGGCGATGAGCCCGGTTTCCTCGGCCACGGGAATGAAATCGGCCGGGTACACGAGCCCGCGCAGCGGATGACGCCAGCGTACCAGCGCCTCGACGCCGGTGACCCGGCCGCTGTCGATCTGCATCTGGTAGTGAAGCACGAACTCTTCGTTCTCGATGGCTTCGCGCAGTGCCGCTTCGAGCGCGGCACGTTCCACCACGACCGTCTGCATGTCGGGGTCGAAGAGGCGCACCGCGTTGCGTCCGCGTTCCTTGGACTTGTACATGGCGAGGTCGGCCTGCTTCATGAGGTCGTCTGTCGTCGCCTGCAAGCCCTTGAATACGGTTGCGCCGATGCTCGCCGTGCTGCGGTAGTCGATCTCGTCGAGTCGATAAGGATTCCCGAGCACGGCGAGAATCCGCTCGCCCAGGGCCTCGGCCTGGCGGGCCGCTTCGCAGGGAACGGGGTTCAGGTTCCCCACCACGACGACGAACTCGTCGCCGCCCACGCGCGCCACGGTGTCGCCCGCGGGTATGCTCGCCGCCAGGCGTTTGGCCACTTCCTGCAGCAGCAGGTCGCCCTTGTCGTGACCCAGTGTATCGTTCAGCGTCTTGAAGTGATCCAGATCGATGAACAGCAGGGCGCCGCTCGTGCCGTTTCTTGCGCTGTCGGTCAGGGCGTCTTTCAGGTTGTCGAGCAGCAGCGTGCGATTGGGCAAGCCGGTGAGCGCGTCGTAGAAGGCCAGCTCCTTGATGCGCTGGTCGGCGATCTTGCGCTCGGTGATGTCGCGCCCGCTCGTGCGGAAACCGATGAAGTCGCCTTTCGAGTCGGTAATCGGCACCCACGAGGCGCAGAGCCACATGAGCGAGCCGTCTTTGCGCACGCAGCGGAACTCCAGATTGTCGCCACGCGAGCCCAGTTGCGCGCCCCGGAACTCGGGCGCGACGTAGGAGGCATCGCCCGGATAGATCACGGTGCAGGCGAAGTCGCTCATGGCCATGCATTCGTCGACGGTATAGCCGATGTACTGCTCCACCGCCGAATTGATCCAGCGCGGCTTGCCTTCCGGCGACCACCAGATTTCCCAGTTGACCGTACAGTCCGCAATGGCGCGGAATTTTTCCTCGCTTTCGCGCAGTTCCTTCGTCATCGACGAGGCAAGACGTATCGCGCGGCTGCGGCCCGTCATCATGAGGCGCGTGAGCAGCGCGAGCAGCAGGCTCAGACCCGTTCCGGTGATTGCGATGAGCGTTGCCGCGTCGCGGCCGAAGCGCGCCTTGAAGCCGTCGCGCGCCATCAGCTTGAGCATCCAGTCGTGTCCGCAGACCACCAGATATTCGGTTGCCGAAAGATCGCTGGGCAGGTGAGGGGCCGGGGCACCCGACGTTCTGTAGAGCAACGCGTCCGGCGACGATTCCACGCCGTCGTAGATGGAGACCGAAAGGCCGGGCGGTTCCTCGCCGTAAAGGCTGGCAATGACGTCGTGCATGCGAAAGGACGCATAGACCCAGCCTACCAGCTGCGCCTGGCGTTCCGTGGCGTTTTCCGGCGCGGAACCGCGTGCGTAGACGGGCATGTACATCACGAAGCCGGGGTCGGCGCCGGGATCGGTGTCGACCGAGAGGCGCACCTTTCCTGAAATGGTCGCCATGCCGGTGTCGCGCGCCTGCTCCATGGCGCGCCGGCGCACCGGGTCGGCCCAGGCGTCGAAACCGGGCGCCGCGCGGTTGGCGCCGATATACGGCTCGCGCTGGATGATGGGTGCGTAGTTCGCGCGCGGACCGTCGGGCTCGATCGAGTAGCCCGGCACGCCGCGCTGCTGCATGGCCGCGATATGTGCGGCCTTTTGCGTTTGCGGCACCCACGCGACGATGCCGATGGCCTGGATGCCGGAAAAGTTGGCGTCGAGAGTGAGTGTATTGACGTACGCCCGGAACGCGTCGCGATCGACCTCGCCGGTGGCGGCAAAGAGGCTCTGCACGCCGCGCAGCAACAGCTGGTAAGTGCCCATGCGCTGTTCGATGCGGCTCACGACGTCGCCGAGTGAGTAATCGAACTGCGTCAGCAGTTCGTGGCGAGCCGCTTCCCGCTCGTGGTTCCAGAGCGTCCAGGTCACGCCGAGCGCGGCGGCGAGAACCAGTAGCGGGAGCAGAACGAGGCGCGTCCGGGTCATGGCGGCGTCTAGAAGGGGACCATCGAATCGGCGAGGTCAGGCTTGAAATACTTCGTGAAGATGCGCCGCACCGTGCCGTCCGCGATCATTTCGTTGACGAGGGCGCGCCACTTGTCCCGCTCCTCGGGCGAAAGCGCCTTCTTCGACATGATGAGTCCATGCGGAATGGGTGGATCGTCGAACTCCACGATATTGGTCACGCTCCGAATCTTCGCTTCATCGATGGCGGGATAATCGAACGGCTCGATGATCATTCCCTGAATGCGGCCAAGGATCAGCGCCTGGTAAAGCGGCTCGAGGCCCCCGGCCTGACTCACGCGGTTTTCGGCCGAGAGCGAATCGACCAGCCGGTTGGCCGACTCGCTATAGCGGAAGCTGCGGATCACGCCGAGCTGAAACTTGTCGTTGTGCTCGAAATCGGCCAGTTGATGAATGCCTGAATCCTTGCGAACCAGCAGATAGTACTTGTTGCTGAAGTACCAGGCAAAATCCGCGTATTGATTGCGCTCTTCGTTGGCAATGCCCGACAGACTGAAATCGAGCGCGCCCGATTCGATGAGCTTCCAGATGCGTGCGCGCGACATCAGGCTCACGCGAATCTGGCAGCCGCTGCGCCGCGCGAGGGCGTCAGCGAAGTCCTTGTCGATTCCCGTGTCGGTGTCGACGGAGTAGAGCAGCCCGTGATCGTGTAAGGCGAGCGTAAATGAGCGCGAGCAGTCGGGGCCCGCGGCAACCGCGGTGCCAATGCAACCGAGCGCGAGCAGCAGGCCGCCAAGGCAGGTTCGAATCACAGCGTCTCCGTTGCGTGTCAATGGCCCGATAGCGGTGCACTGGGCGGAAAACAAACTCCACGTCTTATCGGCAGCGTGCTTCAATTCTTGAGACAATTCCAATTGTTTTTTTTGCACGCTTTTCGTGCGGGCGCTGGGGTGTTCAGGTGGGACGATTGCCCGTGACCGCCAAGCGCAGAGGCCAAAAAAAAGCGCCGGCGCAAGGCCGACGCAATTTTCAAAACGGGTTCGTGTAAGGAGGGCCCAGCCGGAAGGTGGTGGAAGGTGGCCCTCGCAACGGACGATCTAGCCGATTCGCATAACGTTCAGTTCTCTTCCACCGGGTCGCGGTTCAGCATGCTTTGCGGAATCGACAGAATCAGAACGCAACTCACGAGCAGACAGGCGCCCAGCGCATAGGTGCCGTTGTTGATGTCGCCGGTCAGATCCTTCGCCACGCTGGTGATCATGGAACCCGTGAAGCCGGAGAGATTGCCGACCGAGTTGATGAGCGCAATACCGGCCGCCGCGGCCGTGCCTGAGAGAATCTGCCCTGGGAACGTCCAGTAAATCGGCATGAGCCCGAGAATCGCGCAGGTGGCGATCGTCAGGAATACGATCGAGAGCGGCACGTTGTGCGCGAAGAGTGCGCTCAGAATCAGGCCGCCGCCGCCGATACAGGCCGGAATGGCCGCATGCAGGCGGCGCTCGCCCGTCTTGCGCGAGTGTGACGCATTCCAGATCATGGCGACGACGGCGCTGAGATAGGGAATGGCGGTCAGCAAGCCGATGTTGAACGTGCTCTTCACACCGGAAGCCTTGATGATGGAAGGCAGCCAGAATGCCAGGCCATAGAAGCCGGTATTGAAGGTCAGCAGGATGAACGTCAGCAGCCAGACACGCGGGCTTTTCAGCGCTGCCACGGCGCTATGCGTTTTTTTCGCGCTTTCCTGTTCGAGATTCTTTTGCAGCACGGCTTTTTCGGCGGCGCTCAGCCATGTCGCCGACTGAATGCCGTCGCCCATGCGCAGCAGCACCACGAAGGCGACGAGAATCGAAGGAATGCCCTCGAGCAACAGCATCCACTGCCAGCCGCCCAGGCCGAACAGTCCATGCGTGTTTTCCATCAGCCAGCCCGAGATAATGCCGCCGAGCGTGAGGCTCACCGGAATGGCGATCAGGAACCCCGACATCGCGACGCTCTGGCGACGCGCCGGAAACCAGTAGTTCAGGTAAAGAATGATGCCGGGGAAAAACCCCGCTTCGCAGACGCCGAGCAGAAACCGCAGGATGTAGAACATCGTCGAGGTCTGCACGTGAAAGAAACTCGCGAGCGGCGCGATAAAGGCGAGCGACGAAGACACGATGCCCCACGTCACCATGATGCGCGCGATCCAGAAACGCGCGCCATAGCGATGCAGGAGCAGATTGCTCGGCATCTCGAAGAGGAAGTATCCCCAGAAGAAAATGCTTGCGCCCACCGCATAGATACTGTCGCTCAAACCGAGCGAATCGAGCATCTGCAGCTTGGCAAAGCCGACGTTTACGCGGTCGAGGTAGGCGACGACATAGCACAGAAGCAGAAGCGGCAAGATGCGCTTCAGTACCTTGCGGTACAGCCGTTCTTCGGCTTCGTTGACGGCGGCCGGCGAGTCCGCAATCTGGGTCAGGGTTGGCATGGGATGTGTCTCCTTTCACATATGCCTTTGAACGCTCCCGGTACTGGGGAGGCGATTCCACGAGCTTCGTGGTGTGCTTGCTGGATCTCTGCGCTGGCTGTGAACAGCGCATTGTTTGTTATCGGTAACACAGCGGGCGCTAAATTAGCATGAGACGAGGCGCCACGGCAAGTCGGTCGCCAGCGCCGAAGTCGGGAAAACGCGTGGTCTCACCTGGTGCACAGGGCGCGTGCAAAGTGCTAAGATCCAGAAATGTTACCGATAACAAATGGCGCGGACCTGCGTGCCACATCGTCGAGACAAGGAACAAGCAAGTGAGTGATATGACCCAGCCCAACGCACGGCGCCTGCGCAGCCAGGAATGGTTCGACGACCCGGCCCATGCGGACATGACCGCGCTCTATGTCGAGCGCTTCATGAATTACGGTCTGACCCGGGAAGAACTGCAATCGGGCCGCCCCATCATCGGCATTGCGCAAACGGGGAGCGATCTCGCCCCTTGCAACCGTCACCATATCGAGCTGGCGGCCCGCACGAAGGCGGGCATTCGCGACGCGGGCGGCATCCCAATGGAATTTCCGGTCCATCCGCTCGCCGAGCAGAGCCGCCGGCCCACGGCAGCGCTCGACCGCAATCTGGCCTATCTGGGTCTCGTCGAAATTCTTCACGGTTTCCCGCTCGATGGCGTGGTGCTGACCACGGGCTGCGACAAGACCACGCCTGCTTGCCTGATGGCCGCGGCAACGGTCGACATGCCCGCCATCGTGCTGTCGGGCGGCCCAATGCTCGACGGCTGGCATAACGGCCAGCGCGTCGGGTCGGGCACGGTCATCTGGCATGCGCGCAATCTGCTGGCAGCAGGCGAGATCGACTACGAGGGCTTCATGGAGCTCACGACGGCCTCGTCGCCCTCCATCGGCCACTGCAACACGATGGGTACGGCGTTGTCGATGAACAGCCTCGCCGAAGCGCTGGGCATGTCGCTGCCCGGCTGCGCCAGCATTCCGGCCGCTTACCGCGAGCGCGGCCAGATGGCGTACGCAACCGGCAAGCGCATTGTCGACCTCGTGCGCTATGACATGCGGCCTTCGCGCATCATGACGAAAGAGGCGTTCGAGAATGCCATCGTCGTGGCCTCTGCGCTGGGTGCGTCGACCAACTGCCCGCCGCACCTCATCGCGATCGCGCGGCACATGGGCATCGAGCTGAGCCTCGAAGACTGGCAACGCGTCGGCGAACAGGTGCCGCTCATCGTGAACTGCATGCCGGCAGGCGAGTATCTGGGCGAGAGCTTCCACCGCGCGGGCGGCGTGCCCGGCGTGCTGCGCGAACTCGATCGCGCGGGTCTCGTGCATCGCGAATGCCTCACGGTATCGGGCCGCACCATCGGCGCCATCGCCGACGGCACGCCCGAGCCCGATCGCGAAGTCATCAGGACAACCGATGACCCGCTCAAGCATGGCGCAGGCTTCATGGTGCTCTCGGGCAACTTCTTCGACAGCGCGATCATGAAGATGTCGGTGGTCGGCGACGCCTTCCGGCAAACCTATCTGAGCGAGCCGGGTGCGGAAAACACCTTCGAGGCACGCGCCATCGTGTTCGACGGTCCAGAGGACTACCATGCACGCATCAACGACCCGTCGCTCGAAATCGACCAGCACTGCATTCTGGTGATTCGCGGCACCGGCACGGTCGGCTATCCCGGCAGCGCCGAAGTGGTGAACATGGCGCCGCCGGCGGAACTCGTGCGCCAGGGCATCACGTCGCTGCCCACGCTGGGCGATGGCCGACAGAGCGGTACGTCGGCGAGCCCGTCGATCCTGAACATGTCGCCCGAGGCGGCGGTGGGCGGCGGCCTCGCGCTGCTGCAAACAGGCGACCGCATTCGTGTGGATCTGAACGCGCGCAGCGTGAACGTGCTGGTCGACGAAGCCGAGCTGGCGCGCCGCCGCGAGACGGCGCACTTCGAGGTGCCGCCTGCACAGACGCCCTGGCAGGAGCTTTACCGCAAGACGGTGGGGCAATTGTCCACGGGCGGATGCCTCGAACCCGCCACGCTTTATCTGAAAGTGATCGCCGAGCGCGGCAACCCGCGCCATTCGCATTAACCGGACACTCAACTGGACGCACCATGACCTCGAACACCCCCTCAAACTGGCTTCCCGGCGATGTCGGGCAGGCGCTGCTCGTTGGCCGCGTGTGGCGCAAGGCAGGCGAGCATGAAGGCCCCTCCGTCGTGCTCGTGCGCAACGGCGAAGTCATCGATATCACGGCCAGCGCGCCGACCACCGCGGATCTGTTCGACCGCGAGGACCTCGCGCAATTCGCGCGCACCGTGAGCGGCGAATCGCTCGGCCCGGTGGAAAAGCTGATCGAAGCGAATCTGCCCGGCAGCGGGGAGCCAGCGCTGCGTCTGCTCGCGCCCAACGACGTGCAGGCCATCAAGGCCTGCGGCGTGACGTTCGCGGTGAGCCTGATCGAGCGCGTGATCGAAGAGCAGGCGGGCGGCGATCCCGCGAAAGCGCAGGAAGTGCGCGAAACCATCGCGGCCACGATCGGCACCGATCTCTCGAAGATCAAGCCGGGCTCGGACGAAGCGATGAAGCTCAAGGCGGAACTCGAGCGGCGCGGCGCGTGGTCCCAGTACATGGAAGTGGGCATCGGGCCCGACGCGGAAGTGTTTTCGAAGTCGCAGCCCATGTCAGCGGTGGGCTTTGGCGCGGCTGTCGGCTTGCTGGCCGCTTCGGTCTGGAACAACCCCGAGCCGGAAATCGTGCTGGCCGTGAACAGCCGCGGCGAGATTGTCGGCGCGACGCTCGGCAACGACGTCAATCTGCGCGACATCGAAGGCCGCTCGGCGCTGCTGCTCGGCAAGTGCAAGGACAATAACGCCTCGTGCGCGATCGGCCCGTTCGTGCGTCTGTTCGACGAGTCGTTCAGCCTCGACACGGTGCGCAAGACGAGCGTCGCGCTGCGCGTGGAGGGCACGGACGACGACTTCGTCCTGGAAGGCATCAGCCACATGAGCGAAATCAGCCGCGATCCGGCCGACCTCGTGGCGCAGACGTGGGGCCCGCATCACCAGTATCCCGACGGCTTCATGCTGTTTCTCGGCACCATGTTCTCGCCGATCAAGGATCGCGACACGCAAGGCGGCGGCTTTACGCACCACCTTGGCGACAAGGTCACCATTTCCGCGCCGGAACTCGGCGCGCTGATCAACACCGTGCAATTGAGCACGGCTCTCGCGCCGTGGAACTTCGGCGTGCGCGCGCTCTATCGCAATCTGGCCGCGCGCGGATTGCTGTGAGCCACTGAATCGGGAAACGCGACATGAACCAGTTCGACAATTACATCGGCGGCCAGTGGGTGCGCGGCGCTACGGCATCCACCAACATCAATCCCTCCAATCTCGACGACGCGATCGGCGAGTTCGCGCAGGCAGACGACGCGCAGACGCGCGACGCCATCGCCGCCGCGCGCAAGGCCTTTGCGCAATGGTCGCTCTCCACGCCGCAGCAACGCTTCGATCTGCTCGACCAGGTGGGCAGTGTCATTCTCGCGCGCAAGGCCGAGTTGGGCCGCGTGCTGGCGCGCGAAGAGGGCAAGACGCTGCCCGAGGCCATCGGCGAGGTGGGCCGCGCGGCGCAGATCTTCAAGTTCTTCGCCGGCGAGGCGCTGCGCCTTGGCGGCGAGATCGTGCCTTCGGTGCGGCCCGGCATGACCGTCGAGGTGACGCGCGAGCCGATCGGCGTGATCGGGCTCATTACGCCCTGGAACTTTCCGATCGCCATTCCCGCCTGGAAGATCGCGCCCGCGTTGGCCTATGGCAACACGGTCGTCATCAAGCCCGCCGACCTCGTGCCGGCCAGCACGTGGGAGCTCGTGAAAATCATTGCGGAAGCGGGCGCGCCGGCCGGCGTGATCAACCTCGTGATGGGGCGCGGCTCGGTGGTGGGCGAGGCGATCGTCAGCTCGCCCGATGTCGATGCCGTGAGTTTCACCGGCTCGGTCCCGACGGGCCGCGCGATCGGCGCGAAGTGTTTTGCAACGGGCAAGAAGTTCCAGCTGGAAATGGGCGGCAAGAATCCCATGGTCGTGCTCGACGACGCCAATCTCGACGTCGCCGTGGACGCCTGCATCAACGGCGCATTCTTCTCGACGGGGCAGCGCTGCACGGCGTCGAGCCGCCTCATCGTGACCGAAGGCATTCACGACCGTTTCATCGAAGCGATGAAGGCGCGCATGAAAACGCTGAAGACGGGCGACGCGCTGGCGGACGGCACGCATATCGGGCCGGTGGTGGACGACAAGCAGCTTCAGCAGGACGAGCGCTACATTGCGATCGCGCGTGAAGAGGGCGGCGAGGTGTACGGCGGCGAGCGTGTGGAAGGCGCCACGCGCGGCTACTTCCTTGCCCCCGCGCTGATCACCGGCACGACATCGCAAATGCGCATCAACCGCGAAGAAGTGTTCGGCCCCGTCGCCTCGGTCATCAAGGTGAAGGACTATCACGAGGCGCTCGCCGTGGCGAACGACACGGAGTTCGGTCTGTCGGCCGGCATCTGCACGACTTCGCTCAGTCATGCCAACCATTTCCGCCGCCATGTGCAGGCCGGCATGGTGATGGTGAACACCGCGACGGCGGGCGTGGACTATCACGTGCCGTTCGGCGGCCGCAAGGGTTCGAGCTACGGCCCGCGCGAGCAGGGCAGCTACGCTCGCGAGTTTTACACCACGGTCAAGACGGCGTACGTCAATCCGGGCGCAGTGTGAAGCCGCGCGGGCGGCGTACGGAAGACGCCGCCCGCGCCGGTGTTCAGATCATGCCGTGCACCACGGAGTGGGCGAGCCGCAGAAGATCGTCGAATTGCGTGACCAGTTCGAAACACACGAGAAATGTGAATGCGGCAGCCGCCCCGGGAAAGCGCACCATCAGGCGCAGAGCGGGCTCGGCGGTCCGCTTCCTGACTGCGTCGCGCGTCATCAGCCAGGTAATCACCACGCCGATTGCGGCGCCCGCGATCAAATCCGTGGGGTAGTGATAGCCCAGATACGCACGCGGCAGGCAGATAATGAGTACCACGTATAACATCACCAGCGCGCCGACCACACGCCATACCAGCAAGATCCCCATCGCAATCGCCACCCACAGCATGGCGTGATCGCTCGGGAACGAACTGAAGTCGGTGAGCCCGGCCGCCCGCAGCGACGACGAGGCGAAATGCAGATGCAGATCGGGATTGAATAGCGGCCGTTGGCGGAACGGCAGAAAACGCGCGAGGAGGCGTCCCACGGCGAGCGCGATCAGGCCGCTCGTCACCGTGGCGATCATCATCTCGCGCCGCCACTCGCGCCGCTCGTTCGGCTGAAACCAGATCCACCAGATGAGCGGGATGAGGAAATACCCCTTGAACGTATAGAGTCCCACCATCACCCGGATCGCATGATTGAGCAGTGGCGGCAGATCGACTTGGGTGAGGGCTCCCAGAATGACGGTATCGAAGCTGTTCATTTATTGTGGGCCATTCCGCTGACTTATTTACGAATGAGCAAGGCGGCCGGAAACGGAGGTCTCCGGCCGCCTTGGGGCCCGATGTTCCAGGCGCTAGCCATCGTAAGTTTCAATTCAGCGCGCATAGGTAAAGAATCGAAAGCAAGTGTAAATCGTGCTTGCTCCCCGCCCTCACTGCGCCGCAGCGGCAGGCATCGTCCTGTGCGGCGTGCCTGCCGGCCCGCTGTTACGCCCCGTCACATATCGTTTCGTTTCAAAACGAACCTTGCCGCACAACGTGTCCGTTATCGGGCATGACCCCACATCGTTTCGGGCGATTTGCCCGGTTTCATCGCCTAGCCAGGCAGCAGGGAGCCGCTGCGCAGCGGCGTGGCGCCTGCCACCCACGCCACTTCCATCCCCGCCGTGGCGAAGCGCGTGCGTTGGCGTGCGTACAGCATGCCGGTCACGGAGCTCGTGATCGTGACGACGCGATCGGTCAGCGGATCGACCACATCGGCAATCGGCTGACCCGGTTCGACCCTCACGCCAACCGGCGTGCGGAACACGAGCACGCCGGAGGCCGGCGCAATGAGCGTTTCGGCGCCCGCGAACGGCGTGGCCGCGTATTCGAGCGCAGGCAGCGGCGCGGGCGTGCCCTCGATCACACCGCGATGCGTGAGGTAGTTGACGATGGCGTTCGCGTCGCGTTCGGCGAAGTCGTAGCTCACGTCTGCCTGGCCGCGCAACTCGATCGTCACGGACACCGCACCGTTGGGAATCGGAAAGCGTTCGCCGTAGCGCTCGCGCAGCGCGGACCAGCAGAAGCTGTGAATCTCGTCGAAGGGACTGCCGTCCGAATTGAGCGCGAAGAGCGACGCCTTCGCTTCGAGATAGCGCGCGAGCGGCTCGACATCGGCCCACAGGTCGGGGTTCGTGTAGAGATGCATCGCACCTTCGAAGTCGCAATGCAGGTCGAGCACGACATCGGCGTCGTACGACAGGCGTTGAAGCGCAAGACGCTGCGAGCCGAGTTCCGTGGTGGGCGTCTGTTCGTCGAGCGCCTCGCGCATCGCAGCGCGCACGACGGCCACGTTCTGCTGTGCGTCGCCGCTCAGGCGAGAGCCGACACGCGGGAGCACGAGTTCGGCGAGATCGTGGAAGTGGCGGTTGAAGTTGGCCGCGGTGCCGCTTTCGAAACGGCCGAGCAGCTGACCGAGCAGGCGCTGATTGAGGCCGATAGGATTGGGCACGGGCACGACGACGACCTCGCCGCGCAGCTTGCCTGCGGCTTCGAGCGCGGCGAGGCGTTGGCGCAGGGCCCAGGCGACGAGCATGCCCGGCAGTTCGTCGGCGTGCAGCGACGACTGGATGTAGATCTTCTGTGCGCCGGTGGGGCCGTAGTGGAAGCTCGTAAGGTGCCGCGCGGTGCCGAGCGCCGGCGAAATGAGCGGATGGGTCTGGATCTGCATGATGGCGTGAGGACGGAAGTTGCGGGCGGCGGAAAGGGCAAAAGGCGCGGGAGTGTCCCGCGCCTTCGTCGCTAATCGTGTGCTCCGGTCAGACTCAGGAACCGTACACGTCGAATGCGAAGTAGCGCGATTCGATCTTCTTGTACGTGCCGTCCTTGAGCATGTCCGCGAGTGCCTTGTCGATCTTTGCCTTCAGGTCGGCGTCGTCCTTGCGCAGGCCGATGGCGGCGCCGTTGCCGAGAATGCCGCTGGGATCGCTCAGTTCGCCGTTCGTGAACGCGAAGCCTGCGCCGCGCGGGGTCTTCAGGAAGCTCAGGTCGGCTTGCACGGCGTCTTGCAGCGCGGCGTCGAGGCGGCCCGAGAGCAGGTCCGCATAGACCTGGTCCTGATCCTGGTAAGGCACGATCTTCACACCGTTCGGCGCCCAATTGGCTTTTGCGTAGGCTTCCTGGGTCGTGCCCTGTTCGACGCCGACCGTCTTGCCCTTCAACGAATCCGCCGTGGGCTGGAGGCTCGAGCCCTTCTTCGCGACGAGACGGCTAGGCGTGTGGAAGACTTTTGAGGAGAACGCGATTTGCGCTTCGCGCTGCGGCGTCATCGACATCGAGGAGAGGACGGCGTCGAACTTCTTCGCCTTGAGCGCCGGAATCATGCCGTCGAATTCGCTTTCCACCCACACGCACTTCGCGTTGATGCGTTTGCAGATTTCGTTGCCGACGTCGATGTCGAAGCCGACCAGCTTGCCGTCCGTGCTCTTCGATTCGAACGGGGGATAACTTGCGTCCACGCCAAAGCGGACGGTGGTCCAGTCCTTCGCACAGACCGAGGTGGCGACGGCGAGCATCGCAATGCACAGGGCAAACTTCTTCATTGACGTGGAGTCTCCAATATATCTTTCGACGCCGCCATGACGGATGGCGGCATGGTCAACAGCGGGCTGTCACGTCAGCCGTGTTGTATAGACAAGATAACGGCTCTCACATATTGAGACAACTAGGGTTTTTGCTGGCGGAAGGTGTAAACGTGCTGACACGTGCGCGGTGCACGTGGGAAAGGACGGCGGCAGGCGGATTGGAGCGTGCGTTGTAAGTGCTTATTGGCTAGACAACTTTGATGGGCCTAGCCTGGCATGGCCGAACAGGACTGCTGTCGCAGGGAGGGAGCGACGGACTTTGCACACGTAGGGAGAGGCAGGCGCGCGCATGAGGTTGCGCGCGCAACGAACAAGAGCTGGCGGGCGCGCCGATCAATCGTCGTCGCCGTGGTGATGTTCCCAGCCACGATGACGGCCGTGGTCGTGCCAGTGGTGTTCGCCTTCGTCGTGGTCGTAGCGGTAGTAGCCGTAGGCCGGGGCCGGTTCGTAAACCGCAGCGGGCGGTGCCGCATACACGACGGGCGGCGGTGCCTCGTACACCGGCTCGGGCGCGGCATAGACCGGACCGGGAACGCCGAGATAGACACCGATATCGGCATGGGCGGATGCCGCTGTGCTGACACACGTCCCTGCGAGTCCTGCGAGAAGATAAAACGTCAGGCGATTCATGATGATCTCTATTCCAGTCAACGGACGCGGTTGCGATGGAAGCGGATTCTAGTCGCTGGGCTTACGGACGGGATGCGCAGATTTGTCAATCGTGTAACCGCTGGTAAGGCCGCGCGAAAAAATAGCGAGCTTAAGGTTCTCATAAGGTAGTTGCGCGGATCTGAATGTCCGGTTGTGTGGGGCCGCCGCTTTGGGGCCATTACACGGTTATGCCTTTGCCATTACCCTACAGAGGTTGCTCGCGTCCGGGACAGGTTTCCCATGTGCACCGACGATCGAACTGCTACGCAAGCCTCCATGCCTGAATTCCGGACGCAGGGCGATGTCTGCTCGTTCGGGAATCAAGCCGTTGCATTGCGCTGGACACTCGAGGACGAACACCTCACTCGCTTCTCGCTCGTCGATTGCGCAAGAGCATGCGAGCTGCCGATCGTCGCGCCGTTCACGCTGACGTTCGCGGATGGCACCACGCTCGGTCTGGCCGGACTGCGGGTGCTTGCACCGGTACGGGAAGACGCGCTCGCGGCCAACCCGCACGCATCGCGCCTGGCCGAACGCGTTGAGGGCCAGCGCGTGAGCATCACGCTGGGCGACGCCCAGGGGCGTCTCGCGATTCAATGGAGCGTAGAGCAGCGCGACGGCGCGCGATATCTGCGCATGACGCTAAACGTGACGGCCCTGCGCCTGGACGAAGCCATTGGCGTCGTTTCATTGCTGCAGGCGCGCGCTGCCGCCGCGCAGACCGGCAGTGAACGCAAGGGCACGCCGGTCGTCGCGGGCAGCTTCTATCTGGGCTTCGAGTTGCCGCTTGCAACCAGCCACGTGGAGGCAGATAGCATCGCTTTTACGCTGCATCGCGCGTTGCCGCTGGAAAAGAACCGGACGCTGACTTACTCCGCCGTGGCCGGCGTGGCTCGCGACGGACAGTTGCGGCGTGATTTCTCCACATACCTCGAGCAGGAGCGCGCTCGCCCATATCAGCCGTTTCTGCACTACAACAGCTGGTGGGATATCGGTTATCTCACGCCTTATACGCAGGAACAGGCGCTGGAGCGTATCGACGCAATCGGCCACGAGTTACATACCGCGCGCGGCGTGCAGATCGATTCGTTTCTTTTCGACGATGGCTGGGACGACCTTGGCGGCGGCTGGCATTTCAGCCAGGCGTTTCCTCATGGCTTTGCTCCGCTGCGCGACGCGGCGGCGCGCTATGGCGGCGCGCCCGGCGTTTGGCTGTCTCCCTGGGGCGGCTATTGCGCGCCGAAGGACGAACGCGTCACGCACGGCCGCGCCACTGGCTATGAGGTCATCGACAATGGCTTTGCGTTATCGGGGCCTCGCTATTACGAGCGCTTTCACGAAGTCGTGATGAGCCTGCTCGCGAGAGACGGCGTGAACCAGTTCAAGTTCGACGGCACGGGCAACGCGGACCGTGTATTTCCAGGCAGCCTTTTCGATAGCGACTGGGACGCGGCAATCCAGCTCATCGGCGACATTCGCGCGGCGAAACCGGCAACCTTCATCAATCTCTCGACCGGCACGCATCCCTCGCCGTTCTGGCTGCGCTACGTCGACGCGATCTGGCGGGGCGGCAGTGACGACGGTCAGGCGGGCAGCGGCACGCACCGCGAGCGCTGGATCACGTATCGCGACGCGCAGACGTACCGCAACGTCGTGCTGCGCAGCCCGCTCTTTCCGCTCAATTCCCTTATGCTGCACGGCATTGTGCTGGCACAGTGCAATCCGCGCCTGAATGCGCCGGCAGGCGACGCATTCGCGCACGAGGTGCGGTCCTTCTTCGCGAGCGGTACGCAATTGCAGGAGCTATACATCACGCCTTCGCTGCTGGGCGAAGACGACTGGAACGTGCTCGCGCAAGCGGCCCGGTGGGCGCGCGCGAACAGCGATGTATTGCGCGACAGCCACTGGATCGGTGGCGCGCCCGACGAAGCGGCAATCTACGGCTGGGCCGCGTGGGCGCCGCACAAGGCATTCGTCACACTGCGCAATCCGCACGATCAGGCGCAGCGCTTTGCACTGGCGCTGCGGCATCAACTGGAATTGCTGGCCGAGGCGGCAGGACGATTTCATGTGCGGAGTCTCTGGCATGCAGGCAAGAGCAGCATTCCCGCAATACTGGACGCGGACGTGCCGTGCGAAATCCAGCTCGCGCCATTCGAAGTGCTCACGCTGGAACTGCTGCCGTCCGCTGGGGGCTAATACAACGCATTCGCCAGATGCACCGGCTTCGCTTCGATCTGGTGCAGGTCGAAGATCAGCACCTCGTTCTCGCCTTGCGTGAGCCACGGCGCGGGGCAAAACAAGCGCTGTTGCGGGCCGATACTCCAGTAGCGTCCGAGATTGTGCCCATTGACCCAGACTACGCCCTTGGTCCAGTGGCTCATATCGAGCCAGGTGTCGCCGATTTCATCGATAACCAGGCGCGCCTTGAAAAAAAGCCCGGGTTTCAGCGGATTCGTGCAGCGTGCCTGCAACCCGGCGATGTACGCCTCATCCATCGGCAGCGAAAAGACTTCCCATTCCTCGAGCGATGAAACGGACCCGTCGGCGTATTGTATTTTCACGGGCTCCAGCAGGCCTTTGCGGTCGACGATTGCAGGCCCGAAGTTGACGCGGCCCATGGACTCTACCAGGATCTCCAACGCGCCGGACGCGGCGGCGGGCAATGCGAGCGGCGCGCGATGCGTCACGCGTAGCCGCTGTGAATAGTCGTGCGGAATCCGCGCACGCGAGACGCCGCCCGCGTAGCGCTCGCCGACGAAGACCGTTGCATAGTCGTGAACGCCGCTGATATCCAGCGCGTCAGCAGGTTGCGAACGCAACGTTTTTCGATACAGCATGAAGCCGAATGTCTGGCCGTAGTGCTCGAACGGCAACGGAGCGACACTTGGCAAGGGCGCGGGGAGGTTGTCCCAGATCGAGGCATAGAGGGTGGGCGTCAGGGTGTGGCCCGCGACCGTGGGTATGGCGTCCGGGATCTCCGGCAACGGCTCGGCCAGGTAACGGGCGATGATGTCGCGATACTTCAGGAATTTCGCGGTGGCGGCCCCTTGCTCGTTAATTGGCGCGCCATAGTCGTAGCTCGTGATATCGGGTTGATAGTTGCCCGACTCGTCCATATTCGCGCCGGCATAAAAGCCAAAACTCGTGCCGCCATGAATGACATAGAGGTTGAACGACAATTGCGACTGCATGAATGCACTCAAGATGGCGGAAAGATCGTAATGAAGTCCGGCGAATTCAGGCTCGCCCCAATGCGTCGGCCAGCCCGGGTAGACCTCGCCCGCCATCGCGGGAACGGCAGGAAACGCGCGTCGCACCGTGGCGATTTGCGCCGCGTTGCCGTTGCTCAATGCAATGGCGCCGCCCGTCACCGTCGTGCGATTGCGTTCGAGTTGCGCGAGGCCGTCCTCGGTGTAGAAGGGCCCCGTTACGCCGCCCCGTAGCCAGAGCTGCCTCAGTTCTTCGAGGTAAGCGGGATTACTTGCGTACGAACCGAATTCATTCTCTATCTGGATCATCAGGATCGGCCCGCCTGCATCGATCATCAACGGTTTGATGCGGGGAACCAGTTCGCCGATGTAGCGCGCAACCGCAGCCATGTAACGGGCATCGCTGGCGGAGTCGGTGCGAAGCTGGATGTCCGGTTCGCTCAGCAGGTAAGCGGGAAGGCCTCCCAGGTCCCATTCTGCGCAAACGTAGGGGCCCGGACGCAGCAGCACCCACAGCGCTTCTTGCTGACACAGACGGATAAAGGCTTCGAGATCGCGGTTGCCGCTTTCGAAGTCGAACACGCCCCTGCGCGTCTCGTGGTAGTTCCACATGATGTACAGCGCAATGCAGTTCATGCCCATCGCTTTGGCCATGCGAATGCGATGCAGCCAGTACTCGCGTGGTATGCGCGCGGGATGCATCTCGCCGCTGCGAATCTGCAAGGGTTCGCCGTCGAGCAGGAAGTGCTCGCCGTTGGGACTGAACGAGAAGGTGTGGCTGCGTTCGAGGCTCACGGTGCAATCGCGCCCTTGTATTTGCACACTCACGCACTATACTTCGACGGCTGATAGTAGAACGCTTAATTTCGCTTAAGCCTATAATTCGGCAAGAATACGCGCAAGTCAGATATGCCGAGCTATGTAACCGTATTGACGCAGTTACATTCGAATATGAAAAAGCGTGCTATTTTTCCGATTGCCAGTTCAACGCTTCTCGTCGCGGCGGGAATTTTCTGCATCGTCTTGTCACTCTCGACAAGGTCCCTGATCGGAACGCTTTTCATCGCAAGGATGCTGCTGTTCTGCGGCTTCGTGCATGCCTTGAATCTGTTCACGACGAAGGACTGGAAACTCGCTATCAGGCGCATTCCGCCGGTCATCGTGCCCATACTCATCGGCATTCTCATTCTGGTCAATGACAGCGCACGGGCTCGCGGGCTTACCGTGATGCTGATGATCTTTTTCGTGCTCGACGGCTTCTTCAAGATCATTGCTTCCGTCGGGCAGGACGTGAAGATCAACAACATCGGCATTGTCAGTGCGGCGCTGTCTTTCCTGCTCGCCATTTTTCTGGCCGCCAATTTCCCGAGCGTGCCGTTGCCCTTGCTCGGATTGTTCCTCGGGCTGGATCTCATTTCCATGGCCGTGGTGCCGTTTGGCGGCCGGGAGCGCAGGCGCGACCTGATCTGACCTGACGAAAGCGCAGTCGGCGGCCGCGTCACGGCCGCGCATCACGTTTCGCGCGCACACGGTATCGCCATCGATGCCCGTGTCAGTGTGCGGTTGCCGTTTTACACACGCAAAACCGACGGAGGCGATTCATGATCTTCGCAAATGGCTTTACGTTTTCGAACTTTATTATCGATACGTTTTCGATATTCATGTTCATTCTGTGGTTCTGGCTGTTCATCACGATCACGAGCGACCTGTTCCGTCGAACCGATATATCGGGCTTCCTGAAGATCGTCTGGGTGATCTTTCTGATTGTTTTGCCCTATATCGGCATATTTGCCTATGTCCTCACGCAAGGCAGGGACATGGCGCATCGCAACCAGGAACGGGCGCAGAAGGCGCGCGAAGAACTGCGCCACATAGTGGGCTACAGTGTCGCGGACGAAATCGAGAAGCTCGACAAGCTGAAAACGACAGGCTCGATTACCGACGACGAGTACAAGCGCCTGCGCGCGCGGCTCGTCGAATGAGAAGGGCAGCAGGCATGGCAACCGTCCATGCCTGAATCATGCAGCAAGCGCGGGCTACGGCAACGTAGCCCGTCGCGTCATCCGGTCATTCAGTACCCGAAACGATCTTCGAGATCCTCCAGTTGCTTCTCGTCACCAGCACGTAGTCGCCGTTCACGCCAAGCCATTGCTGGCCGCGCTTCGGTGCGTCCAGGTTATGCGACTTCCAGTCTTTCATCTGGTAGTTGTAATGCCGATACTTCGAGGGAACCTGTTGGCCCTCATGCCAGTCGCGATGCGGCATGGTCGGCATGACCTGCTGGCGACCTGTCCCCTGGCTTTGGTCTGCACCCGATGCTGCGTCTTGCGCCATTGCGGAAGAGGCAACACCGAGGAGGAGCGCAGCGATGACTGAGAGGACGAGTTGGCTTTTCATGATTCGATCTCCGGAGGCAAGAAGATGATTGACGTCACCATGACTATGGCTTCTTCGGTTATAGAACATCCCGAAATCCGTGATATCCAGTTGTGCGAACGTGCCCTTAAAAGCGTATGGGCAAAGGCTGGAAAACGAACGAATCTAGCGGTGTGAATAAGGGTGTGAAGCGTCTATCCATAGTAGTAAACGGAATTCCGACTTCAAGTAATTTACGAGTGGTTGATTTTGCGGCGGTTTTGCGTAATTCCTGTGAATGCATGAAAGCGCTGCTTGTTAGATAACGATCGAAACGTTATGCGTTTTTCGCGCGCTTGAGCATTCGCGAATTGCGCACATCGGGGGCTCTGATTTGCAGTTTGAGTGAACATCGCAATTATCCGGTCGGGTACGGCGCAATGAGCCATTCGGGGCGCGCGCGTACCGTCTCTATTTTTCGGTGGAGCCTCGCGTGCCAAACTGCGAACCCAGACGCTGCAGACCGTGGCTGATCGGCATTGCGGCAATGTTGCTGCTGGCGGGCAACGGTTGCCGCGACAGGCAAGCTCAGAGCGGCGCGGCGCCACCGCCGCCGAGCGTGCTCGTCGTAACGGTTGCGGCGCAAACGATTCCCCGCGAGATCGAACTGCCGGGGCGGATCGAAGCGATCCGTTCGGCGGAAGTGCGCGCACGCGTGGACGGGATCGTCGAGCGGCGGCTCTTCGAGGAGGGCACCGACGTGCGCGCCGGGGCGCCGCTTTTTCTGATCGATTCGCGCGACTACGAGGCTGCATTGCAGCAGGCCCAGGCCGCGCTCAACCGGGCCCGGGCCGTGCAGGGCAATGCGGCCTCGGAGGTGGCGCGCTTCAAGCCGCTGGTGGCACGCCAGGTCGTGAGCGCCCAGGAGTTCGAGGCCGCGACGGCCGCACTGCAGCAGGCCGACGCGAATGTTGCGGATGCACGCGCCGCGGTGACGCTCGCGCAGCTTCGCCTCGATCGATGCACGGTTCGCGCGCCGATAGCGGGCCGTGTGGGGCGCGCGCTCGTCACCGAAGGCGCGCTGGTCAGTGCTGCGGGCGCAACCTTGCTCACGCAGGTCAACCAGCTAACGCCGGTGAATGCCGTTTTTACGCAGTCGAATATTTCGTTGCTGGAAGTACGCAAACAGATCGCGTCAGGCACGCTCGCGGCGCCGGCCGCCCGCGCGCAAGTGTGGCTCACGCTCGGGAACGGCGACGACTATGGCGAGCCGGGCGTGCTCGACTTCACCGATCTCGTCGTCGATCCTTCCACCGGGACGCAGGTGCTGCGCGCGCGCTTCAGCAATGCATCGCGCATCTTGTTGCCGGGGCAGTTCGTGCGCGGGCGCGTCGTGATCGGGACGATACCGAACGGCCTCGTCGTCCCCGCGCGCGCCGTGCAGTTCGACAGCAACGGTGCGAACCTCTCGCTCGTCGCCGACGACGGCACCGTCGTGCGCCGCAATGTCGTGCTCGGCCCGCAGGAAGCGGGGCAATGGGTCGTGAAGGATGGGCTGGAGCCGGGTGAGCGCGTCATCGTCGACGGCTGGCAAAGGGTGCAGCCGGGGCAGCGCGTGGACGCCCATCCCTTCACCGCGCCGGCCCACTCCTGAGCGGCGCGCCTCATGAACCGATTCTTCGTCTACCGGCCAGTCTTCGCGTGGGTCGTTGCGCTCTTCGTCACGCTCTTCGGCGCCCTCGCGCTCATGCTGCTGCCGGTCGAGCAGTACCCCGACGTCGCGCCGCCCTCGCTCACGATATCGGCGGTCTATAGCGGTGCCGACGCGAACACGCTGGACCGTACAGTGACGTCGATCATCGAAGACGAGATGAACGGCGTCGAGAATTTCCTCTACATGTCGTCGCAGAGCCGCTCGAACGGCACGGCGCAGATCACCGTCACGCTCAGGCCCGGCACGAATCTCGACGTCGCGCTCTCGCAGGTCCAGGACCGCCTGAGCCGCGTGGAGCCCCGCCTGCCGCTGGAGGTGAGGCAGGTGGGCGTGAGCGTCACGAAGGCGTCGTCCGGCTTTCTGATGCTCATTGCGCTGCAGTCCGCCGATGGTTCGATCCCGGCTGTCGAGCTGGGCAACTTTGCGGCCAATAACATCGTCAACGAATTACGCCGCATTCCCGGCGTCGGCGATGCACAGCTGTTCGGTTCGTCGTATGCCATGCGGATATGGATCGATCCGGAAAAACTGAGCAGCTTCGGGATTTCGGCAATCGAAGTGATGACGGCCATCCAGGAGCAGAACAGCCAGACTGCGGGCGGCAGCCTCGGCGACCAGCCCATCGCGCCGGGCGCCGAACTCAATGCTCAGATCGTCATGCGCGGCCGCTTTTCTACGCCCGAGCAGTTCCGCGAGGTCATCGTGCGCTCGAACCCGGATGGCTCGACGGTGCGTGTGGGCGACGTCGCACGCGTGGAGCTGGGCAACGACAGCTATGGCTTTCGCTTTCGCGTGAACGGCAGGGAGTCCGCCGGGATCGCCATCCAGCTTGCGAGCGGAGCGAACGCGCTGGCCGTGGCGAGCGCCGTCCGGCAGCGTCTCACGCAATTGCAGCCGACTTTCCCGAAGGGCGTGGCATGGGTCGTGCCGTTCGACACGACGCCGTTCATCACGACCTCGCTGAGCGGCGTGCTGCGCACGATGGTCGAGGCGTTGCTGCTCGTGACGGTCATCGTGTTCCTCTTCCTGCAGAAATGGCGCGCGACGCTCATCCCCACGCTGGTCGTGCCGATCGCGCTGATCGGCACGTGTGTCGGTATTTATTTGTTCGGACTCTCCATCAATCTGCTTTCGCTGTTCGCCATGGTCGTGGCGATCGGTATTCTCAACGACGACGCGATCGTGGTGGTGGAAAGCGTCGAGCGCGTGATCCAGGAAGAGGGACTCGGTTCGCGGCGCGCGACCGTCAAGGCCGTCGGGCAGATTGCGGGCGCCGCCATTGCGAGCACACTCGTGCTCATTGCGGTGTTCGTTCCCATGGCGTTTTTTCCGGGCTCGACGGGCGCGATCTATCGCCAGTTCTCGGTCACGCTCACCGTTTCGATCTTTCTGTCGACCCTGCTCGCGCTGACGCTGGGCGTGGCCATGTCGGCAACGCTGCTGGGCAGCCGGACGAAGACCAGTGACGGCACAGGCAAGCCCGCCGCCACACACTGGCCGGCCCGCATGCAACAGCGCGTGTTCGATGCCTTCAATCGCGGCATGGAAAACGCCACCGAGCGCTACGTGCTGGCCGTGCAGGCCATGCTGCGCAAGCCGGTGCGTTGGCTCCTCGTCTTCGTCGTGGTGTGCGCGGCGACCGGTTTCTTCTTCACCCAGTTGCCGCGCGGCTTCATTCCGGGCGAGGACCAGGGGCACATTTTCGTCGCGTACACGGCGGCGCCCGGCGCGACGGCGCAGCGCACGCAACAGGTCGTCGATCAGGTCGAGGCCTTTCTCAGGCAGCAGCCGCAGGTGCGCAATATCGCATCCGTCACGGGATTCAGCTTCTTCGGCCAGGGACAGTCGGCGGCAATGTCGTTCGTCGACCTGAAGCCGTGGTCGGAGCGGCCGGGCGCGGCCAATTCTGCGGGGGCGCTGGTGGCGCGCGCGAACGCGGCGTTGCGCAATATTCCTCAAGCGCTCGTCTTCGCGCTCGATCCGCCGGCCATTCCCGCGCTCGGCAATGCGAGCGGCTTCACGATGAAGATACTCGACCGCAGCGGCGTGGGCGGCGCGGCGCTGCAGCAGGCGAGCGCGCGCATGCTGGCGGAGGCCGCGCGCAGTCCCTTGCTGGTGGGCGTGCGTCCCGACGGTTTACCGCCCGCGCCACAGCTCTATGTCGATATCGACCGCGTGAAGGCGCGCGCGCTGGGGCTGCAGATCGGTCAGGTGAACAGCGCGCTCGCGCTCGCATTCGGTTCGAACTACGTGAACGATTTCGTCTGCGAGGGGAACGTGCTGCGCGTGCTCATGCAAGCCGACGCCGACCAGCGCATGAGGCCCGAGGATATCGGCGCGCTGCGGCTGCGCAACAACGTGGGGGAGTTGGTGCCGTTCTCGGCGTTCACGAGCGTGCACTGGAGCGCGGGACCGCAGCAGGTCGAACGCTACAACGGCTTTCCCTCGGCCACGATCTCCGGGCAGGCGGCGCCGGGCCGTTCGAGCGGCGCGGCGCTCGCGGAGATGGAGCGCATTGCTGACCACGTGCTTACCGGCAGCCTGACCTACGAATGGACCGGCACGGCGTTCGAGGAACAGCAGGCGGCCGGGCAGATCGGTGCGCTGCTGCTGCTTTCCCTCGTCGTGGTGTTCCTGCTGCTCGCCGCGCTCTACGAGAGCTGGGCGATTCCCGTTGCCGTGCTGCTCATCATTCCGCTGGGCGTGTTGGGCGCGGTTCTGTTCACCATGGCGCGGCGTTTTTCCGCCGACATCTACTTCAATATCGGCCTCGTGACCATCATCGGGCTCGCGGCGAAAAACGCCATTCTGATCGTGGAGTTCGCGATCAAGGAGGAGGCCGGTGGCAGCGATACGGTGAGCGCAGCGGTGAACGGTGCGCGCCAGCGCCTGCGGCCGATCCTGATGACGAGCGTGACCTTCGTGCTCGGCATGCTGCCGCTCGTGCTCGCCACGGGCGCGGGCGCGGCGGGCAGGCAGGCGGTGGGCACGGGCATCATGGGCAGCATGCTCACGGCCACGCTGTTCGGTATCTTCTTCACGCCCGTGTTCTATGTGGTGGCGCGCCGATGGTTGAGCCGCAAACGGACGCGCGACGATGACGAAGAAGACGCGCGGCCCGCGGGAGCGCACGATGCTTAAGACTGCCAGGTGGACGGCGATCACCGCGTGCCTGACGCTCGCGTCGTGCAACTTCGCGCCTCGCTACCAGCAGCCCGATTTGCCGGTTGCGCAAAGCTATGAGAGTGCGGATATCGCCGCGCCGGGCGGCGAGCGGCTCGCTTCAGAGCTGACGTGGGAGACCTTCTTTCGCGACCCGGCGCTCAGGCAGCTGATCGCCATGGCGCTTGCGCATAATCGCGATCTGGCGGCATCGGTTGCGCGCATCGGGCAGGCTCAGGCGCTTTATCGCGTGCAGCGCTCCGCGCAGTTTCCACAAGTGGCCGTGGGCGCGGACGCAACCCGCACCAAAACCCCGCTCAACTCCATCGAGCCCGAGCTGCCCAACAACAACACGTCGATTCACGTCAACCAGTACAGCGTGCAGGTGGCCGTCACGTCGTTCGAACTCGACTTCTGGGGGCGCGTGGCCAACCAGAGCGAGTCGGCGCGGCGAAACTATCTGGCGACGGTGGAGGCGAACGAAGCGTTTCGCCTCTCGCTCATCAGCAATGTGGCCGCGACGTACTACGCGATCCTTTCTGGCAACGAGGGCATCGACCTCGCGCAGCACACGCTGCAAACGCGCCAGTATGCGCTGGAGGTCGCGCGGCTGCGCCTCGAAGCGGGCGCGACCTCGCTCGTGGACTACGAGCAGGCGCGCATTCTCGTTACGCAGGCACAGACGCAGCTTGCCGAGCTGCAAAGAACGACAGGCCAGCAGCGCGATCAGTTGGCGGTCCTGATCGGCGGTCCCTTGCCGGATGCCGCGGACATGACGCAACGCCACGCGCTGGCCGACGCGGACCAGTTCGGCACGCTCGACGCGGGCCTACCTTCTTCGCTGCTGGCGCTGCGCCCCGATATTCGCGCGGCCGAGCAGTCGCTGCGAGCCGCCGACGCCGATATCGGCGCCGCGCGTGCGGACTATTTTCCGCGTGTTTCGCTCACGGGCAATTTCGGCTATGTGTCTCCCGAGTTGAGCGACCTGTTCGTGCCCGGCAAGCAGGCATGGCTCATCTCCGGGTTCGTCGCGCTGCCGATCTTCGACGCGGGGCGCCGCAGCGCGCAAGTGCGTCTGTCCGAAGCGCGTCAGACCGAACTCGTGGCGAACTACCAGAAAGCCGTTCAGGTGGCGTTCCGCGAAGTCTCCGACGCGCTGATCGCGCGCCAGCGCCTGCAGGAGCAAATCGCGGCACAGGAGCGCGCGGTGGCCTCCGAGTCGCGCCTGGCGGAGGCCGCGGAACTGCGCTACGAGAACGGCATCTCCATCTACCTGGAAGTGGTCGATGCGAAGCGCAGCCTGTTCGCGGCGCAACAGCAACTGATCCAGCTACGCGCTGCGGCGCTGCAAAACGGCGCTTCGCTCTATGTGGCGCTGGGAGGCGGGCAGGACGCGCGCCCGGCCGAGCACGCAGGCGCCGCTTCCGGTAGTGTCGTCACCCCGTAGCCGCGCGGGTCAAGCGCCACACATGGCGACGCGGTTGCGGCCGCGCGCTTTCGCATCGTACAGCGCCTGATCCGCCGCCTGGATGACCTGCGTGACATCGACATCCCGATCCGGCGACCAGCTTGCGTAGCCGATGCTTGCTGTGACGCGCCCGTACTCGCTGCCCGCATGCTCGATCGCGAGTTCGCTGATCGCATGGCGGATTTGCTCGGCGATCGCGCAGGCGCCGTCCAGCAGCGTATCGGGCAGCACGACGATGAACTCTTCGCCGCCGTAGCGTGCGGCGGTGTCCGCGGGCCGGCGGATGTTTTCGCCGATGCAGCGCGCCACGGCGGCGAGCGCGTCGTCGCCGGCCTGATGCCCGTACTGGTCGTTATAGGCCTTGAAGCGGTCGATATCGACGAACAGCAGCGAGAACACGCTGCGCGCTCGTCTGGCGCGCCGCCACTCCTGTTCGAGGATTTCGCCGAGCGTGCGGCGATTGCTCAGGCCCGTGAGGCTGTCGGTGCGTGCGAGCAGCTGCAGTTCCGACTCGGCACGCATCCTGCGCCGCAACTGCGTGGCGAGCATGAATGAGAGGCCGACGAAGCCGATGGCGAAGGTGCCCATGAGCGCGCCGATGGTCAGCGCGCGCCGCCGCCACGCGGCGTAGATATCGGGTTCGGCCTCCGCCACCATGATGATGAGCGGCTGGCGCGGGAAATTGCGGAAGAAGTACATCCGCCGCACGCCGTCTATCGACGACGTGTCCGAGAAACTGCCTTCCTTCGCAGCCAGAAAGTGGCGGAAGGTACTTGCGTTGCGGATGTTGCGTCCCACCACGGCCGGATCATAGGGCTGGCGCATGATCATGGTGCCGTCCTGCGCGATCAGCGAAATCGCCCCGTGGCGGCCGAGCGAGAGCCCGGCAAACAGCTGGTGAAAATACTCGAGGTTAATGGCGATCATGACGATGCCGGCGAACGACCCGTCGGGATGCGAAAGCCTGCGGCTCAGCGCAATGCTGGGCGAGCCGTTGCGCAGGCGCGAATGGTAGGGCGCACTGATGTAGAGTCCGGCATGGGGATTGTCGCGCTGCGCCGTAAAGTAGTCGCGGTCGGCGAAATTGGCGTTGAGCGGCGCGCCGGTGGCCGAATTCATGACGACGTTGCCCGTTTCGTCGAGCACGAGTATCGAGCCCAGATATTCCGCGGTGATGGCGTGGTCGAACAACAGCTGGCTGCGCAGCGGCGCGGGCAGCGCCATGACGTCGGGCCGGCCGATGCCGTCGACCACGGCTTGCAGCGAGAGCTCGTAAAGCTCGAGGTTGCGCTCGATGTCGCGTTGGGCGATGAGCGCAACGTTGCGCGAGTTCTCCCGGGCGCGCTCCAGGGCGTCGTGGCGGCTCTCGTAGAGCACCGTCGCACAGAGCGACGCCATGATGAAGGCGACCGCGAGGCTGCCATAGAAAATCGCGCGCGGCCCGGTGAGCCATCTGAGCAGGTTAGCGCTGGTGAACGCCGGCCGCATGGCTCCCTTCCAGATAAGACTGCGCGCTCGCTGCGTCCACAGGGCGAGAGAACCAGTAGCCCTGTGCCTCGTTACAGCCGTTCTCGATCAGGAATTCCAGTTGCCGCAGCGTTTCCACGCCCTCCGCTACCACGCGCATGCCGAGCGTATGGCCGAGCGCGAGCACAGCCTTCACGATGACCTCGTCCGCGCGCGAGTGGCCAATGCCCTTCACGAACGACATGTCGAGCTTGAGGCGATCGGGCATGAAGCTGCGAATATAGCCGAGGCTCGAATAGCCCGAGCCGAAGTCGTCGATGGCGACCGAGAGCCCCATCTCGCGAAGGGCACGCAGCGTGGCGAGCGAACGGGGCGCCATGAGCACGCCTTCGGTGATTTCCAGCTCGATATTGCGCGGGCTCACGCCGGTACGCGCCAGCGTTTGCGCCATCATCGCGGGCAAGTCCGCTCGCACGAACTGGACCGGCGAAACGTTGACCGAAACCACGATGTCCGGGTGCTCGCGCGCCCACTCGCGGGCCTGGCGGCAGGCCTCCTCGAACACGAACTCGCCGATCTGCACGATCAGGCCGTTTTCCTCGGCGAGCGGCACGAACAGCGCCGGGCTCACCTGGCCGCGCTCTGCGTCGTGCCAGCGAACGAGCGCCTCGAAACCCATCGTCTCGCCTGTCCTCGGGTTGACTCTCGGCTGCCACGCAACGGCAAACGCGCGCGACGCCACGGCTAGCCGCAACGCCTGCGCGAGGCTCGCCCGCTCCAGGTTCTGCATGGCGATAGCCATGTCGAATACCTGCATGCTGCCGGGTCCCATCGACTTGGCGCGGTACATGGCGGAGTCGGCGTACTTGAGCAGCGAGTCGGGATCGCTCGAATGATCGGGGAACACGGCGAGGCCGACACAGGCGAGCGGCACGATGACCTTGTTGCCGATCAGCAGGCCATGTGTCAAGGATTCCTGCATGCTTGCCGCTGCGGCGACGAAGTGATCGACGCTGCCCCGGCCGTACAGCACGGCGACGAACTCGTCGCCCGCATAGCGGGAAACCATTTCGCCCTGGGCGATATTGGCGGAAAGGCGGCGCGCGACTTCGCACAATACCTCGTCGCCCGCGGTATGGCCGAGCGAGTCGTTGATCTCCTTGAAGTTGTCGAGGTCGATGAACACCAGCGCGAACTTCTGCTGCGCGTCGAGCGCCGTGCGGACCAGTTCGCGCAATCGCGCCTTGAGGCCGAGCCGGTTCGGCAGATGCGTGAGCGAGTCCTCGTTGGCCTGCAGGCGCAACTGCTCCTGATAGCGGATGCGCTCGGAAACGTCGTTGAACACGGTCACGCAGTGCGTGGGGCGATTGCGCTCGTCGAGAACCGGCGCGACATGCAGCTCGATCCAGTAGGGCGAGCCGTCGGGCCGGCAGCATTTGAGCAGACCCTCTCCTTCGCGCTCCGATTGCATGGCACTGCGAACGATATTGGCATCGGCGCACGCTTTATCGCAATCGAGCATGTCCCAGTGCCCGGCGCCATTCGCTGTAGACACGGCGCGGCCGGTGATGCGCTCGAACGCCGCGTTGGCGTACGTAATGATGCTTTCGCCATCGACCTTTTGCGAAATGATCACAGCGTTTCTCGAAGCCTCCAGCGCCCGGCTGCGAATGCGCAAATGCTCTCTCGCCTGTTCGTGCGCGGTGACGTCGTGCGCAGTGATGAAACACGCGTCCTGACCCGCATAGTCCAGCAGATGCCAGGCGATATCGACGTGGATCACTTCTCCGTCGATGCGCACGTGCCGGCGCACGCCGCCTGCTCCGCTTTGCGCCCCGGAATTGACGTAGCCGTGCAGATCGCGGCGGAACGCACCGGTTTCGGCCTGCAGGCGGAGTTGCTCGACCGACATGGCTCTGAGTTGTTGAAGGCTCGCGCCGTATTGGCGCTGGGCCGCGGCGTTGGCGGTGAGGATCGCGTAGGAGCGCACATCGAAAATGAGCATCGCAACCGGATGCTGCTCGAAGTACTCGCGAAAGCGCCGCTCGGCCTCGAGCGCGACGATCTTCGCGGCGCTGCGGGAAAGCGCGGTGCGGTGGCTCGTAAACAACGTGAAGAGCAACAGCAATGCGCCGGCTGTCGCCGTGCCGATCAGCGAGATCTTTTGCCGCGCGAGCTGCGCCTGCGCGCTGAACTGCACGACCTTGATCTGCTCGCGCTGCTCGGAGCGCAGCTCGGTGAGCAGCGACATGATGGAGCTGAGCGTTTCGTTCGCGCGCTGCATCAGGGCGGGGTCGAGCCTCGCGCCCGCGTCTGCGAGCGCGATATTGCGCGCGGCCGCGTCGAGCTGCTCGGGCCAGATGGCGCTCAACTGCCGCAACTCGCGGATCGTGCGCTCGTTGCGCGGCGCGCCGGCAAAGTCGTGCTCGAGCCGGTCGTAAGTACCGGCCACGACTGCGGCCCGCTTGATCGGCCACGCGCGCGACGTATAGCCCGCCGTGCCCACGCCTTTGAGGAAGTCCGTATTCGCCGCGATGTGCAGCGTGAGCAGGGCTTCGAGTTCCGACGTGGTGTTCAGTTCCTGGCGAAGCCGCGAGTCGGCCGTGCCGCGCGACAGTTCGCGCTCAGTATCGCGCCGATTGCCACGCAGACGATCAGCGCCACGGCCAGCGCTACGGCGACGCCCTTGCCGGGCGCGCGGGACGGGGCCTGTGGAGGGGTTCCGGATAGTTCTACGTTCATCGCCACGCAACGCGATTCGGCACATCGCCACTCGCGCCGCGTTGCTCGGCCGGAGTGGGCAGGTTACTGGTGAATGCACCCGCATCAGCGCGGGAGGCGGGCAGAGGGGCCATGTGTTCCAGGCATGCAGACCGCGAAGGCACGGCAAGTCCGTGATCGGTCGATACTGTCTGAATAACGGGTATTCCGCGTGCCTCTTTGATGGGTGTTTTTACCTAGAGGCCTGGATGCTGGCGCTACGTGTGGGGCAGGCATCCGGAACGCATTCGATGCCCGTGCTTCAATACGTTCATTGGCGTGAAGGGAGCGCGCACGGTCCCGTCGTTTTGCCCCTCGCTTCTACCCCTGGTTTTTGCCCCCGGTTACTCGTTCAAGGGACTCTCATGAAGAAACTCGTCAACGATCCGTCGTCAGTGGTGCACGAAATGCTCGAGGGCATTGCGCGTACTGCGCCGCATGTCGCCGTGCTCGGCAACGAAAACGTGCTCGTTCGCAACCCACTGCCCAGCCCGGCCGAGCGCAACGTCGCCGTGATTTCGGGTGGCGGCAGCGGCCACGAGCCCGCGCATGGCGGTTACGTCGGACAAGGCATGCTCACCGCCGCCGTGTGCGGCGAAGTGTTCACGTCGCCCTCCACCGACGCCGTGCTGGCCGCAATTCGCGCGAGCGCGGGTCCGAACGGCGCGCTGCTCATCGTGAAGAACTACACGGGGGACCGGCTCAATTTCGGCCTCGCGGCCGAACTGGCGCGAGCCGAGGGTATTCCGGTCGAAATCGTCATCGTGGCCGACGACGTGTCGCTGCGCGGGCATACGGAGCGCAATCAGCGGCGCGGCATTGCGGGGACGGTGCTCGTGCACAAGATCGCGGGCGCGGCGGCGGCGCGGGGCGACGCGCTGGGCCTCGTGGCCGCGATTGCGCGCGGCGTGGCCGAGAATCTCGGCACGATGGGCGTGGCGCTCGATGGCTGCACGCTGCCCGGCGCTCAGCAAGCCGGCTTTCGCCTCGCCGACGACGAGATCGAACTCGGCATGGGCATCCACGGCGAGAAAGGCGTGGAGCGCACGGTGCCGATGGCGGCGGGCGAATTGACGGAAACGCTGCTCGCCAACATCGTCGAAGACCTGGCGTTGAAAGGCGGCGAGCGCGTGGCGCTGCTCGTGAACGGACTGGGCGCGACACCGGCGATGGAGCTGGCGATCATCATGCGCGATGCATTCGAGAGCCTGAATCGCCGTCACGTGACCGTCGAGCGGGCATGGACCGGCACGTTTCTCTCGGCGCTCGACATGCCGGGCTGTTCGATCTCCGTGCTGCGGCTCGACGATGCGAAGCTGGCGCTGCTCGACGCCGCCACCGAAGCGCGCGCGTGGCCCGGCGTCGGCACGGTCAACCGGCGAATCCGCATCGAGCCGGCGTTTTCGGCAGCCGATGCGGGCGCCGAGTTGGGCGCGACGCCTGCGGACGCGGCGAGCGTTGCATGGGCGCAGCGTCTGAAGCCGGCGCTCGATGCCGTTGCGCACGCATTGATCGAGAACGAAGCGATTTTTACGGACCTCGATTCCCGAGCCGGCGACGGCGATCTGGGCGCGAGCATGCAGCGCGCCGCGCAGGCCATGCTCGCCCTACCCCCGGGCGCGCTCGGCTCGCCGGGCAGCGCGCTCGCCGCGCTCGGCACGGCATTGCGCCGTGCGATAGCAGGCAGTTCCGGGCCGTTCTACGCAACGGCGCTGTTGCGCGCCTCGCGCACGCTCGGCGAGCAAGCGCAGCCCGGCGCGCTGGATTGGGCGGCAGCCATGCGCGCTGCGGCTCAGGCGATCAGCGAACTGGGCGGCGCGAAACCCGGCGACCGCACGATGCTCGATGCGCTCGTACCCGCCGTCGATGCGTTGGAAAGCGCCTTAAAGTCGGCGCGCCCTGTGGGCGAGGCGTGGGCGCAGGCGGTGAGCGCCGCGGAGTCCGGTGCGAAAAGCACGGCGCAAATGACGCCGCGCGCGGGCCGGGCAAGCTATCTCGGCGCGCGGGCGATCGGGACGCCCGATGGCGGGGCGGTGGTGGTGGCGTGCTGGCTCAAGGCGCTGCAGCCGCATATCGGCGCGGCGTGAGGCGCGGCAGCGGCCCAGCGCGTGGCTCAAAGCACTTCGAAAATGCTGTAGTGCGGGCCGCCCGGAACGGACGGCACGATGCGGACGCGGCGCAACGAGCATTGCGCCGCCGTGCGCCCGCCGATTGTCCGGCAGACGGCGTCGCGCCGAAGCGATCGTGGCGTCGGGCGACGCGGATCTCGTGGCGTTTGGCAGGCATTTCTCGTCAAACCCGAACTTGCCGTATCGTCTGAAGCACAAACTGCCGCTTACGCCCTATGTGCGCGCAGCATTCCGGGGCAGCGACGAAAAGCATGACCCGGATTTCCCGATTCATCAGTCGAACTCGCAGGCCGCGGTGAGCCTGTGATGCGCCCATTACGTCCTTATCAATCGAAGCAGGAGTCAGTCATGTCACGCACAGTCAGGTTTGCACAAGCAGGTGGCCCGGAAGTACTGCAATTCGTGGACGAACCGGTACGCGCCCCCGGCCAGGGCGAAGTTCGCATCGACGTGAAAGCCATTGGTCTGAATCGCGCGGAGTCGATGTGGCGCGCCGACCAGTACATCGAACCCGTGCGCTTTCCGGCAGGACTCGGGTACGAAGCGGCCGGCATCGTCGACGCCGTGGGCGAGGGAGTAGTCGGCATCGCACCGGGAGACAAGGTCAACGTGATCCCGTCGTTTTCGATGAATCAATACTTCACGTACGGAGATAGGATTGTCGTGCCGGACTATGCGGTCGTCAGGCATCCTGAATCGCTTTCGTTCGCTGAGGCCGCGTCGGTGTGGATGATGTTCGTCACCGCATACGGCGCGCTGATCGAAGATGCGAAGGTGGGCGCCGGCGATTACGTCGTCGTGCCGGCCGCGTCGAGCAGCGTCGGACTCGCGGCGATCCAGATCGCGAACTACGCCGGTGCGACGTCGATCGCAGTCACGCGTCACGCCGCCAAGAAACAGCCGTTGCTCGACGCAGGCGCGGCGCACGTGGTCGTGACCGACGAGACGGATCTGCTGGACGAAATCATGCGCATCACCGGCGGCAAGGGGGCGCGTGTCGTTTTCGATCCGGTCGGTGGCCCGAACTTCGCGAAGCTGATCTCGGCGCTGTCTTTCCAGGGGATCGCGTATCTCTACGGCGCGCTCGATGAACGTGCCACGACGCTGCCCGTGCTGGAGATGATCGCGAAGGTCGTGAGCGTGAAGGCCCACAACATCTGGCTCACCAGCGGCGACGCAGAGCGCCGCAAGGCCGCGGTGGAATACGTGCTAAAGGGACTCGAAAGCGGCGCGCTCAAGCCCGTCATCGATCGCACGTTCACGTTCGACCAGATTGTGGATGCACACCGCTACCTCGAAACCAATGGGCAGTTCGGCAAGATCGTGGTGACGGTGTAGTCTGCCGATGCGCGGCGCCCAGCATCGGCAAAAACGATCAGCAATAACCGGTGCGAAGCGCCGCTGCCCAGTCGGGCCGGCCATTGGCGGCCGCACGTTCGGCCGCCGCGTGCCCGTCGTACTCCACGGCGCGAAACTCCACGTCCCAGCCGCGCGCGGTACGGGTGACGCTCGCGTAGCGCGCATGCGGCGTCCCCGTTTCCATACGATGCGCAAACGGATGCGTGTCTTCGTATGCGGGCAGGCCGACGCTGCCTGGGTTTACGATGAGGCGGCCGTCGGCCAGCTGCATCGTGCGCGCGAGATGCGTATGGCCGCACAAGATCAACGCCGCCTCGACTTCGGCCGCGCGGCGTCTGACCTCGCTTTGCGTGGCCGTTCGGCATCCGCTGGCCGTGGGAGTCCACGGCCGATCGTTCGTATCTGCATATTGCATGGATTCCGCCGGTTATTGACAGATCAGTCCGCAAACTCTATTCTCGCGTCATGGTCAGACCTAGAGAATTCGATCGGGACGAGGCATTGGGGCGCGCACTGCGCGTGTTCTGGGCGAAGGGCTATGCCTCGACATCCACAGAGGACCTGCTCGCCGCGATGGATATCGGGCGGCAGAGCCTCTATAACGCGTTCGGCGACAAGCGCAAGCTTTACCTCGAAGCGCTGGAGCGCTATCAAGGCGAAAGCACGGCAGGGCATATCGCGCGCCTGAATGGCAGCGCGTCGCCGCTGGGCGGTATCGAGGCGCTCTTGCTGGGTCTCGTTGCCGACGACGAGGACGAGCGCGCGTTAGGCTGCATGGGCGTCGTGGCCATGAGCGAATTCGGCGCGGCAGACCCGGAACTCGTGGCGCTGCGCAACAAGGTCGCCCCGCGTCTCTCGAAGTGTCTCGTGGAGCGTATTCGTGAGGGCCAGGCGTGCGGCGAAATCGACCCTGACCTCGACGCGCGCCAGGCCGCCGCCTTTATGTTGATGACCATGCAGGGCATACAACTCGCCGCGCGAGCCGGCAGCGATGCGAAGAGCCTGCGCGCCCTGGCGCGCTTCGCCATAGACCGCTACAGGGCACGCTAATCTGAGCTGAACCGTTACGCGTCGAACCGCGCAAGCCATGCTGCGCGGTTTATTTTTGCTGTGTTATGGACTGATCTGTCAATAAAGGAGAAACAAATGGAAACGACTGTGGCACTCGAGGGAAAAACAGCGCTCGTATTCGGCGGTTCGCGAGGCATTGGCGCGGCGGCAGCCCGACGCCTGGCGCAGGAAGGCGCCGATGTCGCACTGACCTACGTTTCGGCGCCGCAGCGCGCGGCTGAAACCGTTGCCGCAATCGAAGCCGCAGGCCGCGCAGGCATGGCCATTCACGCCGATAGCGCCGATCCGGCCGCCATCCGCGCCGCCGTCGCGCAGACCGTGGAGCGCTTCGGCAAACTGGACATCGCAGTCGTCAACGCGGGCATCCTCATGCTCGGCGACATCGCGACCGTGAGCGTCGAGGATCTCGATCGCATGCTCAGCATCAACGTGCGCGGGGTCTTTCTCGCCATTCAGGCCGCCGCCGCGCAACTGACCGAAGGTGGCCGCATCATCTCGATCGGCAGCAACACGGCGGTGCGCAGCGGCCATCCGGGTTCGAGCGTGTACTCGATGACGAAGGCCGCCGTTGCCGTCATGGTGAAGGGCGCGGCCGTGGATCTCGCGAGCCGCGGCATCACGGTGAACAATATCCAGCCGGGGCCGACGATCACCGACATGACCGCCGAGCACATCGAGGTAATTAAACCGCTCATTCCGCTCAAGCGCGCGGCGGACCCGGACGAGATTGCCGGGCTCGTTGCGTGGCTCGCGCGCAAGGAGTCCGGCTATATGACGGGGTCGAGCCTCACCATCGACGGCGGCATGGCGCTGTGAGCGCGCGTGGTGGCGGGCACTCAGGCCCGTGGGGCGTAGACGTTGCACCAGCCGTCGGCGGCCACTGCCTTGCCCGGGAACATCGGGCACGCGCCCGAGGCGTCGGCCGCCGCGCCCGCATAGAAGCGGCAACTCGCGCAGCGCTGCCCCGCTGCGTACTTCGGAAACTTGCCTGCGTCGACGCTACTGGCTTTGGCGCGGTAGCCCAGCGACTTCGCGGTGGTGTCGTTCTCGTCGACGAGGGCGGGGCCCGCGAGTGCGCGCCCGGCCGTGGCGAGCGCGGCGCAAAGACCGGCGGTGTGAAGGATGAAGGTTCTGCGATTGCGGGAGATCATGCTGGTTTCCTGAGTTGCGTTAGTGGCGCGGTCCGGCGTTGAGCGGCGTGGTCGACAATTGCGCGGCTTCGGAAGTGAGCTTCGCATCGCCCGTGTCATAGCCGTTCGTGTAGAGCAGGAAGGCCATCAAATCGGCGTACTCCTGATCGGTCATCTTGCCCGGGCGGTCGGCCGGCATGTTGGTCGACATGTACTGATAGATGCCGCCGATGGTCAAATGCGAATTCGCAGCCGGGGCGAAGGCCGGGCCGCTCAGCGCGGGCGCTGTAATGCCCTCGAGTTGCGCGCCGTGGCATTTCGCACAGGATTCCGAATAAAGATGCTGGCCGTGCTCGACCTGTTCGTGATCGAATGCGGGCGCGTTGCCGCCAGTCGTTGCAGCGACCTTGATGATGGCGCCTGGGCCGTGCATGGCGCTGCGCCCATACGAGGCTTTCGTGCTTTCGAGCGATGGCGCACTCGAATGCGCCTCGCTCGCGGCGCTATCCGGCAGCGTCCAGCCGCGCGTGAGTGCGGCGAGACGGCCGTCTTCGTTCATGCGTGCAAGGGCGTCGTCGATGCGCGATTGCAGCGCACGCATGCCGGCCCCGGAAGCGAACACGAGATGCCAGTCGGCATACGGCGAGGCCGTCGCCGCGACCGCGAATTGATGCTGCGGATGCGCGCCCTGGTAAGCCACGACGGCCGGATACCAGACGATCGCGCGCTGCGCGCGCCCTTTCGCGACCGCGTCGACGGTCAGTTCGGAGGTGTTCTCCAGGTCGAAGCGCGCGTTCTTCTCCTGCACGGCGATGAGTTGCGACGGGCTCGACCAGGTCGCCGCGACCGTTTCCTTGCCGTCGGCAGCGGGCGTGGCGGCGCGCGGGTGGCGTAGCGTGACGCTGACATAGCCCGAGCGCAAGTAGCCTTGCGAGAAAATCATCTGCGAACCCGACGCATCGGCGACGCTCGAGCGCGGGAAGCCCGCAACGAGATCGCAGTCGCGGCCCAGCGCGCTGGCGAGTTCGTGCGCCGAGATGCCGTCGTCGCCCCCATCGTCGTCGATGCCGTGGGTGACGAACGTCGCAACCACGCCAGCGGTTTTCAGCACGGCGCGCGCGACGGCCTGGTCGAGCGCGGCCGTGGGGCTGCCCGGCAACGTGCAGACACGCACGGCGTTCGCCGCCGCATGGGCGCTGGTATGCGCGCCGCCTGCCGCGAGCGCGGCGGCCACGGCGAGCCAGGTGATCCGGATAGTCATGATCGTGTGTTCCAGTGAAGTCGGGGCCGCACGCAAGCGCGGTGGCTTGCGCACAAGCGTGCGGCGAAAGGCGAGAACGTCGTTCAGCCCAGGTTCAGCCCCGGTCCAGTGCGAACACGTAGAGCGTGCCGCCGCGCGGGACATCCTTTGCCACATCGGCCATCGGGCCGCCCCAAATCGGATTCGCGCCGCCGTAGCCCGCAAGCACGGCGACATACTCCTTGCCGTCGACTTCGAACACGGAAGGCTGCGCGATGATGCCGCTCGCGAGCTGCGGGCTTTCCCAGAGCACCCTGCCGGTCGCGACGTCGAACGCATAGAGATGGCCGTCGAGCGAGCCGCTGAACGCGAGACCGCTGGCTGTGGTCGCCACGCCGCCGTTCCAGGGCATCTTGCTCCAGTGGCCCCAGAGCTTCTTGCCGGTGTTCACGTCGATGGCCTGCAGCTCGCCATAGCCTTCGCTGCCCGGTTCAGGCTTGATTTCGAAGCCTTCGCCGAGATAGGGGAGACCTTCCATATAGCTCACCGACTTGCCCGAGAGGCTCATGCACGCGTGCAGCGAAGGCACCACGGCAATGTGCCGCTCCGGATCGTAGGACACCGACCACCAGTTCTTGCCGCCCAGAAAGCTCGGGCAGGTATCGATGGTCGTGCCGGCCTTCGGGTATTTCGACGGGTCCTGAATCGGCTTGCCGTCGTCCGTGTAGCCCGTGACCGAGCTCGCCTTCACGAATGGCTCCGCGTAGATCAGCTTGCCCGTTTGGCGGTCGATGGCGTGGAAGAAGCCGTTGCGGTCGGCGTGGATGATGGCGTCGTAATCCTTGCCCTTGTACTGGATGTTCGCGAGGATCGGCGTGTTGACGCCGTCATAGTCCCATGTGTCGTTGCTCGTGTACTGGTAATGCCATTTGAGCTTGCCGTTCTTCGGGTCGAGCGCGAGTAGTGAATCGGAGTACAGATTGTCTCCGGGGCGCAGCGCGGCGAGCCACGGGCCGGGGTTGCCCACGCCCCAGTACAGCGTGCGGCTCGCGGCGTCGTAGGTGCCGGTTAGCCACGCGGCGCCGCCGCCGTGCGCCTGAATGCCGTCGGGCCAGGTCTCCGCGCCTTTTTCGCCTGAGCCCGGAATGGTGTAGCGCTTCCACACGATCGCGCCGTCGTCGGGGTTCAGCGCGGCGATATAGCCGCGAATGCCGTATTCGCCGCCCGAGGTGCCCACGACGATCGAGCCGTCGAGCGCAAGCGGCGCGAGCGAGAACGCGTAGCCGAGGCCCGGTTCGAACATCTGCTTCTTCCAGACCACGTCGCCGGTCTTCGCGTCGAGTGCGGCGATTTCGCCGCTCAGCATGGCGATATAGACGTTCTTGCCGTACAGCGCCACGCCGCGGTTCACCACGTCGCAGCACGCGGTCTTGAACGACTCCGCGCCGAGCTTCGGCTCGTATTTCCAGAGTTGCGTACCCGTCTTTGCATCGAAGGCGTAGACGTTGTCTTTCGGCGTACTGACGAAGAGATAGTTGCCGTTGACGATGGGCGTCGCCTCGAAACCCTGCTTCAGTTCGGCGGGGAACTGGTAGCTCCACGCCTGTTTGAGCTCGCCGACGTTCGACGCGTCGATCTGCTTGAGCGGCGAGTGCGACTGGCCGTTGTAGCTGCGGTAGTACGTGAGCCAGCCCGGGTCGCTTTGCGCGCGGGTCAGGCGGTCATAGGTCACGGGCGGATAGTCCGAGGCGGCATCCACTGGGCCCGCGTTCAAGGACATCGCCGCTGCGATGGCCATGGCGCAGGTCGCAAGCCGGCTTGCCGCAGCCGAGCGTCTCTTCATCTTCGTCTCCTGAATATTTGTCGATGCACGGCCGGGAAGCGGTCAGGCTGGATGTGCGGGGGATGGGGCCGGTCCGGGTGCGCTGCCGTTCTTGCAAGTCGTATGCCATTCGCCGCGAAGCGTTGCGTGTCGGGCGATGCAGCCCGTTGACCGGCTTCCCGGCGAGGTGCCCCGTGCGTGGCCGATGTGTTGCATTCCGGTACAGGCCGCCGCGAAAAGTGTTGGCGAACGTGACAGTGGGCCGGTCGCGCCGAAGGACGCTGCGCGCAATCGCGCGTGCCGATGCACGCTGGCACGTTCCTGGCTAGATCACGGCAAAGAGGAGACGGTTGTGTGCGCAGCGGTCGGCGCTCGACGCTACGGCGTCGAGCTACACGAGCGCGAAAAAAACAGATGGAGACGAAAGTTGATTCCAAAGAAGGCGGTGGGCGCCAGGCGCGCGTATGCGACGCTCGGCACGAGCCTCGCCCTGGGCGCGCTGTGCTGCGGTACATCCACGCTGGCCATCGCGCAGGCACAGAGCGCAGCGGATAACAGCGCGGCGAGCGCGACGGCGGCCCCGCTCGTTCTGCCCGCTGTCGTGGTGGTCGGCACGACGCCGCTGCTCGGCATCGGTACGCCGCTCGCGAAGGTGCCGGCCAACGTGCAGACCGTGAACGCGCAGGACATCGCGACACAGCACCGCGAAACGCTGACCGACTTTTTCGCCGCGAACCTGCCGGGCGTGAGTGTGACCGACGCACAAGGCAATCCTTTCCAGATGAACCTGAACTATCGCGGCTTCACGGCCTCGCCGGTGCTTGGCACCCCTCAGGGATTGTCGGTGTTCGTCGACGGCGTGCGCGTGAACGAGCCGTTTGGCGACGTGGTGAACTGGGACCTGATACCGACCGGCGCGATCGACAAGATCCAACTCATTCCAGGCTCGAATCCTGTCTACGGCCTCAACACGCTGGGCGGCGCCATCGCGATCACGACGAAGAACGGGCGCACGAGCCCCGGCGGCGACATCGATCTATCGGGCGGCTCATGGGGACGCAAGAGTGCGCAGTTCGAGCAGGGCGGCACGCTCGGGCCGCATGTTGACTACTACGCGAACGCGAACGTCACAAACGACAACGGCTGGGCCGACCACAACGCGAGCCGCGTGCGCCAGGGATTCGGCAAGCTGCGCTACACCGACGACGACACGACGCTCTCGATCTCGGGCGGCGGCGCGGACAACCAGCTATACGGCGGCCAGACCATTCCGCGCTCGTTTCTGGACAACCCGAAACAGGCCTACACGTTTCCGGACCTGAACCGCAACAGCGTGGGCTACCTCACACTCTCGGGCGAACACTTCTTCAACGACAACGTGGAGTTGAGCGGCAACGCTTACTATCGGCACCTGCGCAACGAGAACGTGAGCAGCAACAACAACACCGATTACGGCTCGATCGACGCGGACGGCAACGTCGATACGCTGGAGGGCAGCAACGTCGATTCCATCGTCACGACGGACAGCTTTGGCGCGAGCCTGCAGCTGACGCTGCTCGGCAAGCTGGGCGGCATCGGGAGCCAGCTCGTTGCGGGCGTGGCGGCGGACTTCGCGAACTCGCACTACGTCTCGTCTTCGCAGAATGCCGCCTTCACGCCCGACCGCGCGACGGTCGGTATCGGCGATTTCGTTCAGCAGACCGATGCAAAAACACGCAACGCTAACTATGGCCTCTACCTGAACGAGACGCTCACGCTCACGCCGCAATGGACGCTCACGCTGTCGGGGCGCTACGACTGGGCGAGCGCGCGCATCGCAGACGAAAGCGGCGTGCAGCCGCTGCTCGACGGCTATCACACGTTCTCGCGCTTCAATCCCGCAGTGGGGCTCAACTGGAATCCGCTGCCCACCGTCACGGTCTACGCGACCTACAACGAAGGCATGCGCGCGCCCACCGCAATCGAGCTTGCGTGCGCGGACCCCGCTGCGCCGTGCTCGCTGCCGAACGACTTCGTGGCCGATCCGGCGCTGCAGCCTGTGGTCTCGAAGACTTTCGAGGCCGGTGCGCGCGGTCGTATCGGCTCGCAGACAACGTGGAGCGCCGCCGCATTCAGCACCACGCTCTCCAACGACATCGAGTTCGTGAGCGCGGCGGGCAGCACGCAGGGCTACTTTCAGAATGTCGGCAAGACGCGCCGCCAGGGTGTCGAGCTGGCGGGTCACACGGCGTTCGGCCCCGTTGGCATCAGCCTGAACTACAGCTACGTGGACGCGACCTACCGCTCGACATGGACCGAACAAAGCTCCGCGAATTCGTCGGCGGATGCGAACGGCGTCATCACGGTGCGGCCGGGCGACCACGTGCCCGGCATTCCGGCGCATGCCGTCAAGCTGCGGCTCGATTACGCGGCCACGGCGCAATGGAGCATCGGCACGAACATCACATGGCGCAGCGGCGTGTATGCGCAAGGCGACGAAAACAATCAGGATGCCAATGGAAAGATCGCGGGCTATGTGCTCGTGGATCTCGACACGCGCTATCGCGTCACAAAGCGGCTGGAGGTCTACGCGAACGTGACGAACCTGTTCGACAAGCGTTATGCGAGCTTCGGCGTGCTGGGCCAGAACTTCTTCAACGGGCCCGGCCACACGTTCGACGGCGCGAATCCGGTGAACGAGCAATTCGTCGGACAAGGCGCGCCGCGCGGTTTTTGGGTGGGCCTGCATTACGCATGGGATTGAAGGGATGTGCTGCATATGCGCGCATCGGGGTGAGTCCGCATTCCTCCACGCGGGCCATTTGCGGTAATACACAGGCTGGCGAATCGCTGCGGCGCGTGTTTCGATCGACGCACGTTGCGTTGCATACGATTCGCTTACACAGCGTGTTGCGCGTCGCGTGCGCGTTCGGCGCAAACCGGCTGGCTGGATTCGATGGCCGGATGGCCCGGAGCTTGCTAATAGAGGACACCGAGAAATACCGAAGTGTCCGGCAAGGTACCGGCCAATCGTGGAGGAGAGCATGCGCGACGACGTACAGATGGCCGCGGGGCAAGCGGTCCAGATGTCCAATGGCTGGCCCGCACCGGCTATCCAGAAGGCACACGAGCGCTCGGAGACCTTCGGTCTGCGCGCGAGCGCGAGACCGGATTACGACGTGCTTTCGGGCGCGGGGCTCGAACTCAAGCGCGAGCAGAACCGCGTGCTGTGCATGCATGCCACGCCTGTCATGGAGACGCTGCACGAGCAGATCGTCAACACGCAAAGCATGATCGTGCTGACCAATGCCGAAGGCTTGATCCTGCATTCGATCGGCGACGACGATTTCCTCCAGCGCGCCGAAAAGGTCGCGCTGCGGCCGGGCGCCAACTGGGCCGAGGACCGCCAGGGCACCAACGCGATCGGCACCGCGCTCGCCGAGCGCTGCGCGATGGTCGTGCACGGCGACCAGCATTACCTCGCGGCGAACCGCTTCCTCACCTGCTCGAGCGTGCCGATCTTCGACCCATACGGCGACGTGATCGGCGTGCTGGACGTGACGGGCGATCATCGCAGCTATCACCAGCACACCATGGCGCTCGCGCGCATGTCAGTGCAAATGATTGAGAATCATTTGTTTGCGACGACTTTTCAGGAGACGCTGCAGGTCTCGTTTCATGGCCGCCCGGAATTCCTCGGCACACTCATGGAAGGCATCGCCGCCTTCACCTGCGACGGGCGTTTTCTCTCGGCCAACCGCAGCGCGCAGTTTCAGCTCGGCCTCTCGCTCGCCGCGCTGCGCGCTCATACGCTCTCGTCGCTATTCCAGACCACCAGCGCGCAGCTGATCGACAGTATGCGTGCGGGGTTGGAATCGCACTTCATGCTCAATCTGGCGAGCGGGGCGGTGGTTTGCGCGCGCGTGCAGTTCAGGCGCGCCACGTTGGCCGAAGGCGCCCGACCCGTTGCGGTGCATGGCTCGGCTGTGCAGCCGGCCGCCTATGCAACGGCGCAGCCGCCTTCCATGGGCCTCTCGCGCCTGAGCTACCTCGACACGGGCGATCCGCAAGTGGCGCTCGTGATCGCGAAGGTGCGCAAGGTGATCGGCAAGGACATCCCGGTTCTCGTCACCGGCGAAACCGGCACGGGCAAGGAGCTGCTCGCCCAGGCCATTCACAACGATTCGCCGCGCCGCGACCAGCCGTTCGTGGCGGTGAATTGCGCGTCGATTCCGGAAACGCTGATTGAATCGGAGCTGTTCGGCTACGAGGAGGGTGCATTTACCGGCGCGCGGCGCAAGGGCGCGGTGGGCAAGTTGTTGCAGGCGAACGGCGGCACGCTGTTTCTCGACGAGATCGGCGACATGCCGTATCCGCTGCAAGTGCGCCTCTTGCGTGTGCTGCAGGAGCGCATGGTCAATCCGCTCGGCTCGACGAAGACCATCCCCGTCGATATCTCGATCATCTGCGCGACGCACCGCGACTTGCGAGAGATGATCGCGCAGAACCGTTTTCGCGAGGACCTGTATTACCGGCTCAATGGCCTCGTGGTGCGGCTGCCGCCGCTGCGCGACCGCACGGATCTCGCGGTCGTGATTCAAAAGCTCTTGCACCGGGAATCGCACGGGCGTACCAACGTGCAGCCACTCAGCGTCGCAGCGGAGGTGATGGCGCTGTTCGAGCGCTGCGCGTGGCCCGGCAACTTCCGCCAGCTCGGCAACCTGCTGCGCACGGCCGCAGCCATGGTCGACGATGACGGCCAGATCCGGCGCGAGCACCTGCCCGACGACTTCTTCGACGATCTGCGCTGCTGCGGCCAGACCCAGGCATTGCCCCCGGCGCATGCCCGCGCGGAGCCGCTGGTGCCGGAGGATGCGCGCCTTGAAGACGTGACCGCCTCGACGATCGCGGCCACACTCGCGCGCCATGGCGGCAACGTGTCGGCTGCGGCGCGGGCGTTGGGCGTGTCGCGCAATACCATCTACCGCAAGATGCCCGCTGCCGATCCCGGTCGCGGTTCGGGCGACGCCTGAAGCGCCATTCGCGCGCGCGGCCAGGCCACTTCCTGTCTCCTCCTCTGTCCCACGGGTGTTGCATCCTGTAGCACCCGTGTTCCGAAACGCAACACTCCTTCCCGCGCCGGCAGCACTGGCCGCATCGAGCGAACGCTGGCTCACACCGGCATGCCCCTTGCTTTAAAGAGACTGGCCGCACATTCGATGCGGTATGCAGCCTCAATCTCAAACAAGGAGACATGTCATGCAGTGGACGACCCCCGCTTATACCGACTTGCGTTTCGGCTTCGAAATCACGATGTATATCGCCAACCGCTGAGCGCACGGCAGCGTGCCGCCCGCGCGGCTATCGGGGCGTGGCGGGCGGCATGCAGCGAGAACGATCATGAAGATCAGGATACTGGGTTCAGGCGCGGGCGGCGGCCTGCCGCAATGGAACTGCAACTGCGCGAATTGCCGCCGCGCGCGGCAGGCGTGCAGCGATGTGCTGCCGCGCACGCAGTCGTCGATCGCTGTGAGCGGCGACGGCGCGGACTGGGTGCTCGTCAATGCGTCGCCGGATCTGCTTGCACAGTTGCGCTCGCACTCCGATCTGCAGCCCGCTCGCGCAACGCGCGATAGCGCGCTAGCGGCTGTCGTGCTGACCGACGCGCAGATCGACCACGTAACGGGCCTGCTGATGCTGCGCGAACGCACGTCGCCGTTGCTGCTCTATGCGTGTGCGCCGGTGCTCGACGATCTGTCGAGCGGGTTGCCGCTCGTACCGCTGCTCGGCCACTACTGCGGCGTGGAGGCACATACGGTCGCGCCGGGCGAGCCGTTCACGGTTGCCGCTTGCGCCGGCCTGCGTTTTACCGCGCTGCCCGTGGAGAGCAAGCCGCCGCCATATTCGCCACGCCGCGAGGCATCCGCGCCGGGCGACAATATCGCACTCTTGATCGAGGATATCGCAGCGGGCACGCGTGCGTTCTATGCGCCGGGTCTGGCGCAGATGAGCACCGACGTGCTCGGCACCATGCGCCAAGCCGACCTCGTGCTCGTGGACGGCACGTTCTGGACCACCACCGAAATGATCGACCTCGGCCTCTCGACGAAGCACGCGGTCGACATGGGGCATCTCGCGCAGCGCGGTGACGACGGCCGGCCGGGCATGATCGACTGGCTCGACACGTTGCCGCGCGGCACGCGCAAGGTGCTCACGCATATCAACAACACCAATCCGATTCTCGACCCGCATTCCGTCGAGCACGCCCAACTGCGTGCACACGGCATCGACGTGGCCCACGACGGTATGCAGTTTCAGGTATGACGATGAACGCACCTCTCAAGCTTGAAAACACGCACGAAATATCATGGACTGCGAATGAATTCGAATCGCGTCTTCGTGCCCTCGAATCGCGCTATCACATCCACCATCCATTCAACCGCATGCTCAACGGCGGGCGTTGCTCGCCCGCGCAGATCCGCGGGTGGGTCGCGAACCGCTTTTACTATCAGATCAACATTCCGCTCAAGGATGCGGCGATTCTTTCGAACTGCCCCGACCGTGCCACGCGCCGCCGCTGGATCCAGCGTCTGACCGACCACGACGGGCAAGGCGAGAACGAAGGCGGCATCGAAGCCTGGGTGCGCCTGGGCGATGCCGTTGGCGTCGATCCGGACACGATGTGGTCGCAACGACTCGTGCTGCCCGGCGTGCGCTTCGCGGTCGATGCCTACGTGAATTTCGCGCGGCGCGCGCCGTGGCAGGAGGGTGTGTGTTCGTCGCTTACCGAGATGTTCGCACCGCAGATTCATCTGGACCGGCTCGCGGGTTGGCCTTCGCATTACCCGTGGATCGAGCCGCAAGGCCTTCAGTATTTTCGCAGCCGCGTGCCGCTCGCGCAGCGCGACGTCGAACACGGGCTCGAAGTGACGCTGAGCCATTTCCGCACGCCCGCCGAACAGCAGCGTGCGGTGGAGATCCTGCAGTTCAAGCTCGACATTCTCTGGTCGATCCTCGATGCAGTCGAAAAGGCGTGGCCCATATGAATCCGATAGTGCCCGATGCAGGCAGCGGCGTGCCGCTGCGCCCGCGCTTGCGCGGCATGTACCGCTTGCAGTGGGAGGCGGCCCAGGACGCCTACGTTCTGCTCTATCCCGAAGGGATGGTGCAGCTCAATTCGAGCGCGGGCGAGATACTCGCGCGTTGTGACGGCGCGCATGAACTCGACGAGATCATCGGCGAGCTGGAGCGGCTTTTCAGTACCTCCGAGCTGGCGCCCGACGTCTATCGCTTTCTCGATCACGCGCGGCTGCGCGGCTGGCTCGACTGACATGGCGACCGCTCCTGCCCCCCTGCCCAAGCCGCTCTGGCTGCTCGCCGAGCTGACTTACCGCTGCCCGCTGCATTGCGCGTTCTGCTACAACCCGGTGGACTTCTCGCGGCACGGCGAAGAACTCGACACCGAAACATGGCGCGCGACCATCAGCGCCGCTCGCGAACTGGGCGCGGCGCAGATCGGCTTTTCCGGCGGCGAGCCGCTGCTGCGCGACGACCTGGAAGCGCTCGTCGCGCATGCGCGCCAGCTTGGCTTCTATACGAACCTGATCACGTCCGGGATCGGCTTGAACGTTGAGCGCATCGAGAGGCTCAAGGCGGCCGGGCTCGATCATATTCAGGTGTCGATGCAGGATTCCACACGCGAACTCAACGACTTTCTCACGAGCACGCGCACGTTCGAACTGAAGCGCAACGTTGCGCGGCTCGTGAAGGCGCATGGCTATCCCATGGTCCTCAACTGCGTGCTGCATCGTTTCAATCTGCCGCACATCGCGCAGATCATCGACATGGCGCTCGAACTGGGCGCCGACTATCTGGAGCTCGCGAACACGCAGTATTACGGCTGGGCCATGCTGAATCGCGACCAGTTGATGCCCACCGCCGAGCAGCTTCGCGAAGCGGAGGAGACCGTGAACCGCTATCGCGCCCGGATTGGCGATCGGTGCCGCATTTTGTTCGTCGTGCCCGACTACTTCGAACAGCGGCCCAAAGCGTGCATGAGCGGCTGGGGCAGCGTGTTTCTCGGCGTGGCACCCGACGGCGCGGCGTTGCCTTGCCACGCGGCACGTTCGTTGCCGGGCCTCGTGTTGCCGAACGTGCGCGACGTGCCGCTGCGGCAGATTTGGTACGAGAGCGAAGCGTTCAACACGTTTCGCGGCGATGGCTGGATGCGCGACCCCTGCCGCAGTTGCGACGAGCGTCACGCCGATCATGGCGGTTGCCGATGCCAGGCCTACCTCCTGACCGGCGACGCCGCCGCGGTCGACCCGGTGTGCGGGAAGTCGCCGCATCACGACCGCATCGTGCAGGCCGTGGAATTCGCAAGACGGCCAACGCGCGACGACGAGCGGCCGATCGTGTTCCGCAGCCGGCAGAACTCGCTCGCGCTTTGAGTGGAGAATCGACATGGCGTCGGTCGTTGCGCGCTTCGATCGCGGTGAGCCTGCGGCGTTCGGCCAGCACCCGTTCGGGCGGCGTGCCGCAATCGCCGGTGTGGTCGCGGGCGTGCTCGCGCTGCATGCCGCGCTGATTGCGGTGGCGCGATGGGAGGCGCCCGCGTCGCACGCGATGCCGGTGCGCGTGAGGGTCGTTGACGCCGTGCTGATCGCGCCGATTCCGCCTGTGTCGAACAAGAACGAAGCGCCTGCGCGAACGTCTTCGCCGAGCCGACCCACTCACGAAGCAATCCAGAATAATCGTGTGCAGTCGGCTAGAACCCGTCCACCTGCGCCTGTGCGTGCGCAAAGCATTGCACGCACGCCGCCGCCGCTAACGCCACCACCGTCCGCACATGCTGCCCCCGAAGCCGCGACGCCGACGGAGCGCATAGCTGGACCGCAGCCGCGATCGCAACCTGCGCCCGTCGCTCAGGCACCTGCCGTGGACGTGCCGCGCCGCGTCGCCCATCTGGATTGCGCGCTCACGAAGCCCGACTACCCCGCGCAGTCCTTGCGCCGCGCCGAGGCGGGCACGGCCATCATCGAAGTCGATACCGCAGCGGACGGCCACGTAGTCGCCGCGCGTGTAGCGACGACCAGCGGCTACGCGAGGCTCGACGAAGCGGCGCGCGACGCGGCGCTCGCGAGCCGCTGCCAGCCCTATGCCGAGGACGGCAAGGCGGCGCCAGCGCGTGCCGACGTGCCGTTCACGTTCACCCTCAGCGAATGAAACGGAGGATCTCATGCCAACCTATGGAATCGCGCACCTGTGGACCCAGGGCGATCCAATGACGCGCTTCGTGGCGGCGCTGCTCATCGCGATGTCGGTCGTGTCGTGGTCGGTGATCGTAGTGAAGGCGTTCGAGTTCGCGCGTCTGCGCCGCCATTCGGGCTTCGCGCAAAGACGCTTCCGGGAAGCCGTCGACGCCGACGATGGCGTCGATGCATTGGGGCCCGCGGGCACGCCGTTCTTCGAGTTGGCCAGCGCAGGCCAGCGCGCGCTGGCGCACCACGGGGCGAGCGGCGCTGCGCATCGCGGGCGCGTCGACTTGAGCGAGTGGTTGCTGCGCAGCCTCAGGGCTTCGGTGAACGAGAGCTCGACGCGTCTTCAGCGCGGTCTCGGCCTGCTTGCCTCGATCGGCAGCACGGCGCCTTTTGTCGGCCTCCTCGGCACCGTGTGGGGCATCTACCATGCGCTGCTCGCACTCGGCGCGAGTGGCGACGCCAGTCTCGAACACGTCGCGGGGCCGGTTGGCGAGGCGCTCATCATGACGGCGCTCGGCCTGTGCGTGGCGATTCCCGCCGTGCTTGGGTATCACGCGCTTGCGCGTGTTTCGCGCGATATCGTCGCGCAGCTCAACCGCTTCGCATACGGCGTACACGCGCTGTTGCTCACAGGCAGCGCGCCTGCGCCGCGTGGGACGATGAAGGAACGGGTATGAACGACGATCGCGATCTGGAAGACGAAGCGATGCCGACGGCCGACATCAACATGACGCCGCTCATCGACGTGATGCTCGTGCTGCTCGTCATCTTCATGGTGACGCTGCCGGTTCTGCACCATGCTGCGCAGCTGGCGTTGCCGCGCGCGAGCAGCCAGCGTGAGGACCTGGCCGCGCCGCACGTCGACATCGTCGTCGATGCGCTTGGCCACATGAGCTGGAACGGGCAGCCTGTTCAGGAGTCCGCTCTATCGGCGCGGCTGGTAGAAGCCGCGCGGCTCACGCCGCAGCCTGAAATCCGGCTCTCGGCCGATCGCGCCACGCCGTACGGGCGTGTCGCGAAGCAGCTCTCGGCGGCGAGCGCCGCGGGACTCGCGAAGGTCGGCTTCGTGACCGAGCCGGACCCGCCGCGGCGTGGCCAGTAACGACTAAAGCTTCATGCGCTGCAGCACGCGATCTTTGAGCACAAAGCGATGAAACAGCGCCGCGGCCACATGCAGGCAAATGAACGCGAACAGCACCCACGCGAGCACGCTGTGGACGTCGCCCATGGCGTGCCCGAACGACGACCCCGCAGGGGAGAGCGCGGGCAGCGGAATGGCGCCGAACAGCGTGACGTCCCACGCGCGCGACGACGCGTTGATCCAGCCGAGCATGGGCACCGCGATGAGCAGTGCGTAGAGGCCGGCATGGGTGAGGGCTGCCACGGCACGCATGAACGGCGTCTGGTCGTCGGGCGGCGGGCGATGGGTGGCGCGCCAGAGCAGACGGCACACCATGGCGGCGACGAGCGCCGTGCCGACGCCCAGGTGCCACGCAATTTCGCCGACGGGGCGCGTGTCGCGGTGCACATCGGGCATGGTCCAGCCGATCACGAACTGCGCCGCGACGAGTGCGACGACGAGCCAGTGAAGCAGGCGCGCTACGAGGTCGTAGCGCGAATCGGCAGCGATTTGCATGGGCGCTCCGTGCTCAGAAAGGGTCGGTTGAAAGCGCCGATTCTAGCGTGCCGAGATTAACGGATCATTAACTGTGCAGCTTGCCGGTCACCCTTAAAGCCACGTTCCCCCTTGGCGCTCGTTCGGCTCCTGGGCAAGCGCGTCGAAATCGTGGATCCAGTCCAGATGATTGAGCACGCCCTCGCGCGAGCCGAGCCGGGCGTTGCGTTCCTGCGCAGCGGGGCCGTCGGGCAGATGCAGCACGTCCGCCGTGGTGATCGAAGCGTACTGCACCTTGCGCGTGCGGCCCCGGCGCAGGCGCTCGTAGGCTTGCTGCGCTTCGCGCCAGTTACCCGAGCCCGCCTTCGCCAGCTGGTCGGCCAGCACCACGGCATCCTCGATCGACTGGTTCGCGCCCTGGCCGTGGTGCGGCACGAGCGCATGCGCGGCGTCGCCGATCAACGTGATGCGGCCCTTGCTCCAGCGGCCGAGCGGCGGGCGGTGGAACAACCCCCAGCGCTGGCTGATCGGCACAGCGGTGATCATCTGCACGACGGCCGGGTGCCAGTCCCTGAAAAGGCGCAGTTGCTCGCCTTCCTGGGCAGGCATGACCCACTCGCGCGACGGCCACGGCGACGGATGGCGCTCCACCAGCAGGAAGTTCTGGTCGCCCTTGTCGCCAATCGGATAGTGCAGCAGATGGCCGCCCGGCCCGACCCAGAACTGAATGGTCTCGGGATCGGGCAACAGGTCCGTGCGCTCCGCGGCCACCACGCCGCGAAAGCCCGAGCAGCCCGAATACAGCGCGTCGTCGTAACCCAGCATCCAGCGCCGGATGACCGAGCGCGCGCCGTCCGCCCCGATCACGAGATCGGCATCGACGTGTTCACCGTTGGCGAACGTCAGGCTCACGTGGTCGGGTTGCTGCGCGAGATCGACGAGCCGATGGCTGAGTTTGATGCGCTCGAGCCCGACCGCGCCCGACAGCACCGCTTGCAGATCGGCGCGATGCACGCCCCAGTACGAGCCGCCGAATTGCCCGCGGGAGTCCGGTGCGCCGCGATGGTGGCCGATCACCGCGCCACTGCGGCCGTCACGATAGACGAGGCCCGGCACTTCCGCGCAGACTTTCTCGAAGGCCGGGCGCAGGCCCATGCGCTCGTAGAAGCGCGTGGCGTTGGCCGAGAGGGCGACGGCCGCGCCCACTTCGCGCAGCTCGTCGGTCTGCTCGAAGAGCTGCGCGTCGATGCCATGCTCGCGCAGCGCGAGAGCCAGTGTGAGGCCGCCGATGCCAGCGCCGACGATCGCAATCTTCAGATCACGTGATTTCATGACTGTGTCTCCGATATTCATATAGGTGGGGTCGGCTGGCGCTGCTTCATCACGCTCACACCGTGTCCGTATTCTCGGCAGCCGCTTCTCATTCCACAATAAAATGGAAGGAATCTGCTTCATCACTGGATTGAATGAATGGAACTGGGCGACATCGATCTCAATCTGCTGCTGCTTTTTCATCGGCTCATGCGCGAGCGGCGCGTGGCGAGCGTGGCCGAGCAGATGAACATGAGCCAGCCCGGCGTGAGCAACGCGCTCGCGAAGCTGCGCCGCCTGCTGGGCGATCCGCTCTTCGTGCGCGGGCCGGGCGGCGTGGTGCCCACGCCGTTCGCGCTGCGTCTCGCAGAGCCGGTCGCGCAGGCACTCGCCACGCTGCACGGCGCGCTCAATCCCGTGACCGGGTTCGATCCGTTGCGCGCCACGCGCACCATGACGATCGGCATGACCGACATCGGCGAGGTCGTGTTCCTGCCCGCGCTGCTCGAGCGCCTCGCGCGCGAAGCGCCGGGCGTCGCGCTCAACACCGTGCGCAATACGGGCGTCAATCTCAGCGAAGAGATGGCCGACGGCCGGGTCGATCTCGCCATCGGATTGCTGCCGCAACTCAAAGGCGGCTTCTATCAGCGGCGTCTCTTCGATCAGCGCTATGTCTGCCTCTTCCGGCGCGGGCATCCGCTGGAGAATGCGCCGCTCACGCTCGCGGCCTGGCGCGAGGCCGAGCATCTGGTGGTGGTGTCGGCGGGCACGGGGCACGGACAGGTCGACGAATGGCTGAAACGGCGCGGCGTGAAGCGCCAGGTGCGGCTCTCGGTGCCGCACTTCATGAGCGTGGGCTACATCCTCGAGCGCACCGATCTGATCGCCACGGTGCCGGAGCGGCTGGCGCTGCAACTGGCGAAGCCGTTTTCGCTGAGCCTGAGCGCGCTGCCCATGAAGCTGCCCGCCGCGCCGATTCATTTGCTCTGGCACGCGCGCGTGCAGCACGACGAAGGCAATCGCTGGCTGCGCGAACGCGTGATCGAACTCTTCGCGGATGGCGGCGGGCAAGCGCGCAAGGGTAGCGGCGCGGCCCGCGCCTAAGCCTCGAACGATCCCGCTAGCGGAATTTGCCTGCGCGCTGCGTGGCCGCGGGCAACTGCCGTGTTTCGCGCACCGAACGCGGATGCCACAGGCGCGCGCCGCCTTCGATGCCGCGGTCGTTCGGCACGGTGGCCACGTTCGGCGGCAGATCGAACGTGAGGCGCGCCGCGTTGCCGCCGCCTATCCAGAGCTTGTCGTAGTGCACGAGCGAGTCGAGTATGCCGATGATCTTCTCGACGCGCGCGTTCCAGCGCTTGTTCCCCGCCTTGCTGCGCGCGGCGTCGCCGATGTACTCGTCGTAGGCGCGCTTCCGGCTGACCGGATGATGCGCGAGTTCGAGGTGCGGCATCAGTTCGCCATCACGGAACATGGCCGTGCCTACCCCCGTGCCGAGCGTCATCACGAATTCGAGGCCTTGCCCTTCGATCGCGGCGAGGCCCTGCATTTCCGCGTCGTTGATCATGCGCACCGACGCAATGCCCAGGCGCTCGCCGAGCATCTGCGCGAGCGGCACGTCGTTCCAGTCGTCGGGGCCGAGATGCGGCGCCGTGATCACATGATTGTTGCGCACGACACCAGGAAAGCCGATCGAAACGTGGGTCGCCGGATACTGCTTGAGCAGCGGGCCGACGAGCGTCGCGAGCGTTTCGACCAGCAAGGCGGGCGGGCACGGATGCGGTGTCGCCACGCGCACGCGCTGCGTGCGCATTGCGCCGCTCGCGTCGATGATCGCGGCCTTCAGGCCCGTTCCGCCAACGTCGATCGCGAGAATATTTTCGATGTCGTTCGAGGTGTGCGTTGCACTTACCGCGCTTTTCACAGCGCTTTTCTTCACCGCTTTTTCGATTTTGGTCATACGTTCTCCTTGGCTGTCTGGTTCACGTCTTCTTCGCCGGCGCCGGCGCGAGGGTGCGCCACGCGCGGCCGTCGCGCGCGAGCAGTGCATCCGCCTGCGCCGGGCCTTCGCTGCCCGCGGCGTACTCGTACACGGGAAGCGCGGCGTCGAGTTCCGGGTGCAATACGCCATCCACCGTCGACCATGCCGCCTCAATGCCATCGGCGCGTTGAAAGAGCGTCTGGTCGCCGAGCATGCAATCGTAGAGCAGGGTTTCGTAGCCGACATTGGCACGCTCCGCGAAGAAGTCGTCGTAGTCGAACGACGAATGCACCGGGCCGATCTGCACGACTGGCCCCGGCGTCTTCACGTTGAAGTCGAAGCTCGTGCCATGCGACGGATCGATGCGCAGCGTCAGCACGTTGGGCGTGAGCGTATCGACCGGCGTGTCGCGAAAGAGCAGAAACGGCACGCTCTTCAGCTGCACCGAAATCTCCGTGCGCCGCGCGGCGAGGCGCTTGCCGGTGCGCAGATAGAACGGCACGGCCGCCCAGCGCCAGTTGTCGATCTGCACGCGAGCGGCGGCATAGGTTTCGGTGCGGCTGTCCTGCGCCACGTCCGGTTCTTCGCGGTAGCCCACGCCCGCCGGGCCCTTCGCGTATTGACCGAACACCACGTCGTCGGGCGTGAGCGGCTTGAGCGCATCGAAGATGTCGGCCTTCTTGTTGCGCACGGCTTCGGCGTCGAACGAGTTGGGCGGCTCCATGGCGACCATGCCGAGCAGCTGAAACAGGTGATTGGGCACCATGTCGCGAAACGCGCCGGTCTGCTCGTAGAACTTGCCGCGGCCTTCCACGCCGATCACTTCCGAAGCCGTGATCTGCACGCTGTCGATGTACTCGCGCCGCCAGACGGGCTCGAACATGGCGTTGGCGAAGCGCAGCGCGAGTATGCTCTGCACCGTGTCCTTGCCGAGGAAGTGGTCGATGCGATAGACCTGCGATTCGCTCGCGAAGCGCAGCACATGCTCGTTCAAGTCGCGCGCCGAAGCGAGATCGGCGCCGAAGGGCTTTTCGATCACGATGCGGCGGAACGCGCCGTTGCTGTCGTTGCCCTCGTCGAGCAGCCCCGCCTTGCCGAGACGCTCGATAATCGGCTTGAAGAAGCGCGCGCCCACGGCGAGGTAGAACACGACGTTGCCGCGCGACTTGCCGTTCAGCTGCTGCGCGAGGCGCTCGAACGCGCTGTCGTCCTCGAATTCGCCTGCCATGTAGGTGAGCCGCTGCGCGACCCAGTCCCACGCCTCGTCGTCGAGCTTGCCGGCGTGGAAGGTACTCGCCTTGTCGGCGGCGAATTTCTCCAGCGCGGCGTGCAGATCGTCGACCCACGCCTTCGTTTCGCGCTCGCCATGATTCACGCCGATGATCTTCATGCCGTCGTCGAGCAGGCGGTCGACGGCGAGGTTGTAGAGCGCCGGCATCAAAAGGCGCTTGGTCAGATCGCCGCCCGCGCCGAAGATCACGAGCGTGCAGGGCGGTGCGGGATGCTTGCCAACGGGCGAGGCGGGCGCGGCCGGTGCGCCGTGCGGATGCGCAGGCACTTTCGCGCTGGGGGCCGCGCGGGAAGCTTCGTTGGAAGCGTGGGGCTGGGTCGCGGGGTGAGTCGGTTTCGTCGACATGATTTCGCTTCAGTGGGCCGAAATGAATACAGCGAGCAAGTCCGGTTCCTTGACTGACCGAGTTTGCGCGCATTGAGTTCATTCCGCCATCGAAGGCGTTTTGTAATATCGTGGGCACTCATGTCACGCCGTTCTCCCCCGCGCTGATTGCGCAATTCGCAGTACCCTTACCGGCGGCGGCAACTTCGACCAGGCTGATTGAACCGACCCGAGGATGGTGGCTATGTCCGATAAGCACTCCCCCGACGAAAAAGATCCCCATGATCCGCAGGGCATGCGCGGCGGACTCACGAACTACGGCGACACCGACTTCTCGCTGTTCCTTCGCAAGGCCTTCATCAAGGGCGCCGGATATACCGACGACGCGCTGGCGCGACCCGTCATCGGCATCACGAACACGGGCAGCGCGTACAACCCGTGCCATGGCAACGCGCCTCAGCTTCTCGAGGCGCTCAAGCGCGGCATTCTGCTGGCGGGCGGCTTGCCGATGGAATTCCCGACCATTTCCATCCACGAAAGCTTTTCGCAGCCAACCAGCATGTTCATGCGCAACCTCATGTCGATGGATACGGAGGAGATGATTCGCGCGCAGCCCATGGATGCGGTCGTGCTCATCGGCGGCTGTGACAAGACGGTGCCCGCCCAGTTGATGGGCGCGGCGTCGGCGGGCATTCCGGCCATTCAGCTCGTTACCGGGTCGATGATGACGGGCGCGCATCGCGGCGAGCGCGTCGGCGCGTGTACGGATTGCCGCCGCTACTGGGGCAAGTTTCGCGCGGGCGAAGTCACGGCGGATGAGATCGCCGAGGTGAACGACCGCCTCGTGCCGAGCGTCGGCACCTGTGCCGTCATGGGCACGGCCAGCACGATGGCTTGCGTGGCGGAAGCCATGGGCATGACGATGCCGGGCGGGGCCTCGCCTCCAGCGGTGAGCTCGGACCGCATGCGCGTGGCCGAGCAGACCGGCGCGCAAGTCGTGGAGATGGCGCGACGGCGGCTCACCATCGACCAGGTGCTCAGCGCCGAGTCGTTCGAAAACGGCTTGCGGGTGCTGCTGGCCATCGGCGGGTCGACCAACGGCATCGTGCATCTCGCAGCGATTGCCGGGCGCATGGGCTTCGACATCGATCTGGACGCCGTGGACCGTATGGGCCGCGAAACGCCGGTGCTGCTCAACCTGAAGCCGTCCGGCGAGCACTACATGGAAGATTTTCATCGGGCGGGCGGTATGGCCACGCTGCTCCATGAACTGAAGCCCTTGCTGCATCTCGACGCCATGACCGTGACCGGCCGCACCCTCGGAGAGGAGATGGAGCGCGCCGGGCCGCGCTTCGCGCAGGACGTGGTGAAGCCGCTCACCGCGCCCATTTACCCGCAGGGCGGCTTGGCCGTGTTGCGCGGCAATCTCGCGCCGGGTGGCGCGGTCATCAAGCAATCGGCCGCCTCGGCGGCGCTCATGGAGCACGAGGGCCGCGCGGTGGTGTTCGAGGACGCGACCGATATGGCGCACCGCATCGACTCCGACGATCTCGACGTCCACGCCGACGACGTGATCGTCCTCAAGCGCATCGGACCCAAAGGCGCGCCGGGCATGCCCGAGGCCGGCTACATCCCGATCCCGAAGAAGCTGGCGCGGGCCGGGGTGAAGGACATGGTGCGGATTTCGGACGGACGCATGAGCGGCACGGCATTCGGAACCATCGTGCTGCACGTCACGCCGGAAGCCGCCATCGGCGGCCCGCTAGCGCAGGTCCGTAACGGCGACCGCATCCGCTTGAGCGTGGCCAACCGCGAGATTACGCTGCTCGTGGACGAAGACGAACTGCGGCGCCGGGCGCAGGCGAACCCGGTGACTGCGCCCACGGCAAGCCGCGGTTATCACAAGCTCTTTCTCGACACCGTGACCCAGGCAGACAAGGGCGCCGATTTCGATTTCCTCAGGGCGGTCGAATCGCGTGGCGCAGTGCCCAGGAAGTAGCTTGCGGGCCGGGAGAGCCGGGTGGCCGCACTTCTTGCCCGGCGTCCTGATTTCGGTATAATGAAAGCTCGTTCGGAATAGCGAACAAGAAACACCATGCAGCAGCAAAGCATCCAGAGTCGGACTGACCGACGCCAACCTGCCCTCCCGGGCAAGGTGGAAGCCCTCGAGGCGATGCGGCCGATTCACGGCAACGAAACGGGAACAGCCTGGCTGGCACCGGTTCGATCAACCTTCATCCGGAGCCACCATGCATCAAGATATCTCCTCCTCGTCGACCGTCTGTGAAGACCTGTCGCACTGCCTCCCCGGTTTCACGCTCACTCACACCGTGCATCTGGTGTCCGGTCTGGATCTCGGCGTCGTGTCGACCGCCGCCGGCGTGCTCGACGGCGAACAGGTGGTCGTCGACCGATGGGCCGTGACCCGCTTCGGCGACGTGCTCGAGCAAAAAATCGTATTTGGCGACATGACCGAACGCCGGGCGGCCCGGCTGCGCGAACGGCTCGCGGCCGTCGACGGCGTGTTGCGCGCGAAGATAGAGCATCATTTCGTGCGCGCCCGCTGAAACCAAAGGCCGGCGTCGCCGATGCACTTAACGAGGAGCCAGGGTGCCAGACATCAGCGTTGAACAAGGGCAACACTCACGCGTCTTTGTCGCGGACATCGGCGGCTCCTACATCAGGCTCGGTGTATCGGACCGTCCGCGCAGCGTGCGCCTCGTCGAAAGCGTGCCGACCCCCGTCGACAGTTGGGAGGCGTTCGGCGCGACCCTCGAAGCCCTGGCGGCCCGGCATATTGGCGAGACCCGCTCGCCTCTCGTCATCTCGATGGCAGGCGCGATCGATCCCGCAAGCGGCGTGATTTGCGCGTCCAACGTCCCATGTGTCTCGGGCCGCGTGCTCGGCGCGGAGTTGTCCTCCCGGCTCAAGCGGCGCATACGCATTGCAAACGACGCGGACTGCCTCGCGTTGGCCGAGGCCGTCGAGGGCGCGGGTGCCGGCCACGATGTCGTGTTCGGCGTGGTCCTCGGCTCGGGTGTCGGCGGCGGGCTGGTCGTGGGCGGCCGCGTGGTGGGCGGCGCGAGCGGCATAGCGGGAGAGTGGGGCCACGGGCTGCCGGTCAGCACGCACGTCGACTTCGACGGCATGGGCCACGCGGAGCCCGTGATGGCATTGCGTTGCGGCTGCGGGCGAGTGGGATGCGTCGACACCATCGGCGCGGCACGCGGTCTGGAACGGCTCCACGCACTCCTGAACGACGAGCAGAAAGACAGCCACACCCTTCTCGACGACTGGCAGCAAGGCGGCGAGCGCGCGCGGCGCACCGTTTGCGCGTGGCTCGCGCTGGTATGCGAACCGCTCGCAGCCGTGGTCAATATCACGGGCGCTTCGGTCGTCCCGGTTTGCGGCGGCCTTTCAAATGTGGCCCCATTGATCGACGCGCTGGACGCGGCCGTGCGCAAGCGCACGCTGCGGCAGTTTCGCGAACGCGTCGTCGTTCCGGGCGCATTCCGGCAGGACGGCGGACTCATCGGTGCGGCCATCATCGCGCGGCAGGACGACTGGCGCGAGCCGTAGCGCGCCGTGTTCGCCCGCACAGGAAAAACGGGCTTCCGACGCCTAAACTAATCTATGAAGCCAGACGGCTATCGGTCAGCGTTTCGGTCAGCGGCTACCGGGGTAAGCATCATGAAAGCGCGTGAATTGTGCAGACTCCTGCTCGTGCTCGTGGCGCTATGCATCAGCGCCGGGGCAAGCGCGGGTCGAGGCGGCGGTTGGGTGCATGGCGGCGGTGGCGGCTGGGGCGGCGGTGGTGGCGGCGGCTGGGGAGGCGGCTACGGCGGCGCGAATCACAGCAGCGGCTGGAGCGGCGGCTACCACGGTGGCTATAACGGCGGCGCCTGGTATCACGGCGGTTATTACCACGGCGGCTACTACCATGGCGGCTACTACCACGGCTACGGCTGGTATCACGGCGGCCACTATCACGGCTGGTATGGCTGTTGCGGATCGGCGAGCGTCGGCTTCTACTTCGGCCCCGGCTTCATCTACGGCTCTCCGTTCTATCCGTACTACTATCCGCCGTACGTCGCGAGCGTCTACTACCCCTACGTTTCCGGCGACTTCTCGCAGCCCACGCAGTGGATCGAACAAGGCCAGGGCCAGGCTCAGTACCAGGCAGAGCCCCAGTACGGCGGCGCCAATATGTACGATCAAAACGAGCAGTACGGGCAAGGCGATCAAACCGGCCAGGGCGGCCAGGGCGGCGAGGCGCCATACGGCGTGTGGTACTACTGCATCGCGTCGCAGACCTACTACCCGTACGTGCGGACCTGCCCAGGCGTCTGGCAGCAGGTGCCCGCGCGGCCACCTGACAGTTGAATGACTGCGCGTCAGCGCACCGCGTAGCGTTCGGCGTCGGCGTGCCGGAACGTCAGGCCATGGCCGTGGCGCGCGAGGTCGGGCGCGATATGTCCGGCGTGCAGGCGCGGCGCGCCCTCGAACAGCATGGCCTCGATGCGCGCGTGATCGTGAAACCATTCGATATGCACGAGGCGCCGCGCCGAGCATGCCACGTGCAGATGCAGCGCCGGCGCGCAATGCGCGGAGAGCGGCGTATGCCACGCATCGCACAGCGCGTCGGCCTGCAGAAAGCCGGTGATGCCGCAGCAGCGCGTGGCGTCGGCCTGCAGCACATCCACGGCGTGGGTTTCCAGCAGCGCGCGGAAGTCGTCTGCCGTATAGCCGTATTCGCCCGCGGCGAGCGCCATGCGCGCGGGCAGGGCGGCGCGCAGCGCGGCGAGGCCGCGGCGGTCGTCCGAAGAAAGCGGCTCTTCGAACCACTGCACGTCCTCTTGCGCGAAGCATTGCGCGAGCCGCTGCGCCTCCTCGATCTCATAGGCGCCGTTGGCGTCGACGAAGAGGCCCGCCGTGCTGCCTATCGCCTGGCGCGCCGCCGCCACGCGCGCCGGATCGTCGGCCGGGTGCGAGCCGACTTTCATCTTGACCCACGCGCAGCCGTCGTTCTCGACCCAGCCGCGCAACTGCTTCGTGAGCGTTTTCAGGTCGTAGCTCGTGAAGCCGCCGCTGCCGTACACCGGCACGCGCTCGCGCTGCATGCCGAGCAGCGCGCACAGCGGGATGCCGAGCGCCTTCGCCTTGAGGTCCCACAGCGCGGCATCGACGGCCGATATTGCGCAGGCCGCGAGGCCCGGCCGGCCGATGTTGCGCACGGCCCGCTGCATTTCGAGGTTGATGCGCGCGGTGTCGAAGAGGTCGTGCTGGCGCACGGCGTCGCCGAGCACGCTCTCCACGAGCGCTGTGGCGCCCGCATGCGCATAGGTATAGCCCACGCCGGTGAAGCCGAGCGCATCGATTTCAACCAGCACGAGCGTGGTGGAACGCCAGGCGATGGTGCCGTCCGCTTCGGGCAGGTCGGTGGGGATCGTATAGGCGCGCGCTTCGAGGCGCGTCAATCGGGTGGCATTCATGATGTCTCGCGCGTGTGGCTCACAGCAGCTTGTCGAGCGTGATCGGCAGATCGCGCACGCGCTTGCCCGTGGCGTTGTAGATCGCGTTCGCCACGGCGGCGGCCACGCCCACCACGCCAATCTCGCCCACCCCCTTCGCGCCGAGTGGGTTCACCACGTCGTCGTGCTCGTCCACGAACAGCACGTCGATCTCGCCGATGTCGCGATTCACCGGCACGTGATATTCCGCGAGGTTGTGATTCATGATGCGCCCGAGCGTATGGTCGAACTGCGCTTCTTCGTGCAACGCCATACCGATGCCCCATACCACGCCCCCGGCGATCTGGTTCGCGGCCGTCTTCGGGTTGACGATGCGGCCCGCCGCAACGGCGCTCACCACGCGCGCCACGCGCACCATGCCGAGCGCTTCGTCCACGCGCACTTCGGCGAACACGGCCGAATGCGTCGCCATGGAATACTGCTTCTGGAGCGCCTCGGGCTTCAGTGTGACCTGCGCTTCGAGCGTTTTCATGCCCGCGTCGGCGAGAACGTCGGCAATGCGGGCGCTCGTTTCGGGCCGGCCGGCGCTCTCGCTCAACCTCACCTCACCGCCTTCGATCACGAGCGCTTCGTCCAGCATGCCGGGGTCGAGATTGGCGAACGCCACGCCGCCGTGCGCGGGCAACAGTTGCGCGAGGCGCGAGCGCAGCTGCGTGCAGGCGAGCGATGCGGCGCTGCCCACCGAAGCCACGGTCCACGAGCCGCCTTCGATCGGCGCGGGCGGTAGCGATGTGTCGCCGAGCGTGAACTCGACATCGTCGATGGCCATGTGCAGCGCGTCGGCGGCGATCTGCGAAATGGCGGTGTAGGTGCCGGTGCCGATATCGGCCGTGGCGCTGGCGAGTTCGAGACGGCCTTGCGCATTGAGCACGGCGCGCACGGTCGCTTCGGTCTGCAGCGCTTCCCAGATGCCCGTGGCCATGCCATAGCCCACCAGTTCGTGGCCCTCGCGCATGGCGCGCGGCGTGGCAATGCGCGCGCCCCAGCCAAAACGCTCGGCGCCTTGCGCGTAGCAGTCGAGCAGCGCCTTGCTCGAATACGGCAACTGCTTGTTCGCGTCCTCGTCGGCGTAGTTGCGGATGCGCAGTTCGAGCGGGTCCATGTCCAGCGCGACGGCCAGTTCGTCCATGGCGCATTCGAGCGCGTAGAGACCTTGCGCGGCGCCGGGCGCACGCATATCGAGCGGCGTGTACACGTCGAGCCGCCCAAGCTTGTAGCCGAGCTGGACGTGCGGCGCGCGATACAGCCGGCCCGACCAGTTGACGACCACGTCAGTGAAGTCCTCGAACTGCGAGGTTTCTCCCACGGCTTCGTGGATGATCGCTTCGAGGCGGCCATCGCGTTGCGCGGCAAGCGCAACGTGCTGGATCGAGGCGGGCCGGTGTCCGAAGGTGAACATCTGCGCGCGCGTGAGCGCCACGCGCACGGGCAGGCGCAGCACGCGCGCCGCCATCATCGCCAGCGGCAGATGGTATTGCGGCCGCAGGCCGGAGCCAAACGCGCCGCCCACGAACGGCGAAATCACGCGTACGCGGTCCTGAGACAGGCCGAAGACCTTCATTAGGTACTGCTGAGTATTGCTCACGCCTTGAGTCTTTTCGTAGACGATGTAACGCCCGTCGGCGGAAGGCACGACGGTGCAGCCGTGCATCTCCATAGGCTGATGAAACTCCGCGGGTATGCTGTAAAACGCGTCGGTGCGGGCGGGGGCGCGCGCGAGCGCCCGGTACGCGTGGCCGCGCGGTGCCGGCGGCGGCTCGAAGCCGCCCTTCTCGGTGGAGGGGTCGACCGCATGCTCCAGGGCGCGGGCCAGTTCGGTCTGATGCGCCTCGCTGCGATAACGCACGCGCACGAGCGAAGCCGCGTAGTGCGCGAGTTCGGGCGTCTGCGCCACCACGAGCGCGACGGGCTGGCCCGCGAAGGCGACGTGCGTGTCGGCGAGCGGGCGAAACGGCTTGCCGCCCGGTGCGATCTGATCCTTCCAGGCCGCGTCGTCTTCGGCGAGCGTGGGGCGGTTCTCGTGCGTGAGCACGTGCAGCACGCCTGGCAGCGCGAGCGCCGCGGACGCGTCGATGGCGACGATCTTGCCGCGCGCGATGGTGGCGTTGACGACCGCGCCGTGCACGAGCCCTGTGGCCGTGAACTCGGCGGCGTAGCGCGCGGCGCCCGTGACCTTGCTGCGGCCATCCACGCGCGAGAGCGGCGCGCCGATGCGTGCGACCGGGTTCGCGTCGCGGCGAGCTTCATAGGCGGTACTCATGCTGATTCCTCCCCGGAGTCTTCTGCGCCATCGCCCTCGGCTCGGGGCGCCAGCGCCTGTTCGAATGCGCGCACGATCGTACGTCGCGCGAGATCCACCTTGAACGCATTGCCGGGACGCGGGTCGGCGTGCGCGACCACGGCGTCGGCGTAGCGTTCGATGGCACGTGTATCGTCGACAGCGCGGCCGATCAGACGCGCTTCCGCTTCGCGATCCCGCCAGGGCTTGTGCGCGACGCCGCCCAGCGCGCAGCCTAGCGCGCGCATCGTGCCGTCCTCCACGCGCACGCCGAGCGCGACCGAAACGAGCGCGAACGCATACGACTGGCGATCGCGCAGCTTCAGATACGTGAAGTGCTGCGCATAGCCCTCGCGCGGCAATTCGACGGCGGTGATGAGTTCCTCGTCGGCGAGCGTCGTTTCGCGGTGCGGTGTGTGACCGGGCAGGCGGTGCAGGCTGTCGAAGGGCAGCGTGCGCGTGCCGCGCCGGCCCGCCACGTGCAGCGTGGCGTCGAGCGCTTCGAGCGCGACGCACATGTCCGATGGATGCGTGGCGATGCAGTGTTCGCTCGCGCCGAAGATCGCGTGCATGCGGTTGACGCCGTCCAGCGCGGCGCAGCCGGTGCCCGGCGCGCGCTTGTTGCAGCACGTGGCGGGATCGTAGAAGTAGAGGCAGCGCGTGCGCTGAAGCAGATTGCCGCCCACGGTCGCCGCGTTGCGGATCTGCGCGGACGCCCCGGCGAGCAGCGCCTGCGCGAGCAGCGGATAGCGCTCGATCACGCGCGCGTCCCATGCCAGCGCGCTATTGGTGGCGAGCGCGCCAATGCGCAAGCCGCCGTCCTGCGTCGCCTCGATGTCGCGCAGCGGCAGCCGTGTGATGTCGATGATCGCGGCGGGGCGCATGACGTCCTCACGCATCAGATCGACGAGATTCGTGCCACCGGCGAGGAATTCGGCGCCGGGGGTGGCGTAGTGCAGCCGCACGGCGTCGTCCACGCTCTTCGCGCGAGCGTACGAGAAGCGGTTCATGGTGCGTCTCCTTCGTCCTCTTCGCCGCCGGCGAGGTCCTGCGCGCGGCGCACGCCTTCCACGGCGTTCGCGATGTTCACGTATGCCCCGCAGCGGCATAGATTGCCGCTCATTTGCTCACGCACGTCGTCGCGGCAATGCGCGTGGCCTTCGGCGAGCAGCCCCACGGCCGAGCAGATCTGGCCCGGCGTGCAGTAGCCGCACTGAAACGCATCGTGGTCGATGAAGGCCTGCTGCACGGGGTGCAGCGCGCCGTCTTGCGCGAGTCCCTCGATCGTCGTGACGTCCGCGCCGTCGTGCGACACGGCGAGCGCGAGACACGCGTTGATGCGCACGCCGTTCACGAGCACCGTGCACGCGCCGCATTGGCCGTGATCGCAACCTTTCTTCGTGCCGGTGAGATGAAGCTGCTCGCGCAGCAGGTCGAGCAGGCTGGTCCACGGTTCCACGTGCAGCGCGTGGTGCGCGCCGTTGATCGTGAGTTCGATCGGCACGGCTTCGCTGCGAAGATGCGTGTCATCGTGCCTCGCCTTTGCGTCGTGTGCGCGCGGCGCGGGGTTGCGGGTGGCTGTGTGCATAACGGCCTCGTTATCAGGGCGGGTTGGGCTGGAATGGTCGCGATCATGCAATGCGCAATGCGCTTGCCTGGTGGTTCGGGTGCGTGCGGGGCCCGATCGCGCCCTCGAACCTATAGCGGATGCTCACCGTGTTCCGGCAACTCGGGCTCGAAAAACACCCAGCGCGCCGCAGGAAACGCCGCCTGCAAGGCGTTTTCGACACGGTCGATGATGCGCACCAGCTCGACGGCGTCGCAGCGCTCTGCGAGTTCGGCCTGGACTGCTACGAGCAGGCTGTCCGACCAGCGCAGCACGACGAGGCTGACCACGCGGCCGATCTCGGGGCGCGCTTCGAGCCACGCGCGCATGTCCCGGCGCACGCTCGCGCGCGCCGCTTCGCCCACGATCAGCGACTTGATCTCGCGAAGCGCGAACACGGCCGCCGCCATCATCACGCCGCCCACGCCGATGCTGCCGAGCGCGTCGAAGCCCGGCCAGCCGGTGAGGGCGGCCAGCCCCGTGCCGGCAATCGAGACGACGAGGCTTGCGAGCGCCGCGGCGTCCTCGCCGATCGAGAGCATGTTCTCCAGTTCGCCGGTTTCGCGAAACCAGCGCCATAGACCGCCCGCGCGGCGCCGCCGGTCGACGGAGCGGATCGATGCGCGCAACGCGGTGCCCTCGGCGAGCGCCGCAACGGCCAGCACGCCCAGCGCGATCTGCACATGATCGACGCCGCTGTGATGCCAGAGCCGCCATGCACCGATCGCCATCGAAAGCAGGCCGCCCACGAAGAAAAACTGCAGCGCGACGAGCATGGCGTAGAAGTGCGTCTCGCGGCCAAAGCCAAGCGGATGCTGTTCGTCGGGCCGGTTGCGGGCCGCGCGCCGGCCCGCTATGAGCAAAAACTGATTCAGGCAGTCGGCGCTGGAGTGCGCGGCCTCGGCAAGCGTGGCGCCCGAATTCGTGTAGGCCGCGGCGGCGAACTTGCACAGCGCCACCACGACGTTGGACGCGAGCGCGTAGTAGACGGCGCGCGGGACCTTCACGCTGGCCTGCCCAGTCGCGCCGCGCTCCATCAGAACCCCGGGATGTCGCGCGCCGCAACGTCTATCGTCTTGGTCCATGCAGCCATCGTGCCTCCCGTTCACCCCCTTATTGCGGGCGCGCAAATCGCATGCCCCCTGCGCGCGTGCGCCGGCGCGATTGGGAGGGCACATCGCTTGCGCTCCGGATGATGTTGTCGCTCGCCTTCACATTGTGGCGAGCCATTCGGAACACTCACCAGGAGCCACCCCATGACACAACACAAACGCCCCAACGGCAAGCATCAGCCCACCGACGCGAAATCGCAGAGCCTCGAATCGTTTCGCGCGCATGCGGACGGTGAGGCGCTGCGCACCAACCAGGGCGTGAAGATCGCCGATAACCAGAACACCTTGCGTGCAGGTGCGCGCGGCCCTTCGCTGCTCGAAGACTTCATCATGCGCGAGAAGATTACGCACTTCGACCACGAACGGATTCCGGAGCGCATCGTGCACGCGCGCGGTTCCGCTGCGCATGGGGTTTTTCGTGTATACGAGTCGCAAGCCGAACTCACGCGCGCGGGCTTCTTGCAGGACCCCGCGAAGGAAACGCCTGTCTACGTGCGATTCTCGACAGTGCAGGGGCCGCGCGGCTCGTCGGACACCGTGCGCGACATACGCGGCTTCGCCACCAAGTTCTACACAGACGAGGGCAATTTCGATCTGGTGGGGAACAACGTGCCCGTGTTCTTCATTCAGGACGCGATCAAGTTCCCCGACTTCGTGCATGCGGTGAAGCCCGAGGCCCCCGACGAAATGCCCACGGGCGGCACCGCCCACGATACGTTCTGGGACTTCGTCTCGCTCGTGCCGGAAAGCGCGCACACGGTCATCTGGGCCATGTCCGACCGCGCGATCCCGCGCAGCCTGCGCACCATGGAAGGGTTCGGAGTGCATACGTTTCGCTTCGTCAATGCCAAGGGCCACGCGCGCTTCATCAAGTGGCACTGGCGGCCCGTGCTGGGCTCGTACTCGCTGCTGTGGGACGAAGCGCAGAAGATCGCTGGCAAGGACCCCGACTTTCATCGGCGCGACTTGTGGGAGGCGATCGAGCGCGGCGACTATCCCGAGTTCGAACTGGGCGTGCAGGTCATCGAGGAGAGCGACGAACACAGCTTCGATTTCGATCTGCTCGACCCGACCAAGCTCGTGCCCGAAGAAGAGGTGCCGGTGAAGATCATCGGCAAGATGACGCTCAACCGCAATCCGGACAACTTCTTTGCGGAAACGGAGCAGGTCGCGTTCCATCCGGGCCATATCGTGCCGGGCATCGATTTCACGAACGACCCGTTGCTGCAAGGGCGTTTGTTCTCCTATACCGATACGCAGATCAGCCGTCTTGGCGGCCCGAACTTTCACGAGATTCCGATCAACCGGCCGGTTTGCCCGTACCAGAACAATCAGCGCGATGCGATGCACCGGCAAACCCTCAACGTCGGCCAGGCTTCGTACGAACCGAATTCGGTGAGCGGCGGGTGGCCGAAGGAAACGCAGCCGAAGGACGGCGGCTTCGAAAGCTACCAGGAACGCATGGACGGCGTGAAGATACGCGTGCGCAGCGAGTCGTTCGCGGACCACTTCTCGCAGGCCACGATGTTCTACCACAGCATGTCGGAGCCGGAGAAGGACCATATCAAGGCCGCCTATACCTTCGAACTGGGCAAGGTCACGAAGCCCGAAATACGCGAACGCCAGGTCAACGCCATTCTCGCGAACATCGACGCGGACCTCGCTGCGAGCGTGGCGCAAGCGCTCGGCTTGCCGAAACCAAAAGCCGGCGCCAAACCAGGCAAGCCGCGCACGGCCAGTTCGCCCGCGCTCAGCCTGCTCAACCGCGTGCAGCCCGGCATCAAGGCGCGCAAGATCGCCTTGCTCACCGCGCCCGGCGCGGACCCCGCCATGCTCACGCGGCTGCGCGATGCCTTTGCGCTGGAGGGCGCAACGGCGCTCGTCATCGCGCCCACGCTCGCGCCGATCGGCGATCTCGCGCCCGATGCGACTATCACCGGCATGCCCTCGGTCATGTTCGACGCGGTGTTCGTCCCCGGCGGCGAGAAGGCCACGGAGGCATTGACGCAGTCGGGCGATGCGCGTCACTTCGTGCTCGAAGCGTTCAAGCATCTGAAGGCGATCGGCTCGGTCGAGACGGGGCGGCTCGTGCTGTCCGCCGCGCAGTTGCCCGATCACGCGGACGGCGTCGCGAACGGCGATGAAGCCGAACTCGAGCGCGTGCTCAAGGAATTCATCGAAGCGGCAGGGCAGCATCGCGTATGGTCGCGCGTGGCGCAGACGCTGGCGGTGCCGGCGTGAGCGTCAACGGGAGGGCACAAGCAAATGGACAAGCCGGCTACACGATCGAAGAACGCGCGCAGCGACGCGCAATCGCAGTTCTCGCGCTATGCGCAGCCGCTGGTGAGGGAAGCGCTTGCGCGTGTCACCGCGCTCGACACCGAGCCGGAAACGATGCACCAGCTGCGCGTCGCGTTGCGGCGGCTGCGCACGCTGTTGTGGGCGTGGCGGCCGCTGCTCGGGCGCGCGAGGATCGAGCCGCAGCGGGCGTTTCTCAAGCGTGCGGCGTCGGCCGCGGGCGAGGTGCGCGATTGGGACATTGCCGTCGCGCTGCTCGGCACGGACGGCGGCGCACTCGCGAACGGGCACCTTGCGCCGGTACGACAAGAGGCGCGCGAGCACGCCCGGCAGACGCTCTCTGCCGCCGATCTCAAGCACGCGCTGCGCGACATGCTGCATGAGGTGAACCGGGCGTTGAACACGTCGCCGCGCCGCACGCCGCTCAAGCGCCTCGCGCGCGAACGCGTGCGAGCGGCGCGCCGCTCGCTGGCTAAGCGCATGCGGCGAGCGCGCAGCGCAAAACGCCGCGATTACGCCTCGTGGCACGAGGTGCGCAAGGGGGCGAAGCGCCTGCGCTATTTGCTCGAGTTCTTCGGATCGATACTGCCGCGCCGCGAAAACCGGGGTATGAAGTCGCTCAAGAAACTTCAGGATCGTTTCGGCAAGCTAAACGATGCGGTCGCGAGCGAACACCTGCTCGCCCAACATCGCGAGATCTTCCCGGACGGTGCGAAGGCCGATGCCGCGCTCGCGACGCTGCGTCGCGAACGCAAGAAGCGCCGGCGAATGGCGGCAAAGCTGCTCGATTAGCGCGGCGGTGAAGGGGCGGACGAGGCGATCGGCGCCGCTTGCTCCCACCCGCCGCCGAGCGCCTTGTACAACGCCACGAGGTCGGTGCATACCTGCAGTTGCTCCTGCTGCGCGTTCTGCTCGGCGCTGCTCAGTTGGCGCTGCGCATCGAGCACGTCGATGAACGAGACAATGCCCTTGCGATAGCTCTCGCGTGCGAGATCGAACGCGTGGCGCTGGGCTGCCGCGCTCTCGTCGAGCGAGACGAGGCGCGTCTGATCGGTGCGATACACATCGAGCGCGTTGTTCACGTCGCGCAGCGCATCGAGCACGGTTTTGCGGTAATCGAGCGCGGCTTCGACCTGCTGGAGCTTCGACAGCCGCAAGTTCGACACGAGCGCGCCGCCCTGGAAGACGGGCAGCGATACGCTCGGCCCCCATGACCAGAAAAGGTTCGCCCAGTGCGTGAGATCGTGCGGCGAGGTCGCGCGCGTGCCGACCTGCCCGGTGAGCGAGATGTCCGGATAGAACTGCGCCACGGCCACGCCCACGTTGGCCGTGGCCGCGTGCAGCGAAGCTTCGGCGCGGCGGATGTCGGGGCGCCGGCGCGCGAGCGTGGCGGGCAGCCCGACCGGCACTGCGGGCGGCGTGCCGGGCAGTATGCCGGGCGGCGTGAGTTCGGCGTCGAGCGCGCCCGGCGCTTCGCCTACCAGCACCGCGAGCGCGTTGAGCGACTGCGCGATCTGCTGATCGTATTGCGGCAGCAGCGCCTCGGTTTGCGTACGCTCGGCGTGCGCGCGCGCGACGTCGAGTTCGCTTTCGAGGCCGTGCATCGCGGCGCTGCGCGCGAGGTCCTCGGTCTCGCGCTGCTCGGCGACGAGGCTCTGGGCCGTCGCGTGCAGCATCTGGGCGCCGCGCAGCTGCAGATAGGTCTCGGCCACTTCGGCTTCCAGCGAGACCTGCGCATCGCGTTGCGACTCGAGCGCGACATCGGCCTGCGCATTTGCGGCTTCGACCGAGCGTCGCACGCGCCCGAAGAGGTCGAGTTCCCATGACGCGTCGAAGCCCGCTTGCCACAGGTCCACGGGCGCGGTGAGCCGGTCGAGCGCGCTTTGCGCGCCGCGCTCCACGCCTGGGCCCGCACCCGGCGCGATCTGGTTGATGGGCGAGTTGGGCGCGCCGAGCGCATCGACCTTGTTGTAGACGCCCGCCGATTCGAGCAGGCCCTTCGCGCCCAGTTGTTCGCGCTTGTAGCTCGCGCTCGCGCGCACGTTCGGCAGGCCTTGTGCGGCGGCCTGCTGGGTTCGTTCGCGTGCCTGCGCGATGCGCACGACCGCGATCTGCAGATCGGGGTTGTCGCTCAATGCGCGCTCGATCAGGGCGTCGAGCGCGGGGTCGCGGAAGCCGCGCCACCACTGCGGATCGGGATTCGATTCGACGGTGGGCGTCGATACGCCGCCCGGTCCGTTCGCCGTGCGTTGCGTCGCATGCCAGTCTGCGGGCGCGTTGGCCTGCGGCGGCTGGAAGTCGGGGCCTACGGTGCAGGCACACAGTGAAGCGGCGAGAATGACGGCGAGCGCTCGCATGTCAATGGCCTCCTGAACCCGCCGCTTTCGAGGGCGAGAACAACAGCGCGAGCGGCGCGAACACCGCGCAGAAGCAGGCGAGTATGCCAAATACGTCGATATAGGCAAGGATGGTGGCCTGCGAAACGAAGGTCTCGTAGAGATGGCCGTTCGCCGTCTGCATGGCGTGCGCGAGCGGCGCTCCGGTGCTTTGCATGACCGTTTGCGCCTCGCGCGCGAGTGTGTCCTGGTAGTTCTGCGAGAACGGCGACATATGGGCCGAAAGATGCGCCATCCATGCCTGCGAGCGCTCGCGAATCAACGCGGTGGAGACCGAAATGCCGATCGAGCCGGCCACGTTGCGGAACATGGTGAACAGTGCGGAGGCGTCGTTATTGAGCTCCTTCGGCACGGTGAGGTAAGCGAGCGTCGTGACAGGCACGAACAGGAATCCGATGGCGAGCGACTGCGCGCTGCGCAGCTTCACGAGCGTGAGGTAGTCGATATCGGGCGTGAGCGTGCGCGCGTAGATGAGCGCCACGGTGAGCATGATGAAGCCTGTCAGGATGAGCATGCGCGTCTGGATATGCGGCATCAACCGGCTGACGATGGGAATCTCCATCGTGATGAGCAGCGCGCCCGGTGACAGCACGAGGCCCGCGAGCGTGGCGGTGTAGCCGAGCTGCTGCTGTGCGAGCTGCGGAATGATCACGGCGCTGCCATAGAGCACGGCGGCGAACGCGGCGATCATGCAGCAGCCCAGCGCGAAATTGCGGTCGCGCAGGCAGCGCAGATCCACGACGGGATGCTTCGCGTAGATGAGGCGCAAGGTTGCGCCCACGATGCCGAGCACCGCGAGCACGGCGAAGGTGACGATGAACGGCGACGAGAACCAGTCGTCGTCCTCGCCGCGATCGAGCGTGACCTGCAGGCAGCCGAGACCCAGGGCGATGAGCCCGATGCCCCAGAAGTCGACCGTGCGCCAGTTCATGCGTTGGTGTGTCTCGCGTTTGACCCATGGCGGGTCTTCCACGAGCTGGAACACGGCGAGGGTCGTGAGAATGCCGACCGGCACGTTGAGCAGGAAGACCCAGCGCCATGAGACGTGGTCGGTGATCCAGCCGCCCAGCGTCGGGCCGAGCACAGGGGCGACGACGATGGCGACGGCGGAGATCGAAAACGCGCGGCCGCGCTGGCTGGGTTCGAAGGTGTCGAGGATGATGGACTGCTGGTTCGGCTGCAGGCCGCCGCCAAAGAAGCCTTGCGCCACGCGGAAGATCACGAGCTGGCCGAGGCTCGTGGCGACGCCGCACAGGAAAGAGCACACCGTGAACGCGACGATGCAGAGCATGAAATAGCGCTTGCGGCCGAGCACGCGGGCGAAGAACGCCGAGATGGGCAGCACGATGCCATTGGCGACGAGGTAGGACGTCAGCACCCAGGTGGCCTCGTCGTAGCTCGCCGACATCGTGCCGGCGATATGGGGCAGCGCGACGTTCACGATGGTCGTGTCGAGCACTTCCATGAACGCGGCGAGCGTGACCGCGATCGCGATGAGCCAGGGGTTGCCGGCGGGGCGCCAGTTGCTCTGCGAATCGCTCATGGCCGCGCCCTCAGTCCGCCAGATACACCGTAGGCTCGACCGAAAGCCCCAGCGGCAGCGGCCGGTTCCCCGGCAAGCCGCTGTCGATCACGATCTTCACCGGCACGCGCTGCACGATCTTGACGAAATTGCCCGTCGCGTTCTCGGCGGGGAACGCCGAAAAGCGCGAGCCGCTGCCGAGCTGGATGCTGTCCACGTGGCCGCGTAATTCGAGCTTCGGGTAGGCGTCCACGCTGATCTTGACCTTGTCGCCCGGGCGCATGCGCGTGAGTTGGGACTCCTTGAAATTGGCGGTGATCCACATTTGCGGCGTGACGATGGAAAAAAGCGACGTACCCGCCTGCAAGAACGTGCCGTACTGCACATTGCGGCGCGTGACCCAGCCATCGGAGGGCGCGCGCATGTCGCACCAGGCGAGGTTCAGTTCCGCCGTGTCGAGCTGCGCCTCGGCCTGCGCCACCTCTTCGCGGCGCGCCTCCACGGCGGCCACGGCCTGGCGGATCTGCTGCGGCACGAGGCTCGCCGTCTTCAGTTGGGCACGGGCGCTCATGACGCCGGCATGCGACACGCGCTGCTGGTCGTTGGCCGTGTCGATGTTCTGTTGCGTGGTTGCGCGGGGATCGACGCCGTGCTGGCGTTCGTAGTCGGCCTGCGCGCGCGCGTAGTTCGCGCTGGCTGTTTCGATCTGCGCCCGCGCCTGGTCGTACTGCGCGGGGTACTGCACGCGCGCGATGTCGAGCTGCGCTTGCGCGGAAAGCAACTGGGCCTTCGCGAGGCCGAGTTGCGCGCGCGCCTGGTCGACCTGGGCCGCGTAGTCGCGCCGGTCGATCTCGACCATCAGGTCGCCCTTGTGCACGTAGACGTTGTCGTCGACGTTGAGTTGCGTCACATAGCCCGATACCTTCGGGGCGACGGTGATGGCGTTGCCGTCGGTATAGGCGTCGTCGGTGCTGACCTCGTTGCGCGTGACGAACCACCAGACAAGCGCGCCAATGGCGATCACGAGCAGCACGATGCCTATCACGATGAGCGGCTTCTTGCCGGGTCGCTTGCGGCCCTGATTGTCATTCTTCTCACTGCGGTTCGCACCGTTTTTCGATTTTTCGGCATCCGTGCGGCGCGCTTTGCCCCGGTGTGCGCGCGACCAGGCGCCCACGCCGCCCGAGCCTTCTTGCTCAGCCATGCGCGGCTCCTGGCTCACCGTTGAAATCGGCTGAATGGGGGAAGGCTTTCATGCGGGTCCCGGTGGATTCGATTTGCGCGAAAGGGCAACTCCCTGCAGGCAGCAATCGCTATGCCTATGCAGAGGGTGTCGAACGAAAAAAGACGCGCATCGAGGCGCAAAAGCCGCCAGTCTCACCCGGCGCCAGGTTCGGCGTTTGCGCGGGTGACGCCAACACGGCAAACGACTCGGACTATCCGCAAGGAGAACGGCACATGGCGACGACTACGGTGAGCGACTTCATCATCGAGCGGCTGCACGAATGGGGCGTGCGACGCATCTACGGCTATCCAGGCGACGGCATCAACGGCATGTTCGGCGCGCTGCAGCGCGCGCAGGGCAAGATCGAATTCGTGCAGGCGCGCCACGAGGAAATGGCCGCCTTCATGGCGAGCGCCCACGCCAAGTTCACGGGCGAACTGGGCGTGTGCATCGCCACGTCGGGGCCGGGCGCGGCGCACCTGCTCACGGGGCTCTATGACGCGCGGCTCGACCACATGCCCGTGCTGGCCATTGCGGGCCAGCAGGCGCGCGCCGCGCTCGGCGCGCATTATCAGCAGGAACTCGACCTCGTCTCGATGTTCAAGGACGTCGCGGGCGCCTACGTGCAGCAGCCCAGCGTGCCTGCGCAGGTACGCCACGTGGTGGACCGCGCAGTGCGCATCGCACTCTCGCGGCGCACGGTCACGGCCATGGTGCTGCCCAACGACTTGCAGGAACTCGAATATGAGCCGCCCGCGCGCAAGCACGGCACGGCGCATTCCGGCGTGGGCTATAGCGCACCCGAAG
>NZ_JBFRCN010000025.1:0-112104 GCF_040965835.1 Paraburkholderia sp. BR10872
TTTCCTGCATCATCATTTCGGAACCATCAACCTGGACCATCCCGAATGAGCGGATCATGTGTTACCCATGTCCCCGCACACCTGTTACCCATGTTTCCGGTCCATACACCGCCGCAAAGAAAGTAGGCAAAGAAAGCCGCTCAAACCGCTAGCGCCTGCCACGGTTCACATCGCGCCGCTAACGGTGAATGGCTCCGGAGCGTCTGTCACTCCGCACCTTCAAAGTTGGTGACAAGGCAGTCATCCTTCCGGCGGCGCTCCGCGCGCCGAAGGGCATAACCTGAAACCATTGGTGCGCGTGCATCCTCGCCGAGGCTGACAGCGCCCCTGGTTTCCCATGCAGCCCCAACCGCTGCGCGCGTAGCGCGCAGCGGGATGAATGACTGCCTTGTCACTCACTTTGGTGGTGCGAGGTGACAGACGCTCCGGAGCCATTCACCGTTAGCGGCGCGATGTGAACTGTGGCAGGCATTAGCGGTTTGAGCCGCTTTCTTTTGCCTACTTTTCTTTGCGGCTGCAAAGAAAAGTAGGTGCCGCCCCGCACAGGGGCAACGCATGCACACCGACGCGAAAACAGGTAATCGCACAAGCGGCCAGGAACCGAGCGCAGCGCCAATCACCTGACCTTCACAGCCACAAAGCTCCTCGCATTATTCCGCTGAATCAACAGCGACATGCTCTTCGTCGCCTTCGCCTCGAGCGCGACAGCTTGCTCCTGCGATTCGACCAGCGTGTCATCGAGCGACAGCACGACATCTCCAGCCCGCACACCCGCGCTCGCAGCCGGCCCAGTGGAGGCTTCCACCATCAAACCAAGCGGCAACCCGGTCGAGCGCTTTTCCTCGGCGCTCAGCGCATGCGCGATCAGACCGAGTCGGTCGGCGGCATGGCGCGGAGCCGGTGTTGCGGTGGCGGCCTGCGCGTTCGGGTCCGCCATCACCGTTTTGACGGCTTTCACGTCAGACGGTGGGGCCTTGCTCACCGGATCGGCTACTGCGGGTGCGACCGGCGCGTCGGTCTTCTCCACCGCCTGTGCGGCATCGGTTGCTTGAGCTGCTGTCGCACCCGCAGTCCCAGCGGCCGCTCCTGTCGCCGCCGCATCCGCATCCGCCGCCTTCGCCTCGAACGCCGTGTTCGAGAAGCCGGCCACCGCGGGCTGGCGGTTGCGGATCACCTTCAGCGACGCCGGCGTGGCCGGCGGCACGGCAGCCAGCGCGGCGGCGAGCGTCGCGGCCCGGTCGACGGGTTTGGTGCCGACCTGCACGATCACGTCGCCGGTCCGGATGCCCGCTTTGCCGATGGGCGAGCCGGGATCGACGGCGTCGACGAGCGCGCCGCCCGCGTGCGGCAAGCCGAGCGCCGCCGCAAGCCCGGGACTCACGTCCTCGACCTGCATGCCGAAGGTGCGGATCGTGCCGCCGTTGCCCGCGTTTGCCGCGGTCGCCGCATTGGCGCTGGCGGCGGGCGCCGCCTTGCGCGCCTGCAACTGGGCGCGGAACTGGTTGGCGGCGTCGATTGGAATCGCAAAGGTCAGGCCCTGGTAGCGGCCGCCATCCGCGTAAATCTGCACGCCGATGCCGATCACCTCGCCCGCGCGATTGAAGATCGGGCCGCCGGAGTTGTCGGGGTTGACCGCCACATCGGTCTGCAGGAACGGGAACGCCTTGCCGTCGGGCAGCGTGCGCGAGGTCGCGCTGAGGATGCCCGTCGTCACGGTGTTCTGATAGCTGTCCGGCGACCCGATCGACAGCACCGGTTCGCCGGCGTGCACCTTCGCCGTATCGGCGAGCTTCACGAACGGCAGATCGTGGCCGTCGATCTGCAGCACGGCAACGTCGCTTTGCGGGTCGACGGCAACGACCTCCGCCTTGAACTCGCGCTTGTCCGTCAGCCGCACGGTCACCTGCTCGGCGCTGTCGACGATATGCGCCGTGGTCAGCACGACGCCATCGGGGCTGACGATGAAGCCGGAGCCCGCGCCCGTCATCACGCGCGGTCCGCTGGCCTCGGCGTCGGACGCCGGCTTCGGCGCGCGACTGAAGAACGCGAAGAAAGGATCGGCGTCGTCGATGGCTTCCTGCTCGGGCGGCGCGGACGGGTCGTCGGGGCTGCGCGCGATCACGTGCACGACGGCGGGGCCGTAGCGCTCGGCGAGCGAGAAGAAGTCGGGTGTGGCCACGGCCGCCGGCGCGGTGGCCTCGGCGCTAGCCTTCGGGGCGGCGGCTTTGTCGCCAGCCGCTTTGTCGCTAGCCGCCGTAGCGCTTGCCGCCTTGTCGTTAGCGGCCTTATTGGCGGCGGCTTTGTTGGCGGGCGGTTTGGTGGCGGCCGGAGGCGGCGTTGCCGCGTTCGCCTCGTAACAGAAAGCGCTGGCAAGCGCGAGGGCAAGCGCCGCCGCAGGGCGCGAAGTGCGGGCGAAAGACAGGCGGAGCACAGCACACCTCCCAGTGGTCATCGTGCTGGCGGGCGGCACGCGATCGCGGATAGCAAACGAGTGCCGACGACCATAGTGTAGTCACGCCACAAGGCAATTGGGGGGCAGGGTTTGTCCTGTAGCGCACGCAAATCGGCACTCAGGCGTAACGACGCATGCGCGGCGCATCGAAGATGACGCTTTGCTGACTTTGCGGCTGGTCAGGCTGCTCAGGAAAGGAAAGGGGCGACGCCGAACAGGTGCGCGAGATGCCCCGCTCGTTGCGAGCGGGGCGTTCGGCTCTGGGGGGCGGCGCGAGTGCGTATCGCGATCGCTTTCAGCTACCCGAATACAGGTTGCAGAAGCTCACCGGCCCGACACACGTCGTCGTGTGCGGTGCGCCGGCGTCGCTCGTGCCCTGCATGGGCGCGCCCATGCCGCCCGGTTCCTGCTGTTGATGCTGTGCCTTCGCACGCGCGACTTGCTGCGCGGAGATGGGGCTCACGTCTGGATACGAGCTATCGGTCACGAATTGCGAACCGTTGGCCTGCGCTTCGATCAACTGTTCGCGCACCTGGGCACGCGTGAGTCCTTGTGCGGACGCGGTGGATACAGCGCCGATGCAAGTCGTCACGACGAGCAAGGCGAAAATCGGGCGGCGGATGGTCATTTCGAACTCCTGATTAAATAGCATGGTTCGGCGACCGGCTGGAGCACGGTCGAATCAACGGAGACTGCAATGGGTATACCGCTGAAGGTCGATTGCTATTCCCGTGGAGTTGCAACGGCGGGATTTTTTTTACGTGAGCTGTACCTGGAGCCAATGCGGCAGGTCCGCGCCGATCAGGCTGACGCCAAAGAGCGCGAGTGCGCCGGCAAATAGAAGGACAAGCGGACTCACCCGTGTTCTGAGCAACACGCAAAGGGACATTACGGCGATGGCCTTCGCGGGCAGGCCGCCGTTGAGCGACTTGAGCAGCACCCAGCCCGCCGCGAGCATCATGCCGGCCGCGATGGGACGCAGGCCGCGCTCGAGCGCCAACTGCCACGCCGCGCCCTGATAGCGACCCCAGATATGCGTGATGCCGTAGATGAGGATCGCGGTTGGCAGCAGGAGCGCGGCGGTCGCCACGAGCGCGCCCCAGAAGCCGGCGACCTGCCAGCCGATCAACGTGACGAGCAGCGAGCCGGGACCCGGCGCCATGCGTGAAATCGCGAAGTCGGCGGCGAATTGCGAATGCGTCATCCACGGATGCACGTCCACGACCTGGCGCTGGATTTCGGCGACGATCGCCTGGCCGCCGCCGATCGTCACGAGCGAAAGTGGCGCGAAAATGGCGGCTAGCTGACCGAGCAGGCGTCCATTCATCGCGCACCCCGGCGGATCGCTGCGTATTCGTAGAGCACGCTCACGGTGCCGCCTGCCACGACCACCCATACCAGCGACAAACGCAGAATGCCGATCGCAAGAAAGGTCGCTGCCATGAGCAGCAGCGGGAGCCCCTGCCGCCTCACGCGCCGAGCGGTGACGACGCCCATCGACAGCGACAACCCCGTGGCCGCCGCGGCGGCGCCTGCGATCAGAATCTGCGTGAGCGGATGGAAGATGAGCGCGCCGACCACGCTGCCGATCACGACGATCAGACACGCGGGCGGCACGAGGATGCCCGTTACGGCCACGGCGGCGCCGCGCCAGCCGAGCAGCCGGTGCCCGATCCAGATCGCCATGTTTTTCACGTTGATGCCGGGCAGCGCCTGCGAGAGGGCGAGGCCGTTGAGAAAGTCCTCTTCGCTGATCCAGTCGCGATCGTGGACGAATTCGCGCAACAGCCAGCCGCTCAAGCCGCCGCCAAAGCTCGTCATGCCGATGCGGCTGAAGATCAGAAAGAGTCCGAACAGCGTGGGGCGCGGCGAGGCGTTTGGCGTGGAAGCAGTCACGGGGATGACGCAAAGCAGGTAATGCCGAACGGTTCGGCGGTCGTCTCGTGCGGTGGTGGCCGAAATTATAGCGCCGCGACACGTGTGACGCGGAGGGCGCGCGGTCACGCAAAATTCAGCGCGAGGTCAGGGCCGTTATGATGGTCGTACTCGCAGCGGCGCGATCGCTGTGATCGTTGTATTTGCGCTGTCCGCCGTGTGCCGCCTGGCGTGACGTGAACAAAACGCCCTGCCGCCATTGCTCATGCCCAGGAAAAAGACCAGCGTCTGGCTCAAAGGTCTCGAATTGCTCACCCGCATGAGCGCACCGCGACCGAAGAAAAGGGCCGCCGCACGCAAAACGGCGCCCGCCAAGGCCGCGCAGGTCGCGAGGCCGGCAGCCAAACCGGCGAGGCGCGCCGGGAAGGCGCATGTGGGGCGTGCGCAGCCGACGGGCACGGCCGGCAGGTGGATCCGCTCCTATCATTCCGCGCCGCCCAGGGCCGGGCATCTCGTCAATCATCTCGCGTATGCGCTCTATTTGCCCGCCGGTGCGGCCAGCGCCACGGGCCTGCCGCTCGTGGTCATGCTGCACGGCTGCAAGCAGACGGCGGAGTCGTTCGCCGCGGGCACGCGGGTTTGCCGGCTGGCGGATCGTGCGGGTTTCGGCGTGCTGCTTCCCGAGCAGGCGAAAACGGCGCACGCACAGCGATGCTGGCACTGGCACGGCGATCATGCGCAGTCGGAAGCGCCAGCGGTCGGCTCGCTCGTCGATGCCATCGCGCGCGAGCACGGATTCGATCACGAGCGCATCTACCTGGCGGGCATCTCGGCGGGAGCGGGTCTTGCGTCCGTGCTCGCGATGCGCCATCCGTGGCGGTTCGCGGCAGTGGGCCTGCATTCGGGCCCGGTTTTCGACGCGGCCAGTTCCACCATGAGCGCGATAAGCGTCATGCGCCACGGCAGCCGCGAAGACCCGGTGCATCTGGTCGATGCCGCTCTCGATGTCGCCGCCCATCCCGGTGTGCCGGCCTTCGTCGTGCAGGGCGAAATCGACGCGGTCGTGGCAAAGCGCAACGCCGTGCAACTCGGCATGCAGTTCGCGCGTGTCAACCGGCTGCTCGACACGCAGGGCGAATTACGCGTCGGCGAGATCCGGACCTATAGCCGCGACGCGGTGGCGTATACCGACTACGTCAAGTCGGGCAGGCTCGTCGTGCGTGTATGCGTGGTTCGCGGCCTCGGGCATGCATGGAGCGGCGGCGATCCGCGCGAAGCGTTTCATTCGGACCGAGGCCCCGACGCGATGGCGATGATGTGGCAGTTCTTCCGGCGGCAGCGCCGAAGTGCGGCAGATGAAATGGCGTAAGCGGGCGTCAGCCATCGTTTGCGCGACGTACTCGCGCCGGCAGCAGCATGGCCGCCGCGAAGCACAGGAGATGCAGCCCGCAGAGCGCCGCGAAGGCCGGCAGGAATTGCCGCGGTTCGGCGGCGGAAGAACTCGGCACGGCGAGAGAAACCGCGATGGAGATGAGCGTCGTGGCGACCGGGCCGCCAATTCTTTGCGCGATATTCAACGCGGTGTTCGCCACGGGAAGCCGCGCCTTCGGTATGCGGGCATACGCGGCGGAAATCGAAGGAATGCTAATGGTTCCCTGACCCGCGCCCGCGATAAAGAGACTCGCCAACGCGAGGCTCGTGGAAAACGCATGGCCGCTCATCCACAAGAACGCAAGCGTGGCGACGAGCGCCAGCAGCGCGCCGCCTGCCGCGAGCGCGCGGCAGCCCAGACGCTCGGTGAGAAAACCCATGCAGGCGAATGAGGCCATCATGCCTGCGCCCGTGGCCGCGAGCAGCCAGCCCGCATGCGCGGCGCTCAGGCCGCAGCCCGCTATGAGGTAGAGCGGAACGGCAAGCTGCCGTCCGTACATGATGCCGTTGGCGAAGAATTGCGTGATGGCGGGAACCGCGAACGTCCGGTTCGCAAAGAGGCGCACGTCGATCAGCGCTGTCGTTGGCCGGCGTAGCGAGTGCCACACGAATCCCGCGAGCAGCGCAGCACCGGCTAGCAGAAACCCCGCGCCTTCGGCGTGCATGGCGCTCTGGAATCCATAGACAAGCATGGCGAGACCAGGCGAGATCAACGCAAAGCCCGCGAAATCGAAGCGGCGCCTTTGCGGTCGAGCGGCGTCGGGCGCCAGCAAACGTGCGGCCAGTGTGACGCCGAGTATGCCGATCGGTACGTTGATCAAAAAGAGCCAGGGCCAGGCGGCCCGCGCGAGTACGGCGCCGGCGAGCACCGGGCCGAGGATCGGCCCGAGCAGGATGGGCAGCGTGGCGTAGCCCATCACGCGCTCCATGTTCTTGCCCGCGACGCGCCCGATCATCATCTGCGCCATGGGTGCGAGCAGCCCGGCCACGAGGCCCTGAACGATGCGCGCACCGATCAGTTCCCCCATGTTTTGCGCCGCGCCGCACAGTACCGAAGCGAGCGTGAAGGCCGTGAAGGCGAAGAGATAGAGCCGCTTCGCGCCGACGCGGTCCACCAGCCAGCCGTTGAGCGGAAGCATGAGCGCCATGGCCAGCAGGTAGCCGCTCATGATCCACTGCGTCGTGGCAACGGGCGAGTGGAGCGCATGGCCGATGGCCGAGAGGGAGACGTTTACGAGCGTCGAATCCATCTGCGCCATGAACGAGCCGATGGAGACGACGATGGCGACCTTCCAGACCGACGCGGGAATCCGGTTGCCGGCACCGCCGGGCTCACGCGTGCCGCTCATCGTTCGGCCAGCCTTCTCATGATGTCGCCCGCCTTGAAAAGCGTGGCGCGCTCGTCTTCGTCGAGGTCCGCGATGGCTTGCGAGAGCCACAGTTGTTTCGCGTCGCGGGTCTGCTTGCGCAGTTGCCTGCCCTTTTGCGTCAGATCGATGAGGAGCTGACGGCCATCGGTCGCGTGAGGCGTACGCGTGACGAGGGCCATCTCCTCGAGCGCCGCGACGGTGGCGCCCATCGACTGGGGCCGCATGCCTTCGGCGCGGGCGAGCGCGGCAATCGTGGCGGGACCGTCGTTGGCGAGCCGCGACATGACGACGGACTCGGTCATCGAGAGAGCGCCCGCATAAGACTCGTTGCGCGTGCGACGCACGAGCATGCCGATCGCCTGCATGAGGTCGATGACGGCGGGTTCAGGAGTTTTGGGAGACATGGCGATTCACACGCATTCGGCTGGGATGTGTCATCGAATCATGAAGATAAACAGGTAGACTTGCAAGTTTATCTGTTAAAAATTCGAGCACCTGAAGAGAGCGATGCCAATCGGCTAACGCCAGACGAGCGCCATTGAGGCGTATGCTTGCGATCAAACGACGGCATTCAACCCCGATGGAGACACGCATGGCGGCACTTCAAATCGACGATCTCCCGGCCGCGATCCGGCAGGCCAAGCGGATGTTGCGCGCGCAACTGCCGAACTATCGCGAAGTGTTCGAGGAGGTCGCGCAGGCCATAGGCGAAGAAGCGCGGCACATCGCCCGGCTGCGCGAGGCGGGCGAACCCGTGATCCCGGAGATCGCGTTCGCCGACATTCAGGCGCAGCGCGTGAGCCCGGAGGCGATCGCGCTCGTGAAGGCGCGCGGCGCCTGTGTGATCCGCCGCGTGTTCGAGCCCGAGCAGGCCGCTCGCTGGGACGCCGAAATTGCCGATTACGTGGCGCGCAACGACCTCGATGCCCGTGCCGCCGAACGCGCGGCCCAGCGCAATGCCCTCCCGCCGCAGGCGAGCCGCCCGTTGATCTATGGCCTCTACTGGTCGCGGCCGCAGGTGCAGGCGCGCGAGTCCGCCGAACTGACGGCCGCGCGCGTCTTCCTCAACCGCCTGTGGCGTCACGAGAGCGAAGGGCGCGTGCATTTCGATCCCGATGTCGTGCCAGTCTACGCCGACCGTCTGCGGCGCCGGCCGCCCGGAACGGCTGCGCCCGGCCTCGCCGCGCATTGTGACGGCGGTGCGGTCGAGCGCTGGGTCGACGAGAATTTCCGCCAGGTCTATCGCCATGTGTTCTCGGGCGACTGGCGGCGCTACGACCCGTTCGACGGCGCGTACCGCACGCACGCGAGCGAGATTCCCTCGCGCATCGCCTCTTCGATGTTCCGCACCTTCCAGGGCTGGACCGCGCTTACGCCGCAGGGCCCCGGCGACGGCACGCTGCAGATCGTGCCCATCGCCAACGCCATGGCGTACGTCCTCTTGCGCGCGCTGCAGGACGACGTGGCCGAGGACGACTTGTGCGGCGCCCAGCCGGGCCGTGGGCTGCCGATCAGCGCCGAGTGGCATGCGCCGCTGATCGACGCACTGATTTCGATTCCTCAGATGCAGCCCGGCGACACCGTGTTCTGGCACTGCGACGTGATTCACTCCGTGGAAGACGAGCACCGCGGCACCGGCTACAGCAATGTGATGTACATTCCGGCCACGCCGGGTTGCGCGAAGAACGATGCTTATTTGCAGCGCCAGTTGCCGAGCTTTCTCGAAGGCCGCAGCCCGCCCGACTTCCCCCCCGAGCATATCGAAGCCGATCTGGCGGATCGGGCGGGCGTGGCGGATCTCACGCCGCTCGGCCGCACCCAGCTCGGCTTGGCCGGCGTGGCTTAACATGGGCACATGACCCGCGCGTGTCGGCGCATCGATTCGCGCGCTTGCCTGTCAAAGCACGCGTGTGGCATGCTGTGCGCCGATCAACCGGCCATGACGACCATGGATTTCGCTTCGTCCGTCGCAACGTATGGCGCCGACCTGTCGGGCCTCATTTGCGGTTTTCGCTTCACGCCGGGCCAGCCTGGGCAGCCCGTCTCGTGCGACGACGTCCTTGAGGCGTTGCGGCACACGCACGAAAGCGGCGAGCCGCAGGCCGCGCGCGACGACACGTTTTACTGGCTGCACTTCAATCTCGCCCACGCCGCGGCGCAACCGTGGATGCGCGCGCATCTCGACCTGCCCGACGCATTCTTCGAGATGCTCGTGGAAGGCTCGCACTCCACGCGTATCGAACACGTGGACAACGGGCTGTTCGCCGTGGTCAACGACGTGATGTTCGATTTCGAACTCACGCCCTCGCAGATCGCGACGCTCTGGTCGTACACGCACGAGCGCATTCTCGTCACGGCGCGCCTGAAGCCGCTGCGCTCCATCGACCGTCTGCGCGGCTATGTGCGCAACGGCGAGACGTTCCGTTCGCCGGCCGAGCTGCTGATCCACCTGATGCGCGACCAGGCGGACCTCATGGTGGAGATCGTGCGCCGCACGAGTGTCGACGTCGATCGCGCCGAGGACCAGTTTCTCGCCTCGCGCCGCTCTGCGAGCCGCCATGAACTCGCGGCCATGCGGCGCATTCTGGTGCGCCTGCAACGCATGCTCGCGCCGGAGCCGGGCTCGATTTTCCGTCTGCTCGCGCGCCCGCCGCGCTGGCTCCAGACACCGGACATGCAGGACCTGCGCGAGGCGACCGAGGAGTTCTCGCTCGTGCTCGGCGACATGGCCGGACTCGTCGAGCGCATCAAGCTCTTGCAGGAAGAAATTGCCGCGCGTCTCGAAGAGCAGAACAACCGCACGCTTTTCACGCTCACGCTCGTCACCGTGCTCGCTCTGCCGATCAACATCGTCGCGGGTTTTTTCGGCATGAACGTGGGCGGCATTCCGCTCGCGGAAAACCGCCACGGCTTCTGGCTCATGGTGGTGCTCGTCGCGACCTTCACGGCGCTGCTGGGATGGTGGGTGTTCCGCCGGCGCGGCGACACCTGAGGCTTGCGGGGTCGCCGCCGATCTCGAAGGCGCCCAAAGCGTCGCGCGGCGCATTCAGGAGCGCGTGAGCGCCGAAGCTGCGCTCAAGCGCAGCGACTTCGCGCGCTAGCGCGCGCAAAAGGGCGGCCGCAACCGCATCGAATGCGCATGATGGGCGTTCACGTTAGCTGACGTTTGCGTGCGCGGGGCACCGCGCGCGCCCGCTGCTGGCGCGTTGGTGTATGTTGGCGTCATACCGTAGCCGCTCCCATGACGGCCCTGGTGCGGAGGACGCCTTGCCCGAAGTCTCGCCCAACCCCGGCGCGGTCCGCTCGCGAGTCTCGCGTTTGCTCGTGCTGCTGGTCGTGGCGCTGATTCCGATCCTGCTGTGCGTCGCGCTCGGGCGTTACGAGGCCGAACGCATTGCGCAGCGCGAGGCGAGCCTCGCTTCTGCGTTTATCGTCGGGCAGGTGGTGTCGATCGTCGAGACGGCGCAGAGTGCGGCGCGCACGTTCGCGCCGCGTGCGAACGAAGCGTGCGATACGCTCTCGCCGGATCTCACGCGCAAGGCTGCCGCCGTGCCCTATGTGCGCAAGCTCGACATCCTTTACGAAGGCCGCATCGACTGCTCGTCCGCGTACTCGCAACAGGCGGTCCCCGATGGCGGCTGGCTCAATGGCAGCGCGCAGGCCTCGCAGGACGAGTGGCTGCTGATCGTCGACGACACGCCGATGGTGCGCAACCGCCCCTCGCTGCTGGTGGGCGTCGCGGGCGAAGCGGGGCGCGCGGTCGTGGCCGTGGTGGACGTGCAGTATCTGCTGGACCTGCTGCATGGCGCGGCCCCGCTCACGGTGTTTCGCCAGGCCGAGTTGAGGGTGGGCGAGGGCGCCGTGCTGCGCGAAGCCATGGCGCTCGTGAACGTGCGTGGCGCACCGTTGCTGGTCGATGTGCAAAAGCGCATGTCGGGCGCCACAATCGATCTGAAGATCTATGGGCGGCCCGAGCGCATTCTGGAGAACTGGCGTGCCCTGCTGCTGCGCTACATGCCGTGGGCGGCTGCCTTCTCGGCGTGGCTCGTCTGGCTCGTGCGCCGCTTGCAGCAAAGCGGGCAGTCGCGCCGCGAACAACTGCTGCGAGCCATACGCGCAAACGAATTCCATGTCGAATATCAGCCGCTCTACGGCGTCGAAACGGGGCGCTGCGAGGGCGTGGAGGCCTTGCTGCGCTGGGTGCGGCCAGGCACGGGCGCGATCCGTCCGGACGAGTTCATTCAGGTAGCCGAAGAAGAGCACGTGATCGTGCCGCTCACGCAGCATCTGCTGAAGCTCATCGAGCGCGACGTCGCCACATGGGAGGTCGCGCCGGGCTTTCACCTCGGTGTCAACTTCGCGCCCGAGCATCTGTCGGGCGTACAGCTCGTGAGCGACGTGCAGGCGCTGCGCACGGCCGTGGCGCCGCACGGCGCGACGATCACGCTGGAGATCACCGAGCGTACGCTGGTGCGCAATACCGAGCAGGCGCGCAGCAATCTGGTGACCTTGCGGCGCGAGGGCGTGAGGGTCGCCATCGACGACTTCGGCATGGGATATTGCTCGCTCTCCTATCTCGAGAAATTTCCATTCGATATCCTGAAGATCGATCGCGGCTTCGTGCTCACCATCGATGCGCAAGGCAGCAAGGCGGCCGTGCTCGACGCCATTATCGATCTCGCGCATAGCCTTGGCGCGCGGCTCGTGGCCGAGGGGGTGGAAACGCAGGTGCAGCGCGACTATCTATGTGCGCGCGGCGTCACGTATATCCAGGGCTTTTTCTACGCGAGGCCCATGCCGTCGGAGGCGTTCGTGCGCTGGTATCGCGCGAACGGGGCGCATATGTCGCCCAATCCGCACATGACGGCCGGCACGTAGGGCGCCCGCGTATTCCTGCCGGCGTGATTTGCTTAGCGCGAAACATCGGTTCTGCGAACGCGTGCGGCCCGGTAGCATCAACGCTTCGAGGGCTGTGCCGTGTGGGTGCATGCCCCATGCCAACACGGAAGCGCTGAAGATGACTCGCCCCACGTCGCCCAGACCTTATACCCGCCGCCACTTCCTCGCCACGCTGGGCGCGACGCTCGCCGGCGCGGCGCTGCCCGCCACTGCGTTCGCGAAATATCAGCCCGACCAGTTCCGCATCGGCTACCAGAAGGCCGCGAGCACGCTCGTGCTGCTCAAGGCCAACGGCACGCTCGAAACGCGCCTCGCGCCGCTCGGCATCAAGGTATCGTGGACCGAATTCCCGGCCGGCCCGCAATTGCTCGAAGGCTTGAACGTGGGCGCGATCGACTTCGGATATGTGGGCGAGGCACCGCCGGTGTTTGCCCAGGCCGCGGGCGCGGACTTCGTCTACACGGCGTATGAGTTGCCCACGCCGCACGCGGAAGGTGTGGTGGTGGCGAAAAACTCGCCAATCCGTGACGTGGCGGGACTGAAGGGCAGGAAGATCGGCCTGAATCGCGGCTCGGACGTGCACTGGTTTCTCGTCGCGCTGCTGCAAAAGCAGGGTCTTTCCATCGGCGACGTGCAGCCTGTGTATCTGGCGCCCGCCGACGCGCGCGCGGCGCTGCAAAGCGGCGCCATCGATGCGTGGGCGATCTGGGACCCGTTCCTCGCTGCCGTCGAATCGCAGGACGGCGCACGCCTGCTTGCCGACGCCAGCGGCGTGGCGAGCCATCATCAGTTCTTCCTGAGCCAGCGCGAATTCGCGCAAAACCGCAAGGACGCGCTGGCGATCGCGCTGGACGAACTCGGCAAGACGGGGCAATGGGTGCGCGCCAACACGGCGGCAGCGGCCGCGAAACTCTCACCGATCCAGGGCCTCGATGCGGCGACGATCCAGACCGGCCTCACGCACTACGCGCATGAATATCGGCCCATCGACGCCGCCGTGATCGCGCAGCAGCAGAAGATCGCGGACACGTTCTACGACCTGAAAATCATTCCGCGCCGCGTGGTGACGAAGGACGCCGTGCTTGCTTGACTGCATGAGCACGGGCCATCCCGTGCTCATGCAACGCCAGGGCTTAGTGCTGCGACGACCAGCCCTTGTAGCTGCCCACGTTGTCGCGCGTGACGAGCTGCGGCGTCATTTCGATCATCGGGTTGGCGGGCTTCTTGCCGTTCATGATGTCGTAGCCCACCTGCACGGCCGTTTGCGCCATCTTCCACGGGTCCTGGCTCGCCGAGGCCTGCACCAGCGTATCGGTCTTGAGCGCCGTTTCGATATCGGGCGCGCCGTCCACCGACGTGATCACGATGTTGGTGCGATGCAGCTGCTTCGCGGCAAGGTCGCTGCCAATGGCCTGCGGGTCGTTGATGGCGAACACGCCGGCAATCTTCGGGAAGCGCGTGAGGTAGCCCTGCATCACGTTCATGCCGCCTTCACGCGAGCCCTTGGCGTCCTGGTCGTCGGAGAGGATCTTGATGCCGGGCGTCTTCGCGAGCACCTGCTTGCAGCCGTTCACGCGGTCGATCACGGCCGAGACCTGCGGCCCGTTCTGGATGATCACGTTGCCGGTGTTGTTGATCTTTTTCGCGAGGTATTCGCACGAGATCTCGCCGGCCTTCACGTTGTCGGTCTGCACGGTGGCGTCGGCGCCCGCGGCGGCCACGTCCACGGCCATCACCACGATACCGGCCGCCTGCGCCTTCTTCACCGCCGGCAAGATCGCCTTCGGATCGGTCGCGTTCAGGAGGATCATGTCCACGTGCGCCGAAATGAAGTTGTCGATCTGCGTGAACTGCTTGTTGAGGTCGTAGTCGGCGGAAACGGCCGTGACCTTGGCATTCGGATTGATCTGTTTGGCCTTCGCTTCCGCACCCTGCACGATCGTCACGAAGTACGGGTTGCCGAGCGAACCCACGGTAATGCCGATCGACTTGAGCTGCTTGTCGGCGGCATGCGCGCCTTGCAGTGCGAAACCGAACGTGAGGGCGGCAGCGGCGAGAACGACTTTTTTCTTGAACATGAGGTTGTCTCCTGAGGGGTCCTGTTTGGGTGCTTTCCGGGCGAGCGCAGCAGGACCGCCTGCGCTCGCGCCTGTTTCTGGCTGATGCTGTATCGAATGCTCGCTTAGGTACGGGCCGAGCCGCGCTGGCGGTAGCGGTCGAGCGCCACGGCGCCGACGATCACGAGACCCTTGATGATGTACTGCCAGATGTCCGAGACGCCGAGCAGCACGAGGCCATTGGTCAGGACGGCGATGATGAGCGCGCCGATCAGCGTGCCGATGATCGAGCCCACGCCGCCCACGAAGCTCGTGCCGCCCAGAATCACCGCGGCGATCGCGTCGAGTTCGTAGGACTGGCCCAGTTGCAGGCCGTTGGCTGCGTAGAGACGGGCCGCCGACATCACCGCGCCGAGACCCGCGAGCAGGCCCGACACGGCATAGACGAACATCTCGATGCCCCACACCTTGATGCCCGAGAGGCGCGCCGCTTCCGGGTTGCCGCCCACCGAGTAGATGCGCAGGCCGAGCACGGTACGGCGCAGCACGAACCACGAGCCGGCCACCACCACGAGCGCGATGATCACGAGCCAGGGCACGCCGAGCACCGTGCCGTTGCCGATGAAGGCGAACGACAACTGCGGGTTGAAGATCGTGGTGTCGTGACCCATGAGGCGCGCGATGCCGCGCACCGCCGTGAGCGAGCCGAGCGTGACGATGAACGGCGGCAGGCGCAGCAGCGCGATGAGCGCGCCGTTGATGAGGCCGAAGCCGAGGCCCACCGCGAGCGCCATGGGCACGCCGACCCAGCCCCAGCCCGCGAAGTTCGAGCCGATCATGGCGGCCATGGCGGCAGCGGCCAGTATCGAGCCCACCGAGAGGTCGATGCCGCCCGTGAGAATCACGAAGGTCATACCGGCGGCGAGCACGATGTTGATCGACGCCTGCTGCGTGACGATCGAAAGATTCTCCAGCGTGAAGAAGCCATCGGTGAGCAGACCGAAGCCGATGCACAGCAGCACCAGCACCGGCAGCATGCCGGCGGTGCGCACGAGCGACTTCATGCGCTGGCGATGACCGTCGACCGCGACGCTGCGTGCGGGTTGAGCGCCTTGCGCGGGCTGTGTGGGCGAGGCCGCGACACCGTGCCGGGGAAGAATGCTTTTCATGTCGTACTCCTGAGGGACGTTTCTTGCGTATGCGGTGAAGGTCAAGCGGCTTCGTCGAGCGGGTGCTGCGAGCCGGTGGCGAGTTCGATGATCGCTTCCTGGCTGATGGGTTTGCCGGAGTAGCCGCCAAGCTCGCCGGCGAACACGCCTTCGCGCATGACGAGCACGCGGTCGGCCACGCCGATGATCTCGGGCAGCTCGCTCGAAATCGCGATAATGCCCACGCCGGTCTTGGCGAGGTCGTTGATGATGCGGTAGATCTCGGATTTTGCGCCGATATCGACGCCGCGCGTGGGCTCGTCGAGAATCAGCACGCGCGGCTTCGTTTCCAGCAGGCGCGAAAGCAGCACCTTCTGCTGGTTGCCGCCCGAGAGCGCGCCCACGTTCACGCGCGCGTTCGGCACGCGAATGGAGAGCGAGCGGATGGCTTCCTTCGCGCGCTCGCCGCCGCGCGCGAGGTCGAGCACGCCCATGCGCGCGTCGCGCCCGGCCACGGCGACGTTGATGTTGTCGCGCACGCTCATGTCGAGAAAGAGGCCCTGATGCTTGCGGTCTTCGGTCAGGTAGACGAGGCCCGCGTTGATCGCGTCGCGCGGCGTGTGCACGTTGAGCGTCTTGCCGTCGATGGCGATCTGGCCGCGCAAGCGCGGTTCCGCGCCGAAGATGAGGCGCGCAAGCTCGGTGCGGCCCGCGCCCACGAGGCCAGCAATGCCGAGCACTTCGCCCGCGTGCAGGTCGAGGCTGCAGCCGCGCACGCGCTTGTCGTCGGCCACGTCGCGCACGGTGAGCACGACCTTGCCCGGATCGTACGGGGCGTGCGCCTTTTTGTAGAAGCCCGAAATATCGCGGCCCACCATCATGCTCACGAGGCTTTCCGCGTTGAGCGCATCGCGCATGAGCGTGCCCACGTAGCTGCCGTCGCGCAGCACGGAAACGCGGTCCGACAACTCGTACACCTCGGCCATGCGGTGGCTGATGTAGATGATCGCCAGTCCTTCGTCGCGCAGCTGGTTGATGAGCTTGAAAAGGCGTTCCGTTTCGCGCGAGGAAAGCGGCGTGGTGGGCTCGTCCATCACGATGATGCGCGCGTCGCTGTGGACTGCGCGTGCGATTTCCACCAGCTGCCGTTCGGCGATGGAAAGCGAGCCGACCAGCGTGGTGGGTCCGAAGCTCGCGCCGAGGCGCTTGAGCACGTCTTCGCAGCCGCGCTCCATGGCGCGCCGGTCGACCGTGCCGAAGCGGCGGCCGCCCTTGCGCAGTTCGCGGCCCGCATGAATGTTCTCGGCAACCGAGAGATTGGGCGCGAGGCTCAGCTCCTGATAGATCACGGCTACGCCCAGCGCGCGCGACGCATGCGGCCCGTCGATCACGACCGGCTTGCCTTCGATGAGGATCTCGCCGCCGGGGTCGGCCTGGTAGGCGCCCGAGAGGATCTTCATCAGCGTGGACTTGCCCGCGCCGTTCTCGCCCATCAGCGAATGGACCTCGCCGGGGTAGACGGTGAGGCGCACGTTGTCGAGTGCGCGCACGCCGGGGAAGGTCTTGGTGATGCCCCGCATTTCCAGCAGCGGCGGCGTGGACTCAGAGGGCGACATGGCTCTCCTCCTGCGCTTGAGCGTAAGTTTGTGCGCCGGCGCCCATGAGGATGCCCGCGCGCGGCGAAAAGTTGAAGAACATGGGGAGCGTGGCCGCGCCGAGCGCCCCCGCATCGGGACCGAAGGTGCCGCGCACCAGGGCGGGCGTGCCGCGCGCTTCCGGCGCGGTGGCCGCGACCGCGAGGCGCAGGCGCTGCATGAGCGTGTCGATGAGGCCCGCGTCCACGTCGGCGTCGAGCACCACGGCGGGCACGTCGAGCACGCAGAATGCCGAGCGCAGCGCGGGGGCGAGCGCATCGATGCAGTCGTCGAGCCACTCCTGCACGCCGGGGTGGCCGCGCGCGATGCACGCTTCCAGATCGGCGCGGCTGTCGATCGTCTCGCCGCAATACTGCAGATGGCGGCGCAGCGCGATGAGCGACGCGCGCGACAGCAGGATGTCCCACTGACCGGGCGGCTTGTGCGCCGAGGGCAGGCGGCTCGGCGGCACGGGCATCACCGCGAAATCGCCCGCGTTGCCGGTGAGGCCACGCACGCAGTCGCCGTCGATGGCGATGCCGCCGCCGATCGCCGGGCCGAGAAACAGGTAGAGGAAGTCGTCGCGCTGGCGCCCGCAGCCGTAGAAGATCTCGGCGATGGCAGCCGCGTTGCCGTCGTTTTCGCTGAACACGGGCAGCGCCGTGGCGCGCGCGAGTTCGCCCGCGAAATCGACATCGTTCCACACGCGGAAGGTGTCCGCCGGCAGGCCCAGTTCGCGCAGCCAGCTGCCGAGGTTGTACGGCTGCGCCACGCCGATGCCGGCGAGGCGGCTGCGTTCCTCTGTCGTGAGGAGGCCCAATAGCTCGGCGATGTCGCGTTGCACGATCTCCTGCGCGACCGAGGGTTGCGGCAGCAGCATGTCGCGCGAGCGGCGCTCGATCATGTGGCCCGCGAAATCCACGAGCACGGTTTCGATGTTGGTCCGGTCGAGCCGCACGCCGATGGCGAACGCGCCGCGCGGCGAAAGGCGCAGCAGCGAGGCGGGCTGGCCGCGTTGGCCGTCGCGGCGGCCGCTCACCTCGATCAGGCCATTGGCCGTGAGCGAGGTGATGATGGTGCCCACCGCGGTGCTCGTGAGATTCGCGAGACGCGCGAGGTCGGCCTTCGACGCCTCGCCCGCGCGACGCAGCGCCTGCAGCAGCAGGCGTTCGTTGAAGCGGCGGACGTTGGCGGAATTGCTGCCCTGACCGACATGCGGACTTCTCACGTGTCTCCTCCTGTCGATCCGGAGTGGGCGCTTTGGCGCTCGCTCCGGTCCTATGCAAAGCAGGTCGGCCTGGAACTGCGTCGCCGACTAAATAAATCAAGTTGATTTATTTAATGCCAGAAATCGCGGGCTGTCAGCCTGGGGAAATCCCGTGAAGGGGTGAAGGGGCGGGATGAAGAGGCTCCGTACGATGCGGGCCCCGATGCAAAAGCTTAGGAGACTTTTGCCGCGAAGGGGAAGAAGCGGGGAACGAGCAGCCGGTGTGCCCGCGCGCGTTCGTATGGCGCGCGGGGTATATAGAGGGAGATGTGAGGATGGGAGTTAGGACTGCGCTTCGCGCGCATCGCGGCAAGCGAACCACCGGCGCGCCGTGCGCGGCGGCTCCGCGCTTTCCGCCACCTCACGCCACCAGCGCTCCCCACGATGCGGCTCGGCCAGATCGAGCCGCTCGCCCATGCGCGGTGTGGAGAGCGTCACGCCGCGCGCCAGCGCGAGGCCGGTCACGCGCTCGAACGGGTCCTGCCAGCGATGCATCGCGAGATCGAACGTGCCGTTGTGAATCGGCACGAGCCACTCGCCGCGCAAATCCACGTGTGCCTGCACCGTTTCCTCCGGCTGCATGTGGACGTAGGGCCATTGCGGGTCGTACGCGCCGGTTTCGATGAAGGTCGCGTCGAAGGGGCCAAGCCGCTCGCCGATCGTGCGAAAGCCGTCGAAGTAGCCGGTGTCGCCGCTGAAGAACACGCGCAGGTCGGCGTCCGCGATCACCCACGAAGCCCACAGCGTGCTGTTGCCGTCGAACAGGCTGCGCCCCGAGAAATGCTGCGCAGGCGTGGCGGTGAACTCGACGCCCTCGACATTTGCGCCTTGCCACCAGTCGAACTGACGCACCTTCGCACCGTCGATGCCCCATTCGATCAAGCGGTCGCCCACGCCGAGCGGCGTGAGAAATACGCCCGTCGTGGCGGCGAGCGCGAGCACGGTTTCGCGGTCGAGGTGGTCGTAGTGGTCGTGCGAGAGGATCACGCCGCGCAGCGGCGGCAGATCGGCAAGCGCGATGGGCGGCGCATGAAAGCGCTTGGGCCCGAGGTTCTGGAACGGCGAGGCGCGCTCGGCGAATACCGGGTCGGTGAGCCAGAAGTGGCCGCGCAGCTTGAAGAGCAGCGTGGAATGGCCGAGCCGGTAGACGCTGCGGTCGGGCGCGGCCTCGAGCTCCTCGCGCGTGAGCGCCTGAACGGGCAGCGCGCCGGCGGGCATGGTGCCGCCCGGCTTGTGGAAGATCATGTTCCACATGATCTTCAGCGTCTTGCCGAGGCCCTCGGCCGGACGCGGACGCACGTTGCGAAAGCGCTCGCCATCGTGTTGCGGCGAGGTGGACGAGAGCTCGCGGCCGCGTTGTGCGGCGCTCAGGCCCAAGGTACGGCTCAGCGATGCGAAAGGCGAGGTCATGTCGGCGGCTGCCTTTGGAAACAGGAAGTAGACTGCACAGTGTAGTTCATTCTGGCGAAAAGTAAACTGTCTGGTGTAAGATTTGGGAATGGATTGCATCCCCGCCACCCCTCAACGCCTGACCGACCGCAAGCGCGCCGCCATCGTCGCGGCGGCCATCGACGAATTTCTGGCCTCCGGCTTCGACGCCACGAGCATGGACCGTATTGCGGCGCGCGCGAACGTCTCGAAGCGCACGGTCTACAACCATTTCCCGAGCAAGGAGGCGCTGTTCGCGTCGATCCTGTGCCAGCTCTGGGACGCGAGCGCGACCGCCGATGCGCCGGCCTACCGCGCCGGCGAGCAGCTGCGCACGCAGCTCGTCGAGCTACTGATGCGCAAGCTGCGGCTCCTGAGCGACGAAGCGTTCTTCAAGCTCGCGCGCGTGGCGATCGCGGCGGGCATCCATTCGCCCGAGCGCGCACGCGACATGGTGGCTCGCATCGGCGAGCGCGAAGAGGACCTCACGGTCTGGGTGCGCGCGGCCGCCGCCGATGGCCGCCTGAAAACGACCGATCCCGCATTCGCCTCGCAGCAACTGCACGGCATCGTGAAGGCATTCGCGTTCTGGCCGCAGGTCGCAATGGGCCAGCCTCCGCTCGACGACGCGCAGCAGCGCCAGGTCGCCGAGTCGTCCGCCGATCTCTTCCTCGCGCGCTACGCGTGAGCGCCTCAAAGCGCGCCCGGTCGCGACGCGCATCGCTCCTTCTGGAATAGACTCTTGCCTTTCAGGATCGCAGGCTGACTGAGAGGACACCTTCATGCCATTCATGCTGCTCATCGCCGAGCCGCGCGGCCAGCGCGAGACGCGCGCGCCATCCGAAGGCGAGGCGCTCTACGCGCGCATGGTCGCGTTCGCCGACGAACTCGGCGCCGAGGGCAAGCTGATCGACGCGCACGCGCTCACCTCCGACACCGGCGGCGCACGCGTGCAGGTGCGCGAAGGCCGCGCGAGCATCATCGATGGCCCGTTCGCCGAGGCGAAGGAGATGATCGGCGGCTTTTTCCTTGTCGATTGCGCAACGCGCGACGAGGCACTGGCCATCGCGCAGCGCTGTCCCGCGGCGCAATGGGCGAGCGTCGAAGTGCGCGAAACTGGTCCGTGTTTCCGCTGAAGGGGTGCCTCTCCAGGTAGTTTCCCCAGGCACGCAAAAGATTTCGCTGTCCGTTGTCGATTTCCGTGCGCCCCGCGCGTCGTGTTCATGAGCGCCCCCAAGGGTGCCGCTTGCCTCGAACGACCCGAACGTCACACTCAGGAGTAGACAATGCGATTCATGATCATGGTGCGCGCCAATGCGCTGACCGAAGCGGGCGAGCCGCCCGACGACGTCGAAGTATTCGCCGAAATGGCCCGCTATCACGAGGAACTGGCGAAGGCCGGCGTGCTGCTCGACGCCTCGGGCCTGCAGCCCAGCTCGCGCGGCTTCCGCGTGCACTACACGAACGGCAAGCCCACGATCCTCGACGGCCCGTTCGCCGAAACGAAGGAGTTGATCGCCGGCTATACGCTCATCCAGGTCCGCTCGCGCGACGAAGCGCTCGAATGGGCGCGCCGGTTCCCTTCGCCATTCGGCAAGCACACCGAGGGCGAGGTCGAAGTGCGGCAGCTCTATGAACTCGACGAACTTCCGCAGTGCGAGGGCGTCGAGAGTTTTCGCCAGCTGCAGGAACAACGTAAGGCATCCTGAGCATTTGCTCGATCACCGTGAGGCTCCAAACATGCATAAGCACATCTTCGTCAATCTGGGCGTGCGCGACCTCAAGCGCTCGATGGACTTCTTCGGCCAGCTCGGCTTCAAGTTCGACCCGAAATTCACCAACGACCAGGCCGCCTGCATGGTGCTGGGCGAGAACATGTACGCCATGCTGCTCACCCTCGATTTCATGCGCGGCTTCACCGACAAGGCGCTCGTGGACGCCCGCGAAAGCACCGAGGTGCTGACCTGCCTCTCGTGCGTGTCGCGCGAGGAAGTGGACGGACTCGTCGAAAAGGCGCTCGCGGCGGGCGGCACCTCGAAGCGCCCGCCGATGGAGTGCGGCACCGACATGTACGGCCGCAGCTTCGAAGACCCCGATGGCCACATCTGGGAACTGATGTACATGTCGCCCGCCGCGATCGAAAAGGGCGCGCACGGCTCGTGACGCAGGCGCGCGACCCTCACGACCCACTCACGGCGACGCGCCGCACGGTCGAGGCCGTGTGGCGCATCGAGTCGGCGAAGGTGATCGCCCACGCCGCGCGCATCGTGCGCGACGTGGGCGTGGCCGAGGAGATCGCGCAGGACGCGTTCGTCGCCGCGCTGGAAAGCTGGCCTGTGAGCGGCATTCCCGAGAACCCCGGAGCGTGGCTCATGACCGCCGCGAAACATCGCGCCCTCGACCGGCTGCGTCGCGCGGCCTCACATGCGCGCGCGCACGAGGCGATGGGCGCGGACCTCGAAGCGCTCGAAGCGCACTTCGCGCCCGACTTCGTGGAGGCGCTCGACGCCGCGCGCGAGGACGAGATCGGCGACGACTTGCTGCGGCTCGTGTTCGTGGCGTGTCATCCGGTGTTGCCGAAGGAGGGACGCGCCGCGCTCACGCTGCGTCTGCTCGGCGGCCTCACTACGGCTGAGATCGCGCGCGCGTTCCTCGTGCCGGAGGCAACCGTCGCGCAGCGCATCGTGCGGGCCAAGCGCACGCTCGCGGCGGCGAAAGTTCCGTTCGAAGTGCCGCGCCTCGCCGACCTCGCGCCGCGGCTTGCTTCGGTATTCGAAGTGATTTATCTGATCTTCAACGAAGGCTATACGGCCACGGCGGGCCCGGACTGGACGCGCCCTGCGCTGTGCGAAGAAGCCCTGCGGCTAGGCCGCATGCTGGCGGAACTCGTTCCGCTCGAGGGCGAGGCTCACGGCCTCGTTGCCTTGATGGAACTGCAGGCTTCACGCTTGCCCGCGCGCGTGGACCGGGCAGGGCGCGCCGTGCTGCTCGCCGACCAGGACCGCAGCCGCTGGGACGCGCTATTGATCCGGCGCGGGCTTGCCGCGATCGCGCGCGGTGCGGCCTGCGCGGGTGCGCCTGGGCCATACGCGCTGCAGGCGGCGCTCGCGGCTTGCCATGCGCGCGCGCCGAGCGCGGCGCAGACCGACTGGGCGCAGATCGTCTCGATCTACGACGCGCTGCTCGAACTCGACGCCTCGCCCGTCGTGCGTCTGAATCGCGCCGTGGCGGTGGGTATGGCGCGAGGGCCGCAAGCGGCGCTCGATCTCGTCGATGCGCTGTGTGCGGAACCCTCGCTGCGTCACTATCCGTGGCTGCCGGCCGCACGCGGCGATCTGCTCGAAAAGCTGGCGCGCCATGCCGAAGCGCGAGCGGAATTCGAGCGCGCGGCCGCGCTCACGCAGAACGCGCGCGACCGCGAAGTGCTGCTGGCGCGGGCGCAATCGAGCGCGCCACGGACCTGAGGGTGTCATTTCCGGAAGGGTCACGCTTGCGCTTCTGAAATATCGGGGCACAACGCTTGCTACCTGTGCGCGCGGACCCACTCTCTTTGCGCGGCCGGCGCGCAGGCTTCCGATGATTTCAAAAGCGACGATTCTGGCGGTTTCGTGTTCGGCCTTGCTGGGCACGGCGTGTGTGCATCTCGGCCCAACGCGCTTGCGCGCCGACCAGGTCGATTACGCAAGAGCACTCGGCGATGCAAATAAACGCGGAATACTCGCGGCCGTGATCGGTTTGCGTTATGGCGACGCGCCCGCCTTTCTCACGGTGAGTTCGATCATCGCCGCGTATCAATTCGATTCGACGGCGGGCGTCACGGGCAATATCGGCTCAGGCGCGCAGCCGGACTATGCGCTTGCGACCGGTAATATCTCCTGGTCGAATCGCCCGACTTTCACGTTCACGCCAACTACGGGCGAAGCGTTCGCTTCGGCGTACATCCGGCCGCTCGCGCCGGAACTCATGATGCCGCTCGCCGAAGGCGGCATGCCGGTCGATCTGCTGCTGCGTATCGGCGCGCAATCGATCGGCGGGCTGCAGAACGGCAGCGCGCTAGGCGGGGAGGGCAGCGCGGGCTCGGCGGGTTTCTTCCAGTTGCTCCAGGCGCTGCGGCGCCTGCAACTGGCGGGCGAGCTGAACGTGGAGTCGCGCAGCGAGAACGGCAAGAACACGGTGTTCCTCGCACTCGGCGCGATGAACAGCGCGCAGTCGCCGCAAGTTTCGGCGGACCTGGCGCGCGTGCGTGAACTGCTCCATCTTGCGGCGGACACGCGCACGTACGAGATCGTCTATGGACCCTCCGCGCAGGGCGGCAATCGCATTCCCATGGTGACGCGCTCGGTACTCGGCATCCTCACGAATATCGGCGCGCAGGTGCAGGTACCGGACGCCCAGGTGCAGAGCGGCGCGACGAAACCGACCGTCGGGCTGATTGGGGGCGAAACGCGGCCGATCATCATCGTGCACCAGGGGCCGAAGGCGCCCGCGGACGCTTATGTCGCGATCGACTACGACGGCACGGCTTATTGGGTCGAGCGCGCCGACTTCGACTCGAAATATGCGTTCACGGTCCTGCAAAACCTCATGGCGCTTGCGGAAGCCGAGACGAGCAGCAAGGCGCCGGTCGTGACGATTCCCGCAAACTAGGCGTGAGCTGGCTCGCTACGCGAAGCGCTTGCGCGCGAACATCGCAAGGTCGATGCGGCTTTCGCCTTGCATGATGCGCTCCGCTAGCGCCTCGCCGATCGCGCTGGCGAACTTGAAACCATGCCCGGAAAAGCCGGTCGCGATGTGCACGTTCGGGCAGGTGGGCACGCGGTCGATGATGAAATGTTCGTCCGGCGTCATGTCGTATTCGCAGGCGCGGCCCACGCGCAGCTTGCCCGCGCCCGGTAAGTAGCGTTCCAGGAAGGCTTGCAGATCGCCGAGATCGCTCGGCTCGGCGCCGAATGGCGCGAGCGGCGCGTCCGCCGCGATGGGCTCGCCGGTGTCGTGGCGGCCCAGCTTCAGGCCGCTGCCGTCGAGATCGGGAAACCCGTAATAGCCGCCCACTTCCGAGGCGACGACAAAGCCCGGGAAGCGCTCCGGCGCAAAGAGGCCTGGCTCGCCTTCGAACCACGCGAAACTCTTGCGCACGCGCGTGACCGGAATCTCGAGGCCCAGCGGCGCGAGCAGATCGCGAGTCGATTTGCCGGCGCACACGATCAGGTCGCGCGCGGTGAACTTTTCGTTCCTGTCGGTCCAGACGTTGACACTCTCGCGCCCATGACACTCGATGCGCGTGACGCGCGTATTCGTGCCCAGTGTTGCGCCGAGCGCGGTCGCGAGCTGCCGGTAAGTGCTGATCGCGCGCTCGCAATAGAGCACGCCCGCGCCGGGTTCGAAGTTCGCGATCTGCTCTGGGCGCAGTCGCCACGCGGGCCAGCGTTTGCCGGCCGTGGCGGCATCGAGCGTTTCCAACGGGATGCCGTGGCTGGCGGCGCTCGCCTGCACCTCACGCATGAACGCTTCGTCGGGCGAGCCGATGTTGACGACGCCCGTGCGCACGAAAAGGGCAGTCTGCGTTTGCTGCTCGAGGTCTTCCCAAAGCTGCTGGGCGCGCAAGGCGAGCGGCACGTAGGCGGCGCCTTCGCCATAGGCGTGGCGAATGAGGCGCGTCGCTCCGTGATGCGCACCCTGATCGTGCGGTGGATCGCCGGCGTCGAGCAGCAGCACCTTGTTGCCGAGGCGGCTCAGATAATAGCCGGCCGCCATGCCCATCGAACCTGCACCGACGATCAGCGTGTCGAAATGTCGATGACTTGCGTTTGTGTCCTGCATGTAGTGCCCCGTGCGCGCCGCGGCGCGCGAACGTGTGTGCGCCTGGCTCCGCTGAACCGGACGGGCGCGCCGTAAAGGGCATTCATTGTCGGCGCTTCGCCCGCACCTGTCGAGCGAGGTCTGACACGCAGGGTCAGGCCCGGGCGCGCCGTTTGCGCGGCCCCGTGGACATGCGCGTGACGAGCTCGGGCGGCGGCCCGAGCACCATGGGCGGCTGCTGGTCCGGTTCGTCGATCAGCCGGATCAGGCTGCGGATCGACAGCTCGGCCACGGCCTCGGTCTGGATCGCGACGGTGGTGAGCGCGGGGCGCATCTGATGGGCGAGCTGAATGTCCGTGATGCCGATCACGGACACATCGTCGGGCACGGCGCGGCCCATGCTGACCAGCGCCTGAATCGCACCGATCGCGAGCAGGTCGTTGGTCGCGAAGATCGCGCTCACGCGCGGGTGCTGCGCGAGCAATTGCTGGCAGGCCGCGTAGCCGGAGTCGATCGAGTCGCGCACCTGCATCTGCGCCACGTTCGCCGGATTCACGCCGCCTTCGCGCAAGGCCGTTCGGAATCCTTCCGAACGGGCATCCTGCAGGCCGCCGCAGCCGTCGCCGATCAGCATGGCAATATTTCGGTGTCCCAACTCAAGTAGATGGTGAGCCGCGAGCGCGCCCGCGCGCGCGAAGTCCACGGCCACGCACGGCAACACGGGCGGATTCTCGGGGTGCTCCCACATCGCCAGCAGAATGGGGCCGTTGTGCATGGCCGAGATGCACAGTTCGTTCATGGCGATGTCGGTGTTCATCACGAGCACGCCATCCGCGAAGGTGCCCGCGATCTGGTTCAGGTAGGCGCGGCCGATTTGCGCGTCGTCGTCGGTGTTGCAGACCATCAGGAAGTGGCCCGCCTTGCGCGCGGCGCGTTCCGCCGCGAGCACGAACTCGGGGTAGAACGGGTTGGAGATGTTCGAGAGCATGAGCGCGAGCGTGGACGAGCGCCCCTGCGCGAGCGCGCGCGCATTGAGGTTGGGCCGGTAGCCCAGTTCGGCGATGGCCTGCAGCACGCGCTCGGCCGTCTCGGGACGAACCTTCTCGCGATTGCGCAGCACGTTCGAAACGGTAGCCGCCGTGACGCGTGCGCGCCGCGCGACTTCTGACAAGGTGACCATGTCGGACCTTTCCCACATTCAGGGAAGATGATTCAGATGTTGCAATGCTGCGGCGGGGTTTGCTACTTTTCTCCCACAACATCAACGGAGACAACGAATGCGCGATTGTGCCGGATTCGAATTTAAGCGGTTAAATGCCCGCTGCGCAAGGGCTGTGGGAAGTTTTCTGCATAAAAATTTAAGCGCTTAAATTTCGAGGCGAGAACATGGCGACGATACAGCTCTCGGGCGTCGGCAAGCGCTACGGCGATCATCCGCCGGTGGTGCGGCATGTCGATCTCGACATCGGGCATCACGAGTTTTGCGTGTTCCTCGGGCCTTCCGGATGCGGCAAGTCCACGCTGCTGCGCATGATCGCGGGCCTCGAGGAATTGAGCGAAGGCGAACTGCGCATCGGGTCGCGCGTGGTGACGGACGTGCCCGCCGCCGAACGCGGCGTGGCGATGGTGTTCCAGAGCTACGCGCTCTTTCCGCACATGACGGTGTTCGACAACATCGCGTTCGGCCTGAAGATCGCCAAGGTGCCGAAAGCCGAGATCGAGCGGCGCGTGCGCGACGCCGCGCGCAGCCTGCAACTGGAGGCGCTGCTCGACCGGCATCCCAAGGCGCTATCGGGCGGACAGCGCCAGCGCGTCGCCATCGGCCGCGCCATCGTGCGCGAGCCGGGCGTGTTCCTGTTCGACGAGCCGCTCTCCAATCTCGACGCCGCGTTGCGCAGCCATACGCGCATCGAGATCGCGCGCCTGCACCAGCGCTTCACGGATGCGAGCGTCGTGTATGTCACGCACGACCAGGTCGAGGCGATGACGCTCGCCGACCGCATCGTGCTGCTGCACGCGGGCGCCGACATGGAGCGCCACGGCAGCGTGGCGCAAAGCGGCGCGCCGCTCGATCTCTATCACCACCCGAAGTCGCGCTTCGTGGCCGGGTTCATCGGCTCGCCGCGCATGAACTTCATCGACGCGAGTGTCGACTCGGTGGATGAAGAGGGCGTGCGCGTCACGCTCGAAGGCGGGCAGACGCTGCTCGCCTGCGTGGACGGACGCGCATTGAAGCGCGGTCAGCCGGTCACGCTGGGCGTGCGGCCCGAACATCTGCGGCTGACTGGCGACGATCAATCGATTGCGTGCTCAACGGTGCTCGCCGAGCGCCTGGGCGAACATAGCTATCTGCATGCGGATCATGCGGCCGGCACACTGGTCGCCAAAGCGCCGGGCGATTCGCTCATCGGTGTGGGCGAACGCATCCGCGTGCATGTGCCGCCGCAGGCGTGCCATCTGTTCGACGCCGAAGGCACAGCGTTGCGCCGGCTCGCGGCAGCGCATGCGCCGGCGCTGGCCTGATTTCGTTATACCCCGCCGGTAGAGCGGGTCACCAGGTCTGGCGGCGCGGGTGCCGTCAGTCGACAAAGGCAGTCCAACAGCATGTTGGATGGATCGACACAGGAGACAACAGATGTTTTCCAATCGCTTGAAAGCGTTCGGTTCGCTGGCCCGCGGCTCGGCCGCCGTTGCGATCGTGGCGGCGACGGCGTTCACGAGCATGGCCGCCGACGCCGGGACGCTGACCGTCAACGTCTCGGCGCGCGCCAACCAGCGCTCGACATGGCAAGATGCCTTCGATCAGTTCAAGAAAGCCAATCCCGACGTCGACCTCAAGGTATCCTATATAACCGAGGAAGCCTACAAGGTGCAGATGGGCGGCTGGCTCGCGACCGATCCGCCCGATGTGGTGTCGTGGCACGACGGCGAGCGCATGGCCTATTACGCCGAGCGCGGCCTGCTGGAAGACCTCTCCGCGGACTGGGCCAAAAACGGCTGGAACGACCAGTACGCATCGGTGAAGAGTGCGTCCACATGGAACGGCAAGCAGTATGCCGCGCCGCTGGGATATGACGCCTATGGCTTCTTCTACCGCAAGGACCTGTTCGCCAAGGCCGGGATCACATCCGAGCCGAAGACCTTCGACGAATTGCTGGAAAGCTGCAAGAAGCTCAACGCCATCGGCGTGCAGCCCATTGCCGTGGCCGCGCGCGACAGCTGGACGCTCGCCGCGTGGTTCGACTATCTGGACCTGCGCATCAACGGCAACGAGTTCCACCAGAAGCTGATGGCTGGTCAGATTCCCTATACCGACCCGCGCGTGAAGAAGGTCTACACGACGTGGAAGACGCTGATGGACAACCATTGCTTCATGGAAAACGCGCTTTCCTACGACGTGGATTCGATCGCGCCGGTGCTCGTGAACGGCAAGGCGGCGATGATGCTGATGGGCACGTTCTTCTCGGCGAGCTTCCCGGAGAACATGAAACAGAACGTGGGCTTCTTCCGCTTCCCGGTCATCGACGCCAACGTGCCGACGGCCGAAGACGGTCCCGTGAATGTGCTGCTCATTCCGGCGAAGGCCAAGAACAAGGCCGATGCGCGCCGTCTGCTCGCCTTCATGGAAACGCCCGCGATCAACGCCGAACTCGCGCACGGCTGGGGCCAGTTGCCTTCGAACAACAAGGCAGCCGAGCCTGACGATCCCATCTCCAAGGTGGGCTTCCAGACGCTCGCGAGCACGCGCGGCGGCATTGCGCAGTTCTACGACCGCGACATGCAGAAGGAAATGGCCGACGAAGGCATGAAGGCCATGCAGCAGTTCTACAGCGACCCGTCGCAGCTCGATACGCTGCTCGCGCGCCTCGAAACGACGCGCCAGCGCATCTACCACAAGTAAAGCCGCGGTGCGGCCGGCGCATTGCGCCGCCGGCCGTACCTTCTTCGATCACCGGCGAGACTTCACCATGTCCGATACCTTGGCGCGCCCCATTGGGGCGGCGCGGCCGCGTCGCGTCTCTACTGTGCGGCGGCAACAGAATCGCGCCGCGCTGTTTTTCCTGCTGCCGGGCTGCGCGCTCTTTGCGCTGTGCGTGGTCTACCCGATCTTCAGCAGCATCACGCTCAGCTTCTATAACTGGGACGGGATGACCGCGAAAACGTTTGTCGGGCTCGCGAACTACGTCGAACTGTTCCAGACCGACACGTTCTATACCGCGCTCAAGAACAATCTGCTGTGGCTTGTGTTCTTCCTGCTCGCGCCGCCGCTCGGTCTCGTGTTCGCGCTCTATCTGAACCAGCACGTGCGCGGCATGCGCGCGGTGAAGTCGCTGTTCTTCGCGCCGTTCGTGCTCTCGGGCGTGGTGGTCGGTCTCGTGTTCTCGTGGTTCTACGATCCGACCTTCGGTCTGCTCAAGATGATCGTCGGCCATGGCATACCCGTATTGGGCGACCCGAAGCTCGTGACGTTCGGCATTATCTTCGCCGCACTCTGGCCGCAAACACCGTTCTGCATGATCCTGTATCTCACGGGCCTCACAGGCATCAACCCCGAGATCGTGGAAGCCGCGCGCATGGAAGGCGCGCAGGGCTGGCGGCTCTTCTGGCACGTGGTGCTCCCGCAGCTGCGCCCTGCCACGTTCATGGCCATCGTGCTCACGGTGATTGGCGCGCTGCGCAGCTTCGACCTGATCGCCGTGATGAGCGGCGGCGGCCCGTTCGACAGCTCCACGGTGCTCGCGTACTTCATGTACGACCAGGCGATCAAATACTACCGCGAAGGCTATTCGGCGGCGATTGCCGTCGTGCTTTTCGCCATCATGCTCGTTTATATCGTGTTCCATTTGCGCCGCATGCTGCGCGAAGAACGCTGAGTTACCCGTCGATTTTTCGTCGCTGTTCACGGAGTCGCTGCCCATGTATCCGCTTCCCGTCGATCGCTGGAAACCCGCGAATCGCGCGCTCTACAAGATCTCGTTGCCCATTGCGCTCGTCATCTGGCTGCTGCCCATGCTCGCCGTGCTCATTACCTCGATCCGGTCTACCGAGGAACTGCAGCAGGGCGACTACTGGGGCTGGCCGAAGCACTTCGCGCTGCTGGAAAACTACGGGGCGGCGCTCACGCAAACACCGATGCTCCATTACTTCGCGAACAGCGTGCTGATCACGGTGCCTTCGGTGATCGGTGCCATTACGCTGGCTTCGATGGCGGGCTTCGCGCTATCCACGTATCGCTTTCGCGGCAACACGGCGGTATTGTTCGCCTTCGTCGCCGGGAACTTCGTGCCGATCCAGATCCTCATGATCCCGGTGCGCGACATGGCGCTGCGCGTAGGGCTCTACAACACCGTGTGGGCGCTCATCATCTTTCACGTGTCGTTTCAGACCGGATTCTGCACGCTGTTCCTGCGCAATTTCATCAAGCAACTGCCGTTCGAACTGATCGAGGCCGCGCGCGTGGAAGGCGCGAGCGAATGGGCCATTTACTGGCGCATCGTCATGCCGCTCGTGCGGCCGGCGCTCGCCGCGCTCGGCATTCTCGTCTTCACGTTCGTCTGGAACGACTACTTCTGGGCGCTGTGTCTCACCCAGGGCGACGACGCCGCGCCGATCACGGTGGGCGTAGCCGCGCTCAAGGGGCAGTGGACCACGGCGTGGAACCTCGTGGCGGCGGGCTCGGTGCTTGCGGCGCTGCCTTCGGTGCTGATGTTCTTCGCCATGCAGAAACACTTTGTCGCGGGGCTTACCTTCGGCGCGAGCAAGGGCTGAGAGAGCCCGGCCGCAGCCGAAGGCCCTTTTTTATTTCATTCGTATTCTCGACGTTATTCCGAGGCGGATTGTCACTCATGCAAATCGGTGTCTGCTACTACCCCGAACAATGGCCGCAAACGATGTGGGCCGACGACGCGCGCCGCATGGCCGAACTCGGCATTACCCACGTGCGCATTGGCGAATTCGCCTGGAGCCGCATGGAGCCGCGCGCCGGCGTGTATGAGTGGGCCTGGCTCGACGATGCGATCGAAACGCTCGCGGCTCGTGGCCTGAAGATCGTGCTCGGCACGCCCACGGCCTCGCCGCCGAAGTGGCTCGTCGCCGCGACGCCCGAGATGCTTCCCGTGCGTGCCGACGGCACGCCCTGGAACTACGGCTCGCGCCGCCACTACGACATTGCGAGCGAGGCTTATCGCGCCCATTGCGTGCGCATTACGGAGGCGATGGCGCAGCGCTACGGCGCGCATCCGGCCGTGGTCGCATGGCAGACCGACAACGAGCTGGGCTGCCACGACACCGTGCCGAGCTGGTCGAGTGCCGCGCAGCGCCGCTTCCAGACGTGGCTCGCGAAGCGCTACGACACGATCGAGGCGCTCAACGAGGCATGGGGCAACGTGTTCTGGAGCATGGAGTACCCGTCGTTCGAAGCGGTGGGGTTGCCCGTGCGCACGCCGACCGACGCCAACCCGGCGCATCATCTGGATTTTCGCCGCTACATGTCGGATGAAGTCGCGAGCTTTCATCGCGAGCAGGCAGACGTGCTGCGCCGCCACGCGCCGAACGCCGACGTATTGCACAACTTCATGGGTTTTTTCACGACCTTCGATCACTACCAGTTCGCGGCGGACAAGGCCATCGACGTGGCGACGTGGGACAGCTATCCGATCGCGCGCACCGAAGTGATCGGGTTGCCGGAAGCGCAGAAGGCTCGCTACGCGCGCACCGCGCACCCAGACGTCTCGTCGTTCGACCACGACCGCTACCGCACAATAGGCGGCGGGCGCTTCTGGGTGATGGAGCAGCAGGCGGGGCCGGTGAACTGGGCGCCGTGGAATCCGGTGCCCGCGCCGGGCATGGTGCGCCTGTGGGCCTATGAAGCGTTCGCGCACGGCGCCGAACTCGTTTCGTACTTCCGCTGGCGGCAATCCCCGTATGCGCAGGAGCAGATGCATTCGGGCCTCAATCTGCCGAATAACGAGCTGTCTCCCGGCGGCCGCGAGGTGGAGCAGGCCGCGCGGGAGATCGCGGCGAGCGACGTGTTGCGTACACTCGCACCGGCGGGGCGTGCCCAGGTGGCGCTCGTATTCGACTACGAAACGCAGTGGATGTTCGAGATCCAGCGCCACGGCGCGAGCTTCGACTATCAGACGCTCGCGTTCGACTACTACAGCGCGCTGCGCGAACTGGGCCTCGATGTCGAAATCGTCTCGCGGCACGCGGATCTTTCGGCGTACCGGCTCGTGGTGGTGCCGTCGCTGGCCGTGATCGACGACGCCTTCGTCGATCAGATCGAGCGCAGCGTCGGCCTGTGGGTGTTCGGGCCGCGCAGCGGCTCGAAGACCGCGCACTTCGCCATACCCGGCGACCTGCCGCCCGGCGTGTTGCAGCGCGTGCTGCCGTTGCAGGTGCTCGAGGCCGAATCGCTGCGGCCCACGCTCGCGCCCGCGGTCACGCTAGCCGGCGTGCAGGGCGAGGCATTGCATTGGCGCGATCACGTGCGCGCCAACGGCGCCACGCGCGTTCAGGCGCAATTCGAAGACGGCTGGCCTGCGCTGCTCTCGCATGGCCGCGTGCGTTACGCCGCTGCGTGGTTTTCGCGCGAGCTGCATCTCGCCATGCTCGACGAAGCCGCGCGCGGCGCGGGCCTCGCCACGCAGCGCTTGCCCGAAGGCTTGCGCGTGAGCCGACGCGGCGGATTGTGCTTCGCCTTCAACTTTGGCGAGCAACGTGTTCAGGCGCCGGCCCCCGACGGGGCCCAGTTCGTGCTGGGCGCGCGCGAGCTTGCGCGAGGCGACGTGTGCGCGTGGCGCGAAACCCGCTGAGCCGCAGCTAACCCGAGAGAGTGTTCCGCGTCGCGTCGCATCACGCGCGCGCCGCGGAACACTCGCGCGCATCAGAACAGATGCCGGATGCCGATGCTCGCGCCCACGGTCGACCCGGAGACTTCAAAGAGCGCGTTGTTGATCGACAAGCCCGTGTCCATACGACCGTGGTTGTTCACGTAGCCCACCTGGCCATAGAGCGTCGTGCGTTTGGAGAGGAAGAACTGCACGCCGCTCGAAGCGAGGAGCGAGTGGTTGCTGCCGTCGTTGCCGTCGCGCGTGTACCAGACACCGGCATCGACGTCGAGGTAGGGCGTGATCATATAGCTGAGCCCGCCGGAGTAGACGCTGTTGTCGAACGACTGCGCAACCTTGTAAAGCGCGTACGAAGCGGAGATCGTGAGCGAGTTCGGGAAGCGATAGCTCGCGCCGATCGTGCGGCCCACGAACTCGATGGTGCTCGGCACTGGCGTAGTGGCCGCGCTGCCTCCGCCATTGCCGCTATACAGCGCGCCTGTGATCGTGAAGCCCGCGATGTGATAGCGCAGGCTCGCCGAATACTGGCGTCCCGCCTGGAAGTTGCCCGCCGCGCCGCCCATGGCGAACATGCCCATCGCCTGAATGCCGGCGATTTCCGGGGACGTATACGTAATCGCGTTGCTGTTGAAGAGCCCGGTCACGTAGACGTTGTTCACGTAGCTCACGAGACCGCTGCCGAAATACGACATGCCGCGCGGGTCCGTCTGGTAGAGCGAGAGGAAGAACGGTGAGTACTGCAAACCAGCCTTGACCGTACCATAGGGACTTTCCATGCCGATCCACGCCTGACGCCCGAAGAAGTTGCCGTTGGAATTGCCGAACTGGCCGTTCGCGATGCTGATGCCGCTCTCGAGCGCGAATACCGCACGCATCCCGCCGCCCAGGTCCTCGGCGCCGCGCATGCCGAAGTTCGAGCCGGATATGCCGCTGTCCGTAAACGAGAACTGATGACCGGCGTTCTGGCCCGTCCGCGTGTTCAGCGTATGGCTCGTGTAGAGGATCGACCCGTCGACGATGCCATACAGTGTGACGCTGCTCTGCGCGCTTGCGACACCCGCTGTGCCCATCAAACCGGCCGCCGCGAGGCAGCGGACCAGCCATTTCATGCCGAGGTTGTCGCGTTGTAACATTTCGTCATCCTTAGTGTTATTTATGGATTGAGATTGATGTGACAGGTGCTGCGCACGCTTCAGGCCATGCTCCAGGCAAAGCCGCGGATAAAGCTTCAGGCAAAAGGGGGCCGGGGTTCCTCGCGGAACCCCATGAATCGGAATGCTGGGAGTGCTGCTCGGCGTACTACGCGGAGTACTTCGCGTAGTCCTGCGGTCTGGCGCGGCGGCCGGGGTCCTCTCGCGTGCGCAGGAACAGCGTGGGCGAGCGCGTGGTCATCGTGGGCTTGCGGCTAGGCATGGGCCGGATTGAATGCGCGTTCACCGATCGCTTCTCCCCTGACGAGAGGTGTGCAACGTTGACGGAATGCTACGTTCGATGGGGGCTATTTTTGTACGACCGTGCGGAATCTGTCACCCTGGGAGAAACGATCACATTTGCGCATCAATTTGTTGCACCCGGCGCATGAATCGACACACGGGCGCCTGCCTCACCCCGCCGGATTCTCCTCATCCTGCGGCGGCGCGCTGCCCGCGGGCGCACCCAGGATGCTGACCTGGAAAACCGGCGTGCCTGCAAGCGACTCGAGGTTGGGGTCTTCGGGGTAGGCGAGCAGCAAAGGGAAGATGACAGAGCCGCCAATCACGGCGCGGCGGCTGTTCTCGGCGGGGCGCAGGCCCCAGACGTCCTGATAGACGAGCGGCACCGTCTTGCCGTCGCGCTCCGTGTTGCCAAGGTAGAGCATCACGTGACCGCCTATATAGATGAGCGTGCGCATGGGCGCGCCGTGCTGCACGAGCCAGTCGAGGCGTTGCGCGGGCGTGGAAGCCGAAAGATCGGTCATCGCCCCCGCGTTCATTTGCGTGGACGAATGGCGGGGCAGCCACACGCCGAACGCAGCGAAAATGCTCTGCAATTCGGCCGAGCAGTCGTTGTCGAAGTTCGTATTGCCCCAGCCGTAGGGGCGGCCGATCAGCGCCTTCATCAACTGTGCGAGATGGCGCGGCGTCGCCGCGAGCGGCGCGGGCACGATGGCGTTCGAATCGAGCACTGCCGTGCGGATCGCCGCGCGGCCGTCTACATCGCGGGCGGGCACGAGCACTTCGCCCGGCTTCGCGCCGGAAGCGGGGCGCAGTGGCAGCAGCGTGCCGGCGGGGGCATCGAAGCGGAACACGCCGCCATCGTCGCGCAGCGCGGCGGAGGCCACGACCACGACGCCCAGCGACTGGTGCGCCGCCGCGCGCCACGTCGAAACGAAGGCTTCATCGACGCTCGCCACGCCGTCGCTGCGCACCCAGCCCTGAACGTCCGGCGTCTGCACGTAGCGCCAGGCGCCGTCTGCGCTCGTGCCGAGCACGTAGAGCGGCGTGCCCGGCCGCACGGCGCTCACCTGCAGGTTGTCGAAGGGATAGCCTTCGCCTGCTATGCGATGTGAATAGAACGACGGGTCGACGGTGGGCAGCTCGCGCACGTACAGTGCCGTCGTGGCGATGGCGCGACGCGTGGCATCGAAGCCGCTGGACTGTTCGAACTGGCTGACGTTGGCGTTGCGCTCGATGGCGTCGATCCACGCCTTCGTGTGCGGCCGGAAATTCATGCCGTAGCCAATGCGGCGCGCCTCCTTGCCGGTGTTGTCGAAGTATGCGAGGCGGCGCGTCTGCAGCGCGGCAATGTCGCTGCCGCCGTCGCGATACACACGCTGCTCGACAAACGCGCGATTCCACGGCGAGGGATCGTTCGGCCCTGCACCGAAATAGCGCGCGACGAGCGCATCGAATTGCGCGCGCTGGACGTCGGGCGAAAGGAAGGGCTTGTCGTAACCGGCGCTGGCCGGATCGATCCAGTGATCGACGTTCTGGTCGTAGTGCTCGATCGGGAAGAGCGTGACCGTATCGGGCGGGAGCGCCTGCCCGGCATGACTCTGCGAGGCCGGGCCGGTCGCGCATCCCGGCAGCACGCACGCGGCGGCTAGCGTCAGGGCGAGGAGGCGGACGCGCGGAGCCCGGGCAAAAGCGGAAAGGCGAAACGAAGAATCGAGGGCGGAGCGCATGGGCGAGCGGGCGGTTCGACAACCCGTGGATGATACAGGACGCGCCGCGCCCGCTGCCCTCGCTATTGCGCGAAAATCAAACGATCACTGCTCGATCTGCCGGTTCCAGCGCGAATCCCACTGCGCGCGGTGCTCGTTGATCACGTCCCAGTCGACCACCGTCACCTTCTTCACGAGCTGGTCGAGATTGCCCAGGCTCTTTTGCATGTCGGGCGGCATGGTCGCGTTCTGGTTGGTCGGAATCTGCTTGCCGGCGGACGCCGCCTTGCTCTGCGCGGGCGCAGACAGCAGGAACTGCGCGAGCTTTTGCGCGAGCTGCGGGTCGGGATTGTTCTTCACCACGCACAGGTCCACGAGCAGCAGCACGGCGCCTTCCTTCGGGTTGGCGTAGGCCACGGGCAGGCCCTTGTCCTTCAGGTCGCCCACTGCGGTGGGCGTGAGCGGGAAAATGCCGGCCTCGCCGGTCTGGATCATCTCCGAGAGCTTGGCCGAATTCGGAATATATTCGACGACGTTCGGACCCACCGTGCTCGCCCACTTCGTGAAGCCCGGCTCGACATTGCTCTCGCTGCCGCCCATCAGGCGGTTGATGGCGAGAAAGCCGTGCAGCCCGAACGTGCTGCTCGAAGCCGACTGGAACACCACCTTGCCCTTGTATTTCGGATTGGCGAAATCGAGCCACGAAGTGGGCGGCGCCCAGCCTTTATCGGCGAACACCTTCGTGTTGTAGCCAATGCCCGTCATGCCGAGCTGCACGCCCGCGCCCACGTCGCCTTTCATGCGCGCGAACGGGTACAGCTCCTTGAGCACCGGCGAATCGTCGAGTTTCTCGCATACGCCCATGCTCACCGCGCGCGCCATTACGCCGTCGTCGAGAAAGGCGACATGCATCTGCGGGCTGTTGCGGTTGGCGAGGAGCTTCGCGAGCACGTCGGAGGAGGTGCCCGGCACGACCACCACCTTCACGTTGTTGGCCTTTTCGAAGTCGGGCAGGACCTGGCTCGTGTAGGCCTTCTCCATCGGGCCGCCGTTCATGCCGATGTAGATCGTCTTCGTTTGCGACCAGGCGCCTTGCGAGATGCCCAAGGCAACGAGTGCGGCCAGCGGAGCCAGGGTGCGTGTGAGTTTCATCGTGGGGACTCCTTATTTGATTGGGAGAGCGGCATGAACGGAAGACTGCGTGAAGCGGCCGATCGCGAACGCCTCGATGGGCGTGCTCGTCGTGCCTTCTGTGACGAGTTCGGCGAGGACTTCGCCCACGCCCGGCGCCAGCAGGAAGCCGCCGCCGGAAAAGCCGAAAGCGTGCACGAGGCGCGGCGTGGTGTTGCTGAAACCGATGATCGGGTTGCTGTCCGGTGTTTCACCTTCCACGCCGCTCCACGTGCGGATGAGCAGCGCGTCGCGCAGGCCGGGCAGCAGCGCGCAGGCGTCGCGCATGACGGCGCGCGTGGTGGCGGTGGAAGGCTGTGCGTACTCGCCGTCGCCGTGCCCGCGTCCGCCGCCGATCACGCAGTTGCCGCGCTCGACCTGGCGCGCGTAGACGCCGCCGCCGTAGACGCCCAGGTTGTGCTGGATAAAGCGCGGCAGCGGCTCCGTCACCCACATGTTCGGGTAGATCGGCTTCATCGGCACGGTTTCGCCGAACGCGCCCGCCACCGTATTGGCCCAGGCGCCCGACGAGTTGATCAGCCAGTCCGCGCTGATGCGCTCGTGGCCCGCGCGCATCTGGAAACGCCGGCCGTCGAAGCTCAGGTCGGCGAGCGCGGTTTGCTCCTGCACGTGCGCGCCCGCGCGCCGCGCCGCCACCGCGAAGCCGGGCGAGACGAGACGCGGATTCGCGTGGCCGTCGCTCGCGCAAAGTGCCCCGCCAATGGCGGTTTTGCCGAGCCACGGGTAGCGGCGCCGAAACGCTTCGCCGCTCATGACGACCGACTCCACGCCGAAATCGCGCGCCATGTCGGACCATGCGTGGAGCGCGTCGAGATCGCTGTCGCGGCGCGCGAGGCGCAAGTGCCCCGACACGACGAATTCGCCGTCGCTGCCGATCAGTTCGGGCAAGCGGCTCCATACGCGCCGGGCGCGCACCGCAAGCGGCAGTTGCTCGGCGCTGCGTCCGTGGGTGCGCACGCCGCCGTAGTTCACGCCGCTCGCCTGCGCGCCGCAAAAGCGCCGCTCGAACAAGCCGACGCTTACCCCCTTGCGCGCGAGCGCGAGCGCCGCCGATGCGCCGACGAGCCCGCCACCCGCAATCACAACCTGGAAGTGGCGCGTGTCACTCATCGTGGGCTTCCTCTTCGATGACTTGCACGCCGTCGTCGAACAGCATCGGTGAAATGGGAATCGGCTTGATCGGCGCCTGGCTGCGTAAGCGGCCCACCTCGTGCAGCGGCTTGCCGGTCTCCACGCTCAGTAGCGCCATGGCGGATTCACCGCACATGCGCCCCTGGCAGCGCCCCATGCCGATACGCGTGAGCGCCTTCAGGCGGTTGACTTCGCTGGCGAAACCGTCGCGGATACAACTACGGAGCGTGCCGGCATCGACTTCCTCGCAGCGGCAGATGGTCAGGTCGTCGGGCCAGTTGGCGGCGCAGTTGGCCGGCGGGGCAAATGCCTGCTCGATGCCAACGCGAAAGCGCGCGATCCGTTCGAGACGCTTCTCGATCGTTGCCACATCAGGCAAAGCAGCATCGTGCTGTGGCGCTTCGATGCCGATATCTTCGAGCATCGCGAGTGCGGCGCGGCTGCCCGCGAGTTCGGCGGCATCGGCGCCTGCGATACCGACGCCGTCGCCGGCCAGATAGACGCCCGGCACAGAGCTGCGGCCCGCCGCATCGCGTTCGGGCAGCCAGCAGCGGTTGAGGTCGTCGAAGGCGAAGCGGCAGCCCGCGAGATCGGCGAGCTGGGTTTCGGGCCGCAAGCCATGGCCGAGGCCGATCGCATCGCAGGCGATGGCGTGCTCCTTGCCGTCGGCCGCGCGCCAGCGGACGTATTGCACCGCCACGTCGCCTTCGATGGCTTCGAGCGCGACGCCATGCTCCATGCGCACGCCATGCGCCTTGAGCCACGCGACGTAATAAACGCCCCTGGCGAAGGTGCCCGGCTGGTTGAGCAGCTTCGGCGCGGCGGCGGCCTGGCGCCCAAACGGGCTCGTGTCGAGCACGGCGGCTACTTGCGCGCCCGCTTTCGCATACTGATACGCGACGAGGTAGAGCAGCGGCCCGGTGCCGGCGAACACGGTGCGCTGGCCGATTGCGCAGCCCTGCGCCTTCAGCGCGACCTGGGCGCCGCCGAGTGTATAGGCGCCTGGCAACGTCCAGCCGGGCAGCGGCACGATGCGGTCGGTGGCGCCGCTCGCGATGATCAGATGCGACCACGGCACGCTCGATTCGCGGCCCGCGCGCAGGGTGTCGAGCCGGCCCGGCTCGCACGACCAGGCCAGCGTGTCGGGCCGATAGTCGATTTTCGGGAGCAGGTCGGCCATGGTGCGATGTACCGCATCGGCTTTCTTCGCCTCGAAGCCGTAGAGCGCGGTTTTCGTGCGCGAAAAGCCTGCACCGTCAGCGGGCTGGCGATAAATCTGGCCGCCCCAGCGCGCGTTTTCGTCGATGACGGTGGGGCGCAGTCCCGCGGCCACGAGCGTTTGCGCGGCGCGAATGCCGGCCGGTCCTGCGCCGACGATGACGATGCGCTCGGGCCCGGTCGCGCTCATCGCGCACCTCCGCCATAAATTTTGGTATCCGAACCAGTGCGCGTCACCACACGCATGCCTTCGCGCAACGGCGTGGAGCAGGCGCGCAGGCGCGTGCCGTCTTCGCAGCGCACCCAGCAGTCCTGGCAAGCGCCGATCAGGCAGAAGCCCGCGCGCGGTTCCGTGCTGAACTCGCTGCGGCGCACGTGCCGCTGATGCGTGAGGATCGCGGTGAGCAGCGTATCCCCCGCGAGCGCCTTGACTTCGACGCCGTCTAAAACGAAGGAAACGCTCGCGCGCGCGGTTTCGGCAACGCGGACGAACTGGGCAAGGGGAAGCGGCGTGGCGGTGCTCATGGAAGGTCGGTGGCGCGGCAGCAGGAATCGAAAGAGGCGGGCGGCGTTCAGTGCTGCCCGATCAGAATGCGGTTGAGCCCGTATACGCGGTCGAGCAGGAACATCGCACCCGCCGTGATGAAAATGACGAGCGCGGAAACGGAGGCCATCATCGGGTCGATCGACTCGGTTGCGTACATATACATGCGCACGGGCAGCGTGACGGTTTGCGGCGAGGTCACGAAGATCGACATCGTCAGTTCATCGAAGCTGTTGATGAACGCGAGCAGCCAGCCGCCCGTGATGCCGGGCACGATCATCGGCAGCGTGATGCGGCGGAAGGTGGTCCACGCGTTCGCACCGAGCGACGCGGCTGCATGCTCGATGCTGCGGTCGAGGCCGCTCACCGAGGCGAGCACGAGCCGCATGACGAACGGCGTGATGATGATCATATGCGCGAGGATCAGCCACGCGAACGAGCCGGTCGCGCCGATCAGCGCGAAAAAGCGCAGCAGCGCGATGCCCAGCACGAGCCCCGGAATCACGAGCGGCGAAAGCAGCAGCGCGTTGAGAAAGCCGCGGCCCGGAAAGCGCGCACGGCCAATGGCGAGTCCCGCGGGCATCGCGATGACGAGCGAGAGCGTGGCCGAGGCGAACGCGAGCTTGAGGCTGTTGAAGAACGCGGTGATGAAGTCGGGGTAGTCGAGGATCGCGCGGAACCAGCGCAGCGACAGGCCGTGCGTGGGGAGCGTCAAGGTTTCGTCGGGCGTGAATGCCACGAGAATGACGATGACGAGCGGCGCCAGCACGAACAGAATGACGAAGCTATGGAACGTAAGGGCGAGCGGTCCGTTTTTGCGCATGATGTTGTGTCCTGGGGCCTTAGCCCATGCTGCGCGCGTAGCGCCGTTCGAGCACGCGGTAGTAGGTGAGCATCACCACGAGATTGGCGACGAGCAGCAGCACGGCGATGGTCGCGCCGAGCGGCCAGTTCATCGAGCTGAGGAACTGGTCGTACACGGCGGTGGCCGCCACCTTGAGGCGCCGGCCGCCCAGCAGACCAGGAATCGCGAAGGCGCTCGCCGACAGGCCGAACACCATGAGGCTGCCCGAGAGAATGCCCGGCATGAGTTGCGGCAGCACGATGCGGCGCAGGGTGGTGAAAGGCGACGCCATCAGCGACAGCGCCGCGTTCCCGGTTTGCGGATCGAGCCTTTGCAGCGCGGTCCACACCGGAATCACCATGAACGGCAGCATCACGTGCACGAGCGCAATGACGATCGCGAAGGTCGTGTATTCGAGCTTGAAGGGGCCCGCGCCGAACAGAGCGAAGAACTGGTTCACGAGACCGTTCATGTTGAGCAGCATGCTCCAGCCGAACGCGCGCACCACCACGGAAACCAGCAGCGGCGCGAGGATCACGAGCAGGAAGAGCGAGCGCCACGGGTCGCGCATGCGCGAGAGGATGTACGCCTCCGGCGTGCCGATCACGACGCACAGCAGCGTGGTGAGCGCGGCAATGCCGAAGGTGCGCAGGAAGATCGTGTGAAAGTACGACGAGCCCAGCACTTCTACGTAGTTCTGCAGATCGAATGCGGCGATGGGGCCGCTCATCGGATCGAAGCGGTAGAACGTGAGCGCGAAGGTCATCGCGAGCGGCACGAGCACGAGCGCGGAGAACAGCAGCAGCGCGGGCGCGCTCATGAGCCAGAGCGGCACGTAAGCCTGCCAGCCCGCGCGCACCGTGGCGTGCGGGGCTGGCTGCGAAGCGCGGAGCGTGCTAGACACGGGCGGCCTCCCGATGGATGAAGCGGATCGCGTCGCTATGCCAGTCGATGCCCACCTGGTCGCCTTCGGCAAGCGGCTCGTTGCCCTCGTTCTGGCAGCACACGAGCATTTCGCCCGCGCGGCTGTCGAGCCGGTAGAGCCACTGGCTGCCGAGGAAGAAGCGGCTCGTCACGCGCCCGGCGAGCCGGCCCGAACCGCTCGCGCAGAGCTTGAGCTTTTCGGGGCGGATGCACAGCGTGATCGCGTCGCCGACACCCACCGCGCGGCCGCGTTCGGGGAGTTGCGCCGTCGAGCCCGTTTCGGCGAGATCGTGGCCGAGATCCACGCGGATCGTATCGCCTTCGCGCGCGACGATGCGGCCCGCGAGCATGTTGGCCTTGCCGATGAACTGCGAGACGAAGTCGTTTTCGGGCCGCTCGTACGCGCGATAAGGCGTGTCGACCTGGGTGATGCGGCCGCTTTCCATCACGACCACGCGGTCGCTGATCGACAGTGCTTCCGACTGATCGTGCGTGACCATCAGCGTGGTCGTGCCGATCTTGCGCTGAATGGCGCGCAGTTCGAACTGCATGTCTTCGCGCAGTTTGGCGTCGAGATTGGACATCGGCTCGTCGAGCAGCAGCACGGGCGGCGCGATCACAATGGCGCGCGCAATTGCCACGCGCTGGCGCTGGCCGCCCGAAAGCTCGCGCGGAAAACGCTGCGCGTAGGCGTCGAGGCGCACGAGCGCGAGCGCCTCGCGAGTGCGGTCCCGACGCTCGGCTTTATCCACACCGCGCATTTCGAGGCCGAAGCTCACGTTCTGCTCCACGCTCATGTGCGGAAAGAGCGCATAGCTCTGGAATACGATGCCGAGGCCGCGCCTGTTCGGCGGCATCTGCGTGATATCACGCCCGTCGAGCGTGATGCGCCCGCGTGTGGTTTCCACGAAGCCGGCGATCATCTGCAGCGTCGTGGTCTTTCCGCAGCCCGAGGGGCCGAGCAGTGAGACGAACTCGCCTCTTTCCACCGACAAATTGACGCCCGCGACCGCCTGCAGGTCGCCGAACGATTTCGATACATCGGTCAGGGTGAGGAACGACATGGTGTGGCCTTCCAGTGCTTGGGTTGCGCCGGCACCCGCTGGGCGAATCAAGGTGCAGGGCGTTGAACCGACTGTAGCTAGCCAAATTTTTAGTCGTCAATTTAAAATTCCATCGAGCGATAGGAATCTGACTTATATTCCGTTTGATGGAATGTGGATGCGGCTTGCTGGCCTATCGTTTCGTCCGGTGAACTTCGGGAAATCCCTGAACAGGCCCGGATGCAAGCACGATGACGTTTGGTGGTCCAATCTGTTGGGCCGCGCGCCAATTCAGCCAGCTTTTGGCGGATATTCCGCTCTATGGAATCAACCGAGATCGTTATGACGTCAGGGGAAGAGAAAAGTGGAACGCCGGCCGACGACGCACGCGGCGCGGGCGTGTTGCAGCGCGCATTTGCGGTGATCCGCGCGCTGGGGGCAAGTCAGGCGGAAGGCAGTCGCGTGACCGCGCTCGCCAAGGCCGTGGGCCTGACCCAGGCTACTGTGCATCGACTGTTGCAGGGGCTGATCGCCGAAGGCGTGGTCGAGCAGGACGAAGGCACGAGGCGCTATCGGCTGAGCGTGGATTTTTTTGCGCTCGCGGCGCAGGCGGGTAATCCCAGCGGAATGCGCACGCTATGCCGGCCTGCATTGCTGCGCCTGTGCGCAAGCCTTGGCGACACCATTTTCCTGCTCGTGAAGAGTAGCTTCGACGCGGTGTGCCTCGACATGTGCGAAGGCCCGTTTCCGATCCGCTCGTTCACGGGCGATATCGGCGGGCGCGTAGCGCTGGGCGTGGGCCAGGGCAGTCTCGCCATTCTCGCGTTCCAGCCCGAGGCCGAGCGGGAAGAAATCATTCGGTTCAACGTGCCGCGCTTGCGCAGTTACGGCGTGCTGGACGAGGTGTATTTGCGCACGGAGATCGAGCGCGTGCGCAAGCTCGGCTACGCGGGGCGCAACACCGGCGTGCTCGAGGGCATGGCGGGCGTGGCTGTGCCGATTCTGGACCAGAACGGCTGTGCCGTGGGCGCATTGAGCGTGGGCACGCTGGCTGCTCGTCTCACGGAAGACCGGTTGCCGACGATCGTAGAACTGCTCAAGCGGCAGGCCGAAATCATCGGGCCGCAAACGAACCCGTTCGATGTGGCGGTGCGCCGCCCCATGCACGGGCTCACGCGAGCGATGTCGACGCAACCATTGGCTTGAGCGATGACGGCGGGTATTGATCTAGTCGAACGGATCTAGTCGAACGCATTCCTAACTAAATTACCTGATCGCGAATCGTTCTCGTTGAGCAATCGGTGTGCAAACGTTTACCAGGTTCGTGCATTGCTGCATTGCGAAATCGAACATTATGATCGGACGAAAATTGACCAGGGGGATAACCTATCCGCATGCGTCTTGGTTTTGGCGTAAATAGGCAGGTGGCTATTCGTAGACTGAAGGCGACGTACGAAATGGCAGTTCGCCGCCATGGAGCGTCGCAATCCATGGCGGCGCGAGCAGGTGACGCCGGAACGAAAACAGGAGCGCCCGAAGCGTGGTCTCGCATGTCTTGCAGGACCCGGAAGGGACAAAACCACCCGCCACGTGAACTGTCACATTGAGTACATGCCGTTGCCACGTCGACGAGAAGTCATTGAGGAGCGTGGGTGCTGGGGGAGGTGGAGCGCATGTGTGATCCCGCGGCGCTTGCAGTCAGAATATACCGGTGATCGATGACGACCATAAACGACCGGACGTTGCCCGTTTTCGAGGCACCGGCTGCTACTGTTACGCCGGTGCCGGTACGCGCGGCGCCTTCGATCTTTCATGAGCGCTGGTGGCTCGACATCGCCACGCAAGGCGACTGGAAGCTTGCGGTGGTGAAGCAGGACGACGAGGTCATTGGCGAGATGCCGTACGCGATGCAACGCACGCGACTGTGGCGTGTCTCGCACCTGCCGCCGCTCACGCGAACGCTCGGGCCGGTCATCAAGTCCGTGACGGGCAGCGAGGCTCGCCAACTGCATCATGAACTCGACGTCACCGGCCAGCTGATCGAGCAATTGCCCGACTGCGACAGCTTTTTTCAGGTGCTCGACCCGCGCATCGACGACGCCCTCGCGTTCGCGCTGCATGGCTTTACGGTGACGGCGCGCTACACGTTTCGCATCGACCGGAACACGTCGGCCGACGAAGCATGGAAGCGTCTGAACAGCAAGACACGCAACGTGATCCGCAGCGCCTCCCGTGAATTGACCGTCGTGCCGGATATCGAGCCCGCCGAGTTCATCGCGTTCTACGACGCGAATCTCGCGGCGCGTTCGCGTACCAACGCTTATGGGGATGCGGTCATGCGCGACCTCGTCAACGCGTTCGTCGAGCGCAAGGCCGGGATGCTGCTCGGCGCCTATGGGCAAGGCGGGAAGCTCGTGGCGGCGGTCGGCCTCGTCTGGGACCATCAGGCAATGTATTACCTGTTGTCATCGCGCGCGCAGGACGCGCATAGCGGCTCGATCAGCCTGCTGCTGTGGAGCGGCATTGGCCGCGCGCTGGAGCGCAGGCTCACGTTCGACTTCGACGGCTTTTCGAGCCCGTCGACATTCAACTTCCTCAACGGATTCGGCGCGACGCTCACGCAGCGGCTGGGCGTCGAGCGCCACGGCACGGTGTATTTGCTGATGCGTACGCTTAAACGGAAAATTGCGCCCGGGCGCGTGTTCGCCCCCAATCTATAGACGGCGGGGGCGTCGTGTGGCGAGCGATATCGCACGCTACACGAGTTCGTGCCGCGCGGGATCGCTTGCGCGACGGGTCGTGACCTCGGCAAGTTCCAGCGCGCTCGAGGCGAAGAGCAACGGGGTCCAGCGCCGGATCGTGCTTTGCGCGCCGGCAGCGAAACGTTCGCGCAGCGCGGGCTCGCCGCCCAGCTCGCCGATACGCTGCGCTAGTGTCGAGACGTCGCGCGGTTCGACCACGAAACCGTTCACGCCGTCGATCACCACTTCGCCAGCTACGCCGCATGTGCGCGTGACGATGGCAGGGCACCCGGCCGCGAACGCTTCGTTCACGCACAGGCCCCATTGATCGAATTCGCTCGCGAGGACGACGAATTCCGCGAGCGCGTAGAGATTCGGCATTTCCTGGTTGGCGAGTGAGTTGAGTATCGTCACATGAGACGTCAGGCCGAGCGAATCGATGCGCGCGCGCAGCTGCGCTTCGAGCGGACCCTGACCCACCAGAACGAGGCCGATATTTTCGTTGTACACCCCGGATTTGCGGTAGGCGTCGATCAGCACGTCGACGTTCTTGCGCGCGACGAAGCGGCTTACGCACAGCACATAGCGCTGCGGCAGGCCGAAGCGCGATCGCACGGCCTCGGGGTTGACGCTCGCGGCCTGCGCGAGATCCGAAAAATAGTCGACGTCGATCACATCGAAACCAATGCGGGAACGCTCCTTCGGTATGCCAAGCGATTGCGCGTAACGGCGATGCTTCTCGCCCGCGACGAGCGCCCCGTCGAAGCGGCTCACGATAAAGCGCTTGAGCCGCTCCTTGGTGCGCTGGCGCAGTCCGTCGTCGGCCTTCGAATCCGACATGTAGATGAGCTTGAAGCGGCGCGTGAGATGTCTGAGGAAACAGAGCACCGCCGAATAGCCGGTGTTGTAGCCGAGCGTGATGACCACGTCGGGCTCGAAGTTGCGCACCTTCGCAATCAGGCGCGCGGTGTCGCGCGCGCCGAGACCGTCGCTGTCGGCGCCGTTCTCGACCAGCGTTTCCGCCATGCGCGGGCGGTTCGCGAAGAATGCCGCGCGGCGTTCCTGAGGAAAGCCGTAGACGCCCGAGCGCGCAAAGACCTCGAGCAGCGCCACCTGGTGGCCGCGACTGGAGGCCGCGCTGACGAGTGCCTCGTAGCGAGGGACGTGATAGTCGCCCAGGTTGCCGATGACGAAGAGGATACGCATGGACAATGACGGCTCGCGGTGGCGCTTGGTTGAGCAGGCAGCGCACCACGGGTGCCTGGTCTGCATGAAATCCCGGACAGTCGTCCAGACCTGCCGGGCAGCGTTGGCTGCGCCAAACCGCTCGCATAATCGCGGCGGGGACCCGCAGTCGCGCCGTTTGCTGCATCGTAACCCGATTGTGTGAGGCGTTTTTACGTGATGTCGGTGATCAGCGAAAACTTGTCCGATATGGCGGAGGCGATGCAAAGCAGATGAAACCTTGCGGGTCAATCCTTCCGAGGAATACGCAAGGCGCTTGCACGAAATGGCACATGACTTGCGTTGGTCGGGCCGATTGGAGCGATTTCCGGCTGCCAGAGGCCGGGTTTGCGCATCGCTTGTAATCGATTGTCATCACAACCGACATCAATCGGTGCGGGGCGATGAAAACTGTCATATCAATGCGTCACACTGGAGGTTTGGCATGTTTCAATACGTTGGAAGAAGGGAAAGCGCTTAAGGTCAGCATCAGATTTTCGGCTTAATATCCTAGGGTTGACCCGTGGCGCTTAGTCCTTCATTTCGATAACAAACATGCGAACCGGAATGGCAATCGAAGGTTTTGCGTAATGCATTTCGAGGGAATTGCGCGGCGCTGGATCGAAGATGGCCAACCGGGTTTCACCATACTGCGCGGACAATCAAGGAATATGAAAACGCTGTTTCTGCAGGCCCCGTCGTATGACGGCTTCGACGGTGGCGCGGGCTCGCGCTACCAGGCAAAGCGCGAGATCCGCTCGTTCTGGTATCCCACCTGGCTCGCGCAGCCCGCGGCCCTCGTGCCCGACAGCCGCGTGCTCGACGCGCCGGCCGACGGCCTGGGTGTCGAAGAAACGCTGAAGATTGCAGCCGCATACGACCTCGTCATCATCCACACGAGCACGCCGTCGTTCCCGACCGACGCGCTCTTCTGCGAAGACCTCAAGAAGCGCAAGCCGTCGATCGTCATCGGTCTGGTGGGCGCGAAGGTGCAGGTCGATCCGCACAATTCGCTCACGGCGAGCGAGGCGATCGATTTCGTCTGCCGCGAGGAATTCGACTTCACCTGCAAGGAAATCGCCGAAGGCATGCCGCTGGCCGAGGTCAAGGGCATTTCGTGGCGCGCGAAGGACGGCTCGATCGAGCACAACCCGGGGCGTCCGGTGCTGGAAGACATGGACTCGCTGCCGTTCGTCGCGCCGATCTACAAGCGCGACCTGAAGATCGAGAATTACTTCATCGGCTACCTGAACTACCCGTACGTGTCGATCTACACGGGCCGGGGCTGCAAGTCGCGCTGCACGTTCTGCCTGTGGCCGCAGACCGTGAGCGGCCACGTCTACCGCACACGTTCGGTCGAGAACGTGCTCGAGGAAGCGAAGTGGATCCGCGAGAACATGCCGGAAGTCAAGGAGCTCATGTTCGACGACGACACCTTCACCGACGACCTGCCGCGCGCCGAAGCGATCGCCATCGGTCTGGGCAAGCTCGGCATGACGTGGTCGTGCAACGCGAAGGCGAACGTGCCGTACAAGACGCTCAAGATCATGAAGGAAAACGGCCTGCGTCTGTTGCTCGTGGGCTTCGAATCGGGCGATGACCAGATTCTCGTGAACATCAAGAAGGGCGTGCGCACGGACTTCGCGCGCCGCTTCAGCGCCGACTGCAAGACGCTCGGCATCAAGGTGCACGGCACCTTCATTCTGGGGCTGCCGGGCGAGACGCAGGACACGATCAAGAAGACGATCGAGTACGCGAAGGAAATCAATCCGCATACGATTCAGGTGTCGCTGGCGGCGCCCTATCCGGGCACGACGCTGTACAAGCAGGCCGTGGAAAACGGCTGGATGGAAGAGAACAAGACCATCAACCTGGTGAGCAAGGAAGGCGTGCAACTGGCGGCGATCGGCTATTCACATCTGTCGCGCGACGAGATCTATCACCACCTCGAACAGTTCTATCGCCAGTTCTATTTCCGGCCGTCGAAGATCTGGGAGATCGTGCGCGAGATGCTCACGAGCTGGGACATGATGAAGCGGCGTCTGCGCGAAGGCGTGGAGTTCTTCCGCTTCCTGCGCGCACACGAGGCATGATGGACCGCGCGCATGCGACGGGGCGAACCGGCGCCATCGTTGCGATGGCCGTGACGGTGCTTGCGGTCGCTTCTGCTGCAATCGAAGTCATGCGTGCCGAATTGCCCGGCTTTTCGCACCTGCTCTTCCAATCGCTCGCGGTCCTAAGCGGTCTTTGCGCCGTGGTCGGCATTATCTATACCTGCACGGCGAGCGCGCTGGTCGGTCGTTTCTTCGCGCGCGAGGTGGCGACGCCGCAGCACTTCCCGGCCATCACGCTCGCCAAGCCGCTGCACGGCGACGAATGGCACCTCGAGGAGCACCTTGCCAGCTTTTTCGAGCAGGACTATCCTGGAGAAGTCCAGTATCTGTTCGGTGTTCACGACGCGCGTGACGAAGCGCTCAATGCGATCGAGCGGCTACGCACACGTTATCCCGATGCACACATCACGGTCGTCGCCGATTCGCGCCTATACGGTCCCAACCGCAAAATCGCGAATCTCGTGAACATGCTCGAACAGGCTGAGCACGACGTGCTGTGCTTCGCCGATAGCGACGTGCTCGTCGACAAGAACTATCTGCGCCAGGTGGTCGGGGCACTGCAGCAACCCGGCGTCGGCCTCGTGAGCGCGGTTTATCGGGGCCTGTGCGCGCCCGGATTCTGGCCGCGCGTCGCGTCGGCCTTGACCAACTATCATTTCTTGCCCGGCGTCGTCACGGGGCTCGCCATCGGGCGCGCGCGGCCGTGCTTTGGCCAGTCCATCGCCATGACGCGTGAAATGCTCGACCGCATTGGCGGTCTGGCGCAATTCGCGCATCACCTCGCCGAAGACCATGCGATCGGTGAAGCCGTGCGCCGCGCCGGTGCGGAAGTGTCCATTCCGCCCATTCTGGTGCGGCACGCGTGTGTGGAGAATACGTTCGCCAAGCTCTTTGCGCACGAATTGCGCTGGAGCCGCACTGTTCGCGCGGCGGACCGCTCGGGGCATCTGGGCGCCGTGCTGATGCATCCGTTCGCGCTCGCCATGCTTGCCGTGGCCTTGTCCGGCGGCGCGGCGCCCGCGTGGATATTGGCCGCCATGGCGCTGTGCGCGCGCGCGTGGCTGATCTGGCGGACCGATCGCGCGACCGGCGACAAGTCCAGCGGACTGTTATGCTTACCCCTTTGGGAAATGGTCCAGTTCGCGATCTATGTCGCGAGCTTTTGTTCGTCTGGCGTCGTTTGGCGCGGCACGCGCTTTCGCGTCGACAGGAATGGCATGCTTTCGCCAGTCCACGAGACCTGAGCGTCACAGTAGATGGGGGGCACAATGAGACGGGAGCATCCACTAGAGAGCACCCGCAGATGAAGCACATGGGACGTATCGCCGCCCTGGTCGGTCTTGCGATTGCCGTGTGGCTCGTATGGCGCGAGCATCCCGCAGCGGTGCTGCAACTGTTGCGCGGGGCGGGCATGGGCCTCGTGCTGGCGGCGGCCGTGCATATCATGCCGATGTGCGCGAATGCATGGGACTGGCGCAGCCTGATTCGCGCGGCGCAGCGGCCGTCGTTCGCGACGATGCTCAAACTCGTGTGGATCCGCGAATCGATCAACGGCTTGCTGCCGGTGGCGCGCGTGGGCGGGGAACTCGTCTCGTTCCGGCTGCTTGGCCGTGCGGGCGTACGGCCGGCCACGGCGGTGGCGAGCCTCATCGCCGACATGCAACTCACGCTGATCAGCCAGGTGCTCTTTGCGTTGCTCGCAGCCGGCTACCTGCTCGAACATTCCTCTTCCGACACCGCGCGGATCGTGGGGCGGCTCGCATGGGGCCTCGCGGGCTTCATCCCGCTGCTGGTGCTGTTCGCACTCGTGCAGCACGCTCGGCCGTTCGAGCGCGCGGCACGCACGCTCAACCGCGTGACGAGCGGCAAGGTCGTCGATCTCGTGGGCAAGTCCGCGCGCGTCGATTTATCCCTCAAGCTGATCTGGCGGCAGACCGGCGTGATCGTGCGCTACGTGCTCGTCTGGCAGACGCTGCAATGCCTCGGTTACGCGCTCGAAATCTGGATCGCGTTGCGCGTGCTCGGCACCGACGCGACCTTCGTGCAGGCGTTCGTGATCGAGGCCCTGATCCAGATGCTGAGCAGCATCGCGTTTCTGGTGCCCGCCGGCCTTGGTGTGCAGGAGGGCGGCTTCGTCGTGATTGGCGGACTGCTGGGGTTCGATGCGCCGACATGCCTTGCGCTCGCGGGCGCAAGACGCGTGCGCGATCTGATGTTCTATTTGCCAGGCCTGCTTGCCTGGCAGGCGGCCGAGTATGGCTGGCCGTCACGGCGCCGCACAGAAGGTACCGCCACGCGCGCCCGCACGGAATAATCCCGGAAGTGACCTGTTATTGAAGACAGGTCGCTTCACATTGCTCTATTGTCGGCAATCGCCCGAAAGGACTCGACATGGCAAGGGATTTCAGCGCGCTGAACAAGCACGCTCACCGCGAATACAAATTCGTTCAGGCCGATTCATATCGTCAGGTCAGGCAGACCTACGGGACAGATATGGATGGCGGGGCGTGCATGGGCGTCGTGTTGAATTGGGTCAAGGAGAAGTTGTCGACCTCGAACGGGCTGCTTCGTCCTGATGGTCCCCTGCGCAATTCGGCCGTCAAGCATTTTTCAAATCCACTCAATCCCCTTTCGCGCATTCGCAACGGCATCTCCCCGCCCACGGATTCCACGCTGGGGAAACTCATCGGCAAGGAACCCGGGCAACCACGCGGCAGAAAGAGCGCGGCGCGCAACGAAGCGACCATGCTGGAGGGCGCGAAGAATCAGGAAACTTACAACCGCTACAAGACCACTGACCGGTTGGTCGCTGAACTCGAGCTCGATCCGGGCGGATATACGCCAGAAGAAAAAACGCGCAAGGTAAAGCATGTCGCGCAGAATGTTGGCACAAGCCGCCCCCAGGAGAGTTTCGTAGCCGAGCGCTTGGACGACGCCACGATTGCCGGAGCCGCGGAGCAGTTGCCCAAGGGCAATGCAATCGTGCTCGATTTGAAGCAAGAGGCCGGTGGTCCCGGGCACGCCGTTGCGTTTTACAAGAGCCGGGGAGGCACGCTCTATTTTTTCGACCCGAACGCCGGCGTGTACGAGATATCTCGTCCGTACGAGAAACACCTTCTGGGATTCGTGCAGGCGTGGCTCGATGTCTACACGAAGGACAAAGACGATAAGGGCGTGCCCACTCCGAAAAACTGGAAGACGAAAGATGAACACCGCTGGTATTCAGTTTTTACCCGCACCACCCCCAAGAAAGCCGGCACTGCTCCCACGGAAGGCTAACGCCTGAAAGAACGCGGAGCCCGAAGGGCATTAACCGTGACTCGTGCGCAACTGAAAGCGCCAACGCTCGAGATTCGAGAGTTCATCCACGGTCTTCTTCTCGATGTCGCCGCGAATCAGGTGATGAATCGTGAGCCGACCCTGCTTTGTCTCCAGGATCTGTACTAGCCGTGCGCGCTCCCGCTGCCCCTTGAAGCCCAGATCGAAATAGATGACGCGGCGACGCGTATCCCCGGTGACGAGGCTCAAGCCACCCCCGCCGCCCGACCCGCCAAGGACGCCCATTTGGGGAACATCCCGTATGTGGAGATTCCAGCTGAAGCCATTGCGCGCGATCCACTTCTTTGCATCCTCCTCGCGCTTCATGGCCATGAGCGCAGCGGGCGGATGATTGGTCACATCGGTCGCGATCGTATAGCGCGACTTGTGCCAATTCCTGAAGGTATTCGACTCCCGATTGTGCGCATACATGTTTCTCTCGACTTTGCCTTCGAACTCCCATTGCTGCGTCACGGTGTCGAACCTGAACCATTCGATGCACTCGTTCCACTCCAGTTGGGGGCATTCGATGTCATCGGCCATGAGCTTGCCGAGCATGGGCGCCTTGACCTCAGCGCGAAACGTCAGGTCGAATTGATGACCGGCGGTGGCAGTGGAAGAGCGTCCGCCAATGGGTTTGATCCGCTCGACGGGCACAGCAAGATTGGAAATCGTCATGCGGGCTTTCATGGCTCACCTTTGTGCAATTCGGGATGCAGCCATAACAGCTGAACGTTTCCAGATATTCCCTCCCATGCACGGCGACAGGCTGCAAAAAACAAATGGAATAGTTCTCCTCGCCGGGCTGTTGTGGAAGAGCGGATCGAACTGGATCGACCCGCTGGGCTAAAGGAGCTTCTCCATGAATCACCTCTCACGCGGGAAGCATATTGCGATTGGGGCTGGGCTGATTTCGATGATGAGTGGGGCTTCCGCGCAAGCCGAATCGATCGATGTGCCGAGCGTACAGCCGTTCCTGAAAACGACCGCAGCGGGGGTGCAGATCTACGCCTGCGAGTACGGTGCGGATCACACGCTCGACTGGGTGTTCCGGCAGCCGCGCGCCACGCTCTACGACGCACACGGCGCCGAGGTGATCGAGCATTCGGCCGGCCCGTCGTGGCAGGCGCACGATGGCAGCCGCATCGAGGGAAAAGTCGTCGCGCAGGAACCCAGCGGGACGCCCGGCAGCGTGCCGCAACTGCTGCTCGAGGCGCACTCCGCCGGATCACCGGGCATGCTCGCAACCGTGCGCTACGTGCAGCGGGTCAGGACGGTGGGCGGTGTGAAGCCGGCCGCGCCGTGCACAGTCGAGCACGAGACGGGTAGCTCGCCCTATATCGCGACTTACATCTTTTATAAGTAAAAAGACAGATCATAGAACGGTCTCTCTGGAAAGAGACACCGCAATTAATTCGGAATGCGAATTTAAGACAGTCAAAGCGCCATGATCATCGAATTCATCACGCATCAGGACTGGACCGAGTGGCTCGAACCTCTCACGCAAGCGCAGCCGTGCGGCCCGGACCTCGAATATGACGCGCAATTTCGCGAACTCGAGGAAGCGGTCAGCGGACGTCCCGAAGCCGAGTACGGAGACACGCTCGTGGCCGCCGTTGCGCCCGACTGGGAAGCCGCCGATGCGCTTGGCACCGCATTGATGGCCCGCACGCGAGACCTTCGCGTGGTGATGCATCTGGCGCGAGCGCGCTGGGTTCGCGAGGGCATTACCGGTCTCGCGGACGGCCTCGTCTTGACCGCCGCGCTGCTGGAGCGCCATTGGGAGCACGTGCACCCGCAACTCGACGCCAGCGACGGCGACGACGCGACGGCCCGCATCAACGCGCTTGCCGCGTGGACGGCGGCCGGCGGCGTGCTCGCCGGTCTCATGGATAGCCCGCTGCTGCAAGGCCGGTCTCCGGTCACGCTGCGCGAGTGGTCGTATGCGAATGGCGAAGCCGTCGCGCCAGAAGGGCACACGATGATGAGCCTCACGGCAATCGAAGCGTCGATCGCCGTGTCGCCCGATGCCGCGCGCAGCGCGAAGAGGGCGTTCGATGCCGCGTACGCCAGCGTCCGCGCAATCGAAGCGACGCTTGCCGAACGCGTAGGCGCTACCCAATCGCTCGATTTTGCTTCGTTGAAGGCGTTGCTGGAGCGCGCATCGTCGCTGCTCGCGACGGGCGTGCACCCGGGCGAGGCGCAAATGCATCAAGCGGACGACCCCGGTGTCGCGTCGCCAGCAGCCGCCATCGGCAACGCATCCTCCAGCACGATCGGCAGCCGCGCCGACGTGGCCGCCACGCTGCAGCGGATCTGCGCCTGGTACGCGCAACACGAACCTGCGAGCCCGGTGCCGTTGCTGCTCGAAAGGGCGCGCGGCCTCGTCGAGAAGTCCTTTGTCGATCTTTTGAAGGACCTCGCGCCGGAAGGACTCGCGCAACTTACCCAGGTGGTCGGTACCGCCGCCGTCGAAATACCGGCGGAATGATCTAAGCCGCACTGCAACGCAGTTCAACCAGGAGAACGGTCAAATGGCCAAGGAGAGCAGTCAGAAGTTCATTGCGCGCAATCGGGCGCCGCGCGTGCAGATCGAGTACGACGTGGAAGTGTACGGCTCGGAAAGGAAGGTCAACTTGCCTTTCGTGATGGGCGTGCTGTCCGATCTCTCGGGGCAGCCGCAGGAAGCGCTGCCGCCCGTTGCGGAACGCAAGTTTCTGGAGATCGACATCGACAACTTCGACGAACGGCTGCGCTCCATGAAGCCGCGTGTGGCGATGCAGGTCGACAACACGTTGACCGGCGAGGGCAAGATCGGCGTGGACATGACTTTCGCGAGCATGGACGACTTCGAGCCCGCCGCGATCGCGCGCAACGTCGAGCCGCTCGCGAGGCTGCTCGAAACGCGCAGCCAGTTGCAGAACCTGCTGACCTATATGGATGGCAAGACCGACGCGGAAAAGCTCGTCGCCCGCTTGCTCGAAGACCCTGCGCTGATGAATGCGCTTGCCGCCGCGCCGAACCCCCAGGGCGAGCCCGACTCCGAATAAAGGACCCAAGATGGCAGACACCCAACTCGATCCATCCGCGTTCGCGCAGCCGGAAAGGCAGGAAGCCGACGCGGCGAGCCCATCCGGCGAGTTTCAACAGCTCTTGCAGAAGGCGTTCCGCCCGCGCACGGAGAAAGCGCGCGAAGCGGTGGAAAGCGCCGTGCGCACGCTCGCGGAGCAGGCGCTGCTCGACACGCACCGCGTGTCCGACGATGCGCTCGCGACCATCGAAGCGTTGATCGCGCGCATCGACGAAAAGCTGAGCGCCCAGATCAACGTCATCCTGCATGCGGAGCCGTTCCAGCAGCTCGAAAGCGCGTGGCGCGGGCTGCACTATCTCGTCACCAACACCGAGAGCGACGAGAGCCTCAAACTGCGCGTGATGAACATTTCGAAGACCGACCTGCACCGCTCGCTGCGCAAGTACAAGGGCGTGGCGTGGGACCAGAGCCCGCTCTTCAAGCGGCTTTACGAGGAAGAGTACGGCCAGTTCGGCGGTGAGCCGTACGGCGCATTGGTGGCCGACTACTACTTCGACAACAGCGGCCCCGACGTCGATTTCCTCACGCAGATGGGCAAGATTTCCGCTGCCGCGCACGCGCCGTTCATCGCGGGCGCGGACCCCGCCGTCATGCTGATGGACTCGTGGCAGGAGCTGGCGAATCCGCGCGATCTCACGAAGATCTTCCAGACGCCCGAGCACGCCGCATGGCGCTCGCTGCGCGATTCCGAAGACTCGCGCTATATCGGCCTCGCCATGCCGCGCTTTCTCGCGCGCACGCCCTATGGTGCGAAAACGAGCCGCGTGGAGGAGTTCGATTTCGAGGAAGACACCGCGGGCGCGGACGCGTCGAAATACGCGTGGGCCAATGCGGCCTACGCGATGGCCGTGAACATCAATCGCTCGTTCAAGACGTGGGGATGGTGCTCGCGCATTCGCGGCATCGAGTCGGGCGGGGTGGTGGAGGATCTGCCGGTCCACGCATTTCCTACCGACGACGGCGGCGTCGACATGAAGTGCCCGACGGAAATCGCCATCAGCGACCGCCGCGAAGCCGAACTGGCGAAGAACGGTTTCATGCCGCTCGTCCACAAGAAGAATTCGGATATTGCGGCATTCATCGGCGCGCAGTCGCTCAACAAGCCGATCGAATACGAAGACCCGGACGCCACGGCGAACGCCAACCTCGCCGCGCGCCTGCCTTATCTGTTCGCCTGCAGCCGTTTCGCGCACTACCTCAAGTGCATTGCGCGCGACAAGCTCGGCAGCTTCAAGGAGAAGGACGACATGCAGCGCTGGTTGCAGGACTGGATTCTTCAGTACGTGGACGGCGACTCGGCCAACTCGTCGGAAGAGACCAAGTCGCGCCGGCCGCTCGCGGCGGCGGAAGTCGTGGTCGAGGAAGTGGAGGGCAATCCGGGCTACTACACGTCGAAGTTCTACCTGCGTCCGCATTATCAGCTCGAAGGCCTGACCGTCTCGTTGCGGCTCGTTTCCCGGCTGCCGTCGACCAAAGCGGCCTGAGCCGCGGCGGTTTTTCAAACTTGTACGAACCTGATCAATAAGGAATCCAAATGGCAGTCGATATTTTTCTGAAACTTGGCACGGTCACGGGCGAGTCGCTGGATCAGACTCACAAGGACGAAATCGACGTGCTCTCGTGGAGCTGGAGCATGGATCAGTCCGGCACGATGCATCTCGGCACGGGCGGTGGCGGCGGCAAGGTCGACGTGCACGATCTTTCGATCACCAAGTACACGGATCACGCAACGCCGGCCATCATGACCGCGTGCGTAACGGGCAAGCACTTCCCCACCGGAAGACTCACCGTGCGCAAGGCGGGCGGCAACAAACCGTTGGAGTACTACACGATCGACCTCGACAAAGTGCTCGTCACGAACTACGCGACAGGCGGATCGGACGGCGAAGACCGCTTCACCGAAACGGTGACGCTCAACTTCGAGAAATTCCACGTGACCTACCAGCAGCAGGATCCGACCACCGGCTCGGCGCTCGGCGGCGTGGTCGAGTGCAAGTGGAACATTCCGGCCAGCGCAACGGCGTAAGTGGATCATGCGCACGAGAAACGCGGAGCGCGTGCAGCCGTCGCTGCTGGAGCGGCTGACTGACCACGCGCCCGAAGCGACAAGCGAAGTCCGCGAGCATCGGGCCAGTTCGGCGCGCGCGCAGCGCTTGAGCGTCATGCGCGATATCGGCTGGCTCCTCAATGCGCGGGGCATCGCGTCGGCGCAGGAGATCGCGCGCTATCCGTGCGTGGCCGACTCGGTGCTCAACTTCGGCTTCGCGGAGCTGACGGGCAAGAGCGCGTCGGACGTGGAACTGAGTCGGATCGAACGGCTGATTGCCGAGGCGATCGGCGCATTCGAGCCGCGCATCGTGCGCGGCACCCTGCGCGTGCGCGCCATTCAGTCCGGTGGGGTGGATATCGCACACAACGCGCTGGCGTTCATCGTCGAAGGCGATCTCCATGCGCACCCTGTACCCGAGCGGCTTTATTTGCGCACTGAACTCGATCTGGAAGCCGGCAAGGCAAACGTGTACGAAGAGGTGACGCCCAGATGAACCCCGACTTCCTTCAGTACTACAGCCGCGAATTGCAGCACGTTCGCGAGATGGGTGGCGAGTTCGCCAAGGCGTTTCCGAAGATCGCGGGGCGGCTGGGCCTCGAAGGTTTCGACTGCGCCGATCCGTATGTGGAGCGTTTGCTCGAAGGGTTCGGCTTTCTGGCCGCGCGCGTGCAGATGAAAATCGATGCAGAGTTTCCGCGCTTCACGCAGCATCTCGCCGAACTGGTGTATCCGCACTATCTCGCGCCGACGCCCGCGATGACGGTCGTGCAACTGCAGCCCGACAAGACTCACCCCGCACTGGCGGACGGCGTTGCCGTGCCACGCGGTACGGCCCTGCAGGGTCGGTTCGACGGCGAACGTGCGACGCGCTGCGAGTTCCGCACGGCGCACGCGCTGACTTTGTCTCCGCTCGAACTGGTGGAGGCGCGGCTTTTCACTCACACCGGCGCGCTGCCCGGCGTCGCCGCCGTGCCGCGCGGCGTGAAGGCAGGCTTGCGCCTCAAGTTGCGCGCGCTCGGCGAGCGCACCATCGGCGATCTGACGATCGATCATCTGCCCATCTACCTGCGCGGCAGCGACGGCGCGGCGGCGAAACTTTATGAACTGCTGGTCGGCTCGACGCTTGGCATCGCGACATCCGGTGGCGTGCTGTCGCCTTCGTCGCTGCGCCCGCTCGGCTTCTCCGACGAAGAAGCCCTGCTGCCCGTGAGCGATCAATCGTTTCCCGGCTATCGGCTGCTGCAGGAGTATTTCGCATTTTCCCAGCGCTTCATGTTCATCGGCATCGATGGATTGCGCTCGCATTTCGCTCGTTGCGAAAGCGACGAAATCGAGCTTGTGGTACTGCTTTCGAAGGGCGATACCACACTCGAACAACGGGTCGACCACGAAAACTTCGCGCTGCATTGCACGCCCGCCATCAATCTCTTTGCGCGCCGCGCCGATCGCATCGCGGTGACGGGTGAGCAGTTCGAACATCATGTGGTGGCGGACCGCACGCGTCCGCGCGACTTCGAGGTCTATCGCGTGCAAAGCGTGACGGGCCATCGCTCGGGCGGCGGTGCGCCGATCGAATTTCAGCCGTTCTACCGAATGCGCGATCTGGGCGCAGGCGAACCCGACACGGCGTTTTATCAGGTGCGGCGCGAGAAACGTCTGCCATCCGCCCGCGAGCAGGAGCGCGGCACGCGTTCGTCGTATTCGGGCAGCGAAACCTGGATCGCCCTGGTGGATACGCACGAAGCGCCGTATCCCGGCGATCTGCATCAACTCGGCGTGAGCGTGCTGTGCACCAACCGCGACCTCACGCTGACGATGCCGCTCGGGCGGGGCGAAACCGACTTCACTCTGGAGCTGGAAGCGCCGGTTTCCGCAGTGCGCTGTGTCGCCGGGCCGAGCCGCCCGTTGCCATCCTATGCGCAAGGGGCAGTGGCGTGGCGTCTCTTGAGTCACCTGTCGCTCAACTATGCGTCGCTCGTGGACGACGCGGACGGGAGCGGCGCGCGCGCCATGCGTGACTTGCTCGCGCTCTACGCGCCCGAGGGCGACGGCGCGGCCGCTCGGCAGATCGAAGGTCTGCGCTCCATCGGCTCGCGCGCAGTCACGCGCCGCTTGCCGTCGCGCGGGCCGATCGTGTTCGGCCGCGGCCTCGCGCTCGATGTGCTGCTCGACGAGAGCGGTTTCGAAGGTGCGAGCGCGTTTCTGTTCGGTGCGGTGCTCGCGCGCTTTTTCGAGCAATACGTGTCGATGAATTCGTTTACCGAAACCTGCGTGTCCTCGACCACTCGCGGTGAAATCATGCGCTGGGCGCCGGGGAGCGGGCAATGCCGGACGCTGTGATGCTATTCGAGCGCTTCTCTGCCGATGCGAACCGCTTCGACTTCTTTCAGGCCGTGCGGCTGGTGGAATGTGCGCATAGCGGGTTGCCGCGCGTGGGCGCTTCGCTGCGCCCGCGTGACGACGCGGTGCGATTCGGTCAGGAACCCGAATTGATCTTCTTTCCGACTGCGTTACGCCATTTCGCCAGCAAGCAGGACGCCGCGCCGAAGCTCGTCGTGAACTTCTTCGGTCTGCTCGGCCCGAATGGCCCGATGCCCACGCATCTGACCGAATACGTGCGTCATCGCGCGCGTAACGCGGGCGATCCGACTTTCGCGCGCTTTCTCGACGTGTTTCATCACCGCATGGCCTCGCTGTTCTATCGCGCGTGGGCCACGGCGCAGCCGGTGGTCAGTCTCGATCGCGACGACAACGATCGATTCTCCGCATACGTGGGCACCGTGTTCGGGCTCAACGAAGCGGCGCTGCGCAACCGCGACAGCGTCCCCGATTTCGCCAAGCTGCATTTCGCGGGGCTGCTCGCGGGGCCCACGCGCCACGCAGCGGGTTTGCGGATCGTGCTGTCGCGCTTTTTTGGCTTGCCAGTGGAAGTCGTGCAGAACGTGGGGCACTGGATGAAGCTGCCCGCAGCTGCGCTGACACACCTCGGCGCGCGCGATGAAAACGCCCTCATGGGTGTCGGCACGATGCTTGGGGGCCGCGGGTTCGATCGGCAGCACAAGTTCCGCGTCGTGCTCGGACCGCTTTCGCTGAGCGATTACGAGCGCTTCCTGCCGGGCGGTACGAGCCTCGCGCGGCTCGCCGACTGGGTGCGTCTATACCTGCGCGACCCATTCGAATGGGACGCGAACCTGCAATTGCGGCGCGCAGAGGTGCCGCGTCTCGCATTGGGGCGCAAGCAGCGCCTCGGCTACACGACGTGGCTGCACGCGCGCGCCGCCACGGCCGACGCGACGCAACTCGAGCTTCGTCCGTTGATCCCATCTCATGCAAAGGACTAGTGCAATGGCAGACATCAGCCGCGCCGTCATGTTCGGCAAACTCGATACGCTCAGCTTCGGCGCGATGGAGAGTGCGACCACGTTCTGCCGATTGCGCGGCAATGCGTATGTCGAGCTTGCGCACTGGCTGCATCAGATGCTGCAGTTGCCCGATTCGGATCTGCACCGCGTCATCCGGCACGCCCACATCGAACCCGCGGCGCTCGCGCGCGATCTGACCGATGCGCTCGACCGACTGCCGCGCGGGGCGGCCTCGGTCAGCGATATTTCATCGCAGCTGGAAGAGGCCGTGGAGCGCGGCTGGGTCTATGCTTCGCTGCTCTTCGACGCGCAGAAGGTGCGCAGCGCGCATGTGCTCGTCGGCGTGTTGCAGACGCCCGTGCTGCGCAACGCATTGCGCGGTATTTCGCGCGAGTTCGATCGCGTGAAGCTGGATGACCTCGTTGCCAACTTCGCCGATGTGCTCGACGGTTCGCCGGAAGCATCGACGCAGGCGCCTGTCGTGACGCAGGAGCCCGACACGCCGCATCGCACCGACGACGCCTTGCAGCGCTTCACCGTCGATCTCACGGTCCAGGCGCGTGAAGGCCGGCTCGATCCCGTGGTGGGCCGCGATGCGGAGATTCGCCAGGTCGTCGACATCCTCATGCGGCGCAGGCAGAACAATCCGATCCTCACCGGCGAGGCGGGGGTCGGCAAGACGGCCGTGGTCGAAGGCCTCGCACTGCGCATCGCGGCGGGCGACGTGCCGCCCGCGCTGCGCGACGTGAGCCTGCGGGCGCTCGACGTCGCACTGCTGCAGGCCGGAGCGGGCGTGAAAGGCGAATTCGAAGCGCGGTTGCGTCAGGTGCTGGAAGCCGTGCAAGCGGCGTTCCATCCCATCATCCTCTTCATCGACGAGGCGCACACGCTGATCGGCGCGGGCGGCGCGGCGGGCACCGGCGACGCGGCGAATCTGCTCAAGCCCGCGCTTGCACGCGGGAGTGTGCGCACCATCGCAGCAACGACGTGGTCGGAGTACCGCAGGCACATCGAGAAAGATCCGGCGCTCACGCGGCGCTTTCAGGTCGTGCAGATCCACGAGCCCGAGGAGGCTCGTGCTGTGACGATGATGCGGGGACTCGCTGCCGCGCTGGAAACGCATCACGGCGTGCAGGTGCTCGACGAGGCGATCGAGGCGGCGGTGAAGCTCTCGCATCGCTATCTGCCCGCACGGCAGTTGCCGGACAAGTCGGTGAGCCTGCTCGATACCGCGTGCGCACGCGTTGCGGTGAGCCAGCACGCCACGCCGCCGGCCGTTGACGACGCGCAACGGCGCATCGAAGCGCTCAACACGGAGCTGGAGGTGATCGGGCGCGAGGGGGCGATCGGCGTCGATACGGCGGCACGTCGCGAAGCCGCGGCGGCGGCATTGCAAACCGAGACCGCGCGCCTTGCCGATCTGCACGCGCGCTGGAAGGTGGAGCGCGAGATGGTCGAAGACATCCTCGCGCGCCGCCAGGCGCTGCGGGAAGGCGCCCCGGACGCCGATCTTGCCGCGTTGCGCGAACGCCAGGCGCAACTCGCCGAGCATCAGGGCGACGCGCCGCTCGTGCTGCCGGGCGTGGACCGTCATGCCGTGGCCGCGGTCGTGCAGGACTGGACCGGCGTGCCCGTGCTCAACATGCTCAAGAACGAGATCGGCAATGTATTGCGGCTGAACGAGGTGCTCGACCGCCGCATCATCGGCCAGCAGCATGCCACGCAAATGATCGCGCGGCGCGTGCAGACTTCGCGCGCGGGCCTCGACGATCCGAATAAGCCGGTTGGCGTGTTTCTGCTCGCGGGCACCTCGGGCGTGGGCAAGACCGAGACGGCGCTCGCGCTTGCCGAGGCACTCTATGGCGGCGAGCAAAACCTCATTGCCATCAACATGAGCGAGTATCAGGAAGCGCACACGGTGTCGCTGCTCAAGGGCGCGCCGCCGGGCTACGTGGGCTTCGGCGAAGGCGGCGTGCTGACCGAAGCGGTGCGCCGGCGGCCGCACAGCGTCGTGCTGCTCGACGAAGTGGAGAAGGCGCATCCCGACGTGCACGAGCTGTTTTTCCAGGTCTTCGACAAAGGCCGCATGGACGACAGCGAAGGCCGTTCCATCGATTTCCGCAATACGCTCATTCTGCTCACGACCAATGCGGGCACCGAATGCATTGCGCAGTTGTGCCGCGATCCACGAACGAGCCCACCGATGGAGGTGATTGAACGCGAGCTCCACACGCAATTGCTGGAGACTTTCCCGGCCGCGTTGCTCGGACGCATGGTGACCATTCCGTATTACCCGCTCTCCAATGAGATGCTGAGCGCCATCATCCGGCTGCAACTCGGCCGCGTGGCCGAACGTGTGACGCTCACGCACGGCGTGCCGTTCACCTATGACGAGACCGTGGTGACGCAGATCGCACAGCGTTGCACGCGCATGGAAAGCGGCGGCCGCATGATCGACGCGATCCTCACCAACAGCGTGCTGCCGCGCATCAGCACGGCGTTCCTTTCGCGCGTGATGGACGGAAAGACGCTTGCGCGTGTGCATGTGAGCGTCGAGGACGAGGAGTTCAGCTATGCCTTCGACTAGTCGCCATGTGCATATGACCTGTGCGGCGCTCGGCGACGTCGCGGTGTTTCTGCGCATGTCGGCGAGCGAGGCGCTGGGACGTCTGAGCCGCTTCGAGATCGCATTCCTGAGCATGCACAACGATATCGACCCGGGCGCGGTGATCGGGCAGAACCTTTCTGTGACGCTCGATTATCCAGCGGGCGGGTCGCGCGAGTTCAACGGCATTGTCACGACGCTGCGTCTGCTCGCACCCGGCGACACCACGAAAAATCGCATGGCGCGCTATGAGGCGGTCGTGCATCCGCGCCTGTGGTTGCTCACGCGCGCCTCGCACCGGCGCTTCTTTCATCAGCGCACGGCACCGCAAATCGTTGCGCAAGTGCTGGAGTCGTACGACATCGACTTTCGCAACGCATGTACGGCGAGCTACCCGGCGCTCGACCATTGCGTGCAATACCGCGAAACGGATTTCGACTTCGTGAGCCGCCTCATGGAGCGCGAAGGCATGCATTACTTCTTCGAGCACGCAGGCGGCAAGCATACGCTCGTGCTGGCCGATTCCGGCGCGGAGCATCGGCCCATCGCGCACTATGAGTCGGTGCCGTTTCAGGGCTGGGACACGCCGGAACCCGATGAAGAATGCGTCTACCGCTGGCATGCGGGCGCGACGCTCGAAACGGGGCGCTACGAAGTCAACGACTACGACTTCGAAAAGGCCTCGGTGAGCAACAGCGAAGGACTCGTTTCGCGCGCGACACGCAGCGCACCCTACGATCCGCCGCGGTATTTGATGCAGGAGCATCTGAGCGGGCATCTGAAAGCGGGCGACGGCGAGCGCCTCGCGCGCATCAACGTGGAGATCCATCAAACGCAGAACGACGCGATGGAAGGGCGCGCCACCTCACGCGGCATCGCAGCGGGCGGCTTGTTCCGGCTGCGCGATCATCCGGGTGGCGCGCAGAACCGTCAGTATCTCGTGATCGAGAATCAGGCCGAAATCGTATCGGATGCCTATGTATCCACGAGCGATCCCACACAGCCGATGTTCGACTGTCATTTCAGGGCGATTCGCAGCGACAACACGTTCCGTTCGCCGCGCATCACGCCCGTTCCTCACACTGCGGGCCCGCAGACGGCGGTCGTGATCGGCCCGCCGGGCGAAGAGATTCTCACAGACAAATACGGGCGCGTGAAAGTGCAGTTCCATTGGGAGCAGCTTTCGCAGGCAGGCGGCGCGGATCGGCTCGATCGCTGCTGGGTGCGCGTGGCGCAGGGCTGGGCGAACCGGCGCTGGGGGGCGATGTGCCTGCCGCGCATCGGCCAGGAGGTGCTGGTGGATTTCATCGAAGGCGATCCCGACCGGCCAGTGATCGTCGGCGCGGTCTACAACTCGACCAACATGCCGCCGTACGACCTGCCCGCGCAAAGCGCGGTGTCCACGCTCAAGAGTCAGTCGACGAAGGGCGGCAACGGCTACAACGAAGTCCGCCTCGACGACCGCAAGGGCGGCGAACAAATGTTCTTTCACGCCGAGCGCGATCACGAAACGTGGGTCAAGCACGACGCGCTGATGAACGTCACCGGCGAACGGCATCTGTGCATCGGCGGCGAGGAGTTTCGCGAGACGCGCGGCGCACGTAACGATTCGGTACTGGGCAGCAGCACGTCGCGCGTGGTTGGCCCCGTCTCGGCCGCCAGCATGACGACACACGAGCAGTTCGTGGGCGAGGCGTACTCGCTCGACGCGGGCGCAGCCGTGCACATCAAGGCGGGCGCGGCGGTGGAAATCGAGGCGAGCGCAACCATCGCGCTGCGTGCGGGAGCGTCGTACATCCTCATCGGTCCGGAAACGATCGAGATGTCGAGCTTCCCGATTCCGCTCGGCCCGGGCGTGCCGCCGGTGTCGCTTTCCGTGGCCCCCGCGCCGCCAACGCCGCCCCGCGACGCCGACGACGGCACGAGCAAGATTCGCAATCAGGAGGCTCCGTGAGATTGACGTTGACTGTTGAGGGCGGCGAAGCCGGTGAGCACGCCGCGCCACGCACGATGGAGATCGACGATCGCGCAACGATTGGCCGCGCGCCGGAGAGCACGCTGGTGCTGAGCGACGCGCAGCGCGGTATTTCGCGCATGCAGGCGAGCATCGAGCGCCGTGACGGCATCTATGTGCTAATCGATGCCGGAAGCAATCCGACACTGCTGAATGGCGAGGCGCTGAACGGCGCGCACGAGGCCGTGTTGTCCGATGGCGACCAGATCCGGATTGGCGCTTATACGCTTGCGGTTTCCATCGAAAAGGACGAGGAAAGCCGGGCGCCATTCGATCAAACGCTGATGACGCAAGCCACGCCGCCTGCGCGGCTACCCGCAGCGAGCCTGCCGGGCACGCCGGAGTTCGAGGCGCCGCCGAGCGCGCCGCTCATCCCCGACGACTGGGACGCGCCCCGCGCTTGCGCTGCGCCGCAGCCTGTGCGCGACGAAACGCCGTTCACGCCCGACCCGCTCGCCGCGACGCCATTACTGCGCGAACCGGGCCATTTCGGCGGCGAAGCGAATCAGGCGCTAATGGACGTGCTGGGCTCCGCCGACCCGTTACGCGACGCCCCCGCGCCGGCGGAGCGCGAACCGGCCGCGCCGTTACGCAGTTTCGAGCACGTCTCGCCAGAAAAAGCCGTGACTGCCATACCGGCGCACCGGTTGGACGCGGCGCGCGCGGCGGCACCGGAGACCCGCCCCGCAGCCCCTCGCGCGGACGATTCGGCAGTGCTGGACGCACTGCTGGAGGGTCTCGGCATCGCGTCCGCCGATGTCGCCCACCTCAGCGCGCCGGACGTCGCGCGCCTCGCCGGCGCGCTGTTGCGCGAAGCCACGCAGGGCACGATGAGCGTGCTGCGCTCGCGCGCGATGGCGCGCCGCGAGGCCCGCATGGCGATGACGATGATCGAGGCGCGCGACAACAACCCGCTCAAGTTCTTTCCCGACGCAGACCGCGCCTTGACGCAAATGCTCGGCGCGCGCGGTCGCGGCTACCTCGCGCCGGACGAAGCCTTGCGCGCCGCGTACCGCGATATCCAGGCGCACGAACTCGCACTCGTCGCCGGCATGCGCGCCGCGTTCGACGACGCCATGGCGCGCCTCGACCCAGACGCGATCGAGGGCTCGCTCGACGCGCCCTCCGGCCTCGAGGCGCTCGTCGGCAATCGCCGGGCGCGCCTGTGGCTGCGCTTCGTGAAGACGTGGGAGCACGTGTCGCGCGACGCGGGCGACGATTTCCAGCAGCGCTTCGGCGAACCGTTCGGCCGGGCCTATCAGGCGCAGCTCGACGCGTTGCAATTTCCCAAGGATTGAGTCACAGCATGTACTGGAACAACAAAGTCATCTGGTCGGAGGGCATGTTCCTTCAGCCGCAGCATCTCCAGCAGCACGACCGGCACGTCGAGGCGCTGCTCGCGGGCAGCGTGAACGGCCTGCGCGCCTATGGCTGGGGCTTTACGACGCTGGAGATCGACGAGGCGCTGCTCAAGCTCGGCAAGCTGGCGTTGCGCGCGGCGGCAGGCGTGCTGCCCGACGGCACGCCGTTCAACCTGCCCGCAGACGACGATCTGCCCGAGCCGCTCGACATCCCGGAAAACGCCGCGAACGTGACCGTCATGCTCGCGCTGCCGGTTCGCCGCGCCGGCGCGCCCGAATCGGGCGGCGACGGGCACGCCGACGATCTCGCGCGTTACGGCGCGGGGGACTTCGAAGTGCACGACAGCAACGACGCCGACGCGCCCAGCACGTTGCTGCAGATCGGCAAGCTGCGCCTGCGCCTCGCGCTCGCGCCCGAGGTTGCCAACGCGCATGCATGCGCGGGCGTGGCGCACGTGATCGAGCGCCGCAGCGACGGCCGCGTCGTGCTCGACGACGACTATTGCGCGCCGTGCCTCGACTATCGCGTGGCGGGGCGCCTCGCGCGCTTCTCGACCGAGCTGGGCGGCCTGCTTCAGCAGCGCGGCGAAGCGCTCGCCGGACGTCTCGCCCAGCCCGACAGCGCGGGTATGGCCGAAATCGCCGATTTCCTGCTGCTGCAGATCGTCAATCGGGCGCAGCCGCTCGTCACTCACTTCAATGCCATGGATGGTTTGCATCCCGAAGCGTTCTATCAGTCGTGCATCGCACTGGCGGGCGAGCTTGCTACGTTCAGCCAGACTGGGCGGCGGCCACCGACGTTCGCAGCATACCGGCACGACCGGCTGAAGGAGACCTTCGAACCCGTGATCGATGCGCTGCGGCTGGCGCTGTCGCGCGTCGCCGATCCACAGGTCGTGGCGATTGCGCTCGAAGAACGCAAGTATGGATTGCGGGTGGCGCGCGTTGCGGACCGCACGCTCTTTGCCGGCGCGACCTTCGTGCTCGCGGTGCGGGCGCAGGTGCCGGCCGGCACGCTGATTTCCGCGTTCACAAGCCAGGTGAAGATCGGCAGCATGGAAAAGATCCGCGATCTCGTGAACCTGCAGCTGCCTGGCATCGCGTTGCGCGCGCTGGCGGTCGCGCCGCGCCAGTTGCCGTTCCACGCGGGCTACAGCTATTTCGAACTCGACGACCACGACGAAGCGTGGGCAACGCTTGCCGCTTCGGCGGGCATGGCGCTGCACGTGGCGGGCGAGTTTCCCGGGCTCACGATGGAACTCTGGGCCATCCGTCATTGAAGTCATGCGTGGAGGACCTCTTTCCATGACCGATAGCACAAACGCGCCGCTCGACGACGCGGACTATCTCGACGCGGCGCGCACGATCCGCATGCCGATGCCGGGGCGCAAGCGCGAACGCACAGGCGGCGCCCAAGCGCAGGCCACGCCGCAGCCCAAGCCGCAAGCCGCCGAGCCGGCACTCACGCCGCTCGATGCCTCGGCCGCCGGGCGCAACCCGCTGCTGCGGGCGGCCAATGCGCTGCTGGAACTCGCGCTCCCGCTGCGCCGCCTGCCGAGCCATCCGGATCTCGACGCGCTGCGCGCGCAACTGATCCAGATGGTGCGCCGCTTCGAGGCCGACGGCCGAGCGTTCGGCGTGCCCGACACGCAGCTCGGCCCGGCGCGCTATTGCCTGTGCACCTTCATCGACGAGGCTATTGCGGCGACGCCATGGGGCGCAGGGGTCTGGGGCCGCAGGAGCCTGCTCGTGACGTTTCACAACGAGGCCTCCGGCGGCGAGCGGCTTTTCGTCATGTTGCAGCGGCTCGCGCAAACCCCCGCTGCCGATATTGACCTGCTCGAACTGATCTATGTGATGCTCGCGCTTGGCTTCGACGGGCGCTACCGGCTCATGGAAGGCGGCAAGCGGCAGCTCGACGAGATTCGCGAACGCCTTGAACAGATGATCCGCGCGCAACGCGGCCCGGTCGAGCGCGCGCTGTCGCCGCACTGGCAACCCGCGGAGCACGCGCGCGAACGCACGCTGGGTTTCGTGCCGCTGTGGGTCGCGCTGGCGCTGGCGGCCCTCGTGTTGATGGCGACGAGCCTCGTGCTCGGGCTGCGCATCAACGCGTTCTCCGACCCGGTGTTCGAGGCGATGCGCGGCATTCGCGTGGCGCCTGCGCCCGTACTCGCGGCAAAGATGCAGGCCGCGCCGAAATTCGGCTCGGCGCTCGATGGCTTTCTCGCGCCGGAGATCGCGCAAGGGTTGGTCACGGTGGGCGAATCGGGGGACCGCACAACCGTGACCATCAACAACAGCGCCGAAGGCACGCAAATCTTCGCATCCGGGAGTGCCGAACTCGACCCGCATTTTGTGCCGCTCGTGCAGCGCATCGGCGAGGCGCTGGCGGACAAGCCGGGCAATGTCGTCGTGATCGGGCACACGGACGATCAGCGCATCGTGTCGGCGCGCTTTCCCTCGAACGTCGCACTCTCGCAGGCGCGCGCGGAGACGGTGCGCGCGATTCTCGCCGCGCATCTCGCGGACCCTGCGCGCGTGAGCGCCGAAGGCCGCGGCGATACCGAGCCGGTCGCATCGAACGATACCGCGACGGGCCGCGCGCGCAACCGCCGCGTGACGATCGCCATTCTTGCCCCGGGAGCCGCGCCATGAAGTGGATCCAGGGGTTCAAAAGGCCCGCTGTCGTCACGTTTGCGGGTGTACTCGCGCTTTGTGCGCTGGTCTGGTTCGAAGGGCCGCTCGTGGCGTTCAACGGCACAGCGCCGTTCGAGAGCAGCGCCAGGCGCTGGAGCGTGATTGCGCTCATCCTCGCGTGCTGGGCGCTATATTGGGGCGTCCGGTTTGCAAAAACACGCATCGCCAGTTCGACGTTCGTGCAGAGCCTCGTTGCCGATGCGCTCGACCCCGCGAAACACGCACCGGACCCCGCGCGCAAGGCCGCCGACGCCGACGTCGCGGCATTGCGCACGCGCTTCGAAGCGGCGCTGAAGACACTGCGCGAGTCGCGCGCACCAGCAGGCGGTGCGCGCGGCATACGGCGCATGTTCGCGTGGCTCGCACCCCGCCGCGAATCGCTCTACGACTTGCCGTGGTATCTCTTCGTCGGCGCGCCGGGCGCGGGCAAGACGACCGCACTCGCGCATTCGGGGCTGCGCTTCCCGCTCGCGGACCGGCTCGGCGCGCAGGCGGTGGGCGGCGTGGGCGGCACACGCAACTGCGACTGGTGGTTCACGGACCACGCCGTGCTGCTCGACACTGCCGGCCGCTTCACCACGCAGGACAGCCACGAGCAGGCCGATCGCGGCGCATGGCTCGGCTTTCTCGGGCTGCTGCGCAAGTACCGGCCGCGCCGTCCGCTCGACGGCGTGATGGCCGTGGTTTCGGCCGCCGATCTGCTGCAACAGTCGGACGCCGAGCGCACCACCTATGCCGCCGCAATCCGCGAGCGCCTTTCCGAACTGAACCAGCAACTCGGTGTGCATCTGCCGGTGTATGTCGTCGTGACGAAAACCGACATGCTTGCAGGCTTCTCCGAGTATTTCGACGACTTCGGGCGCGACGAGCGCGAGCAGGTGTGGGGTATGACGTTTCCGCTCGCATCGGAGGAGGCGGGCGAAGGCAGTGCGCCGCTCGCGCGGTTCTCCGAAGAGTTCGGCTTGCTGCACGCGCAACTGCAAGGCCGCGTGCTGCAACGCATGCAGCAGGAAACCGACCCGCGGCGGCGCGCGCTGATCTATGCCTTCCCGCAGCAGTTCGCGGGCATCGAGCGCGCGTTGCGGCGGTTTCTCGAAGAGGCATTCGGCGAGTCTCGTTTCGCACGCGCGCCGTCGCTGCGCGGCGTGTACTTCACGAGCGGCACGCAGAGCGGACGTCCACTCGACCGCATGATGAGCGCGATGGCCGCATCGCTCGGCTTGAGCCGCGAGGTCGTGATGGCGGACGCCTCGAGCGGCCGCGCGTATTTCGTCAAGCGGCTGCTGCGCGACGTGATCTTCGCCGAACAGGGCATCGCGGGGAGCGACCCGCGCGCGGTGCGGCGGCGCACGCGCTTTCAGCAGGCCGCAATCGCAGGCATCGCCGTGTTGCTGGCGGCTGGACTGATCGTCCTGATCGCGAGCGATCGCGCAAATCGCCGCTTCGTCGATGAAAGCCGTCAGCAGATCGCGGCGCTCGCCGAGCTTGCGAAGAAAACCAGTGCGGGCGACAGTCCGCTTGCGGTCCTGCCGCTGCTCGACGCCGCGCGCGATTTGCCCGGCGGCGAAGCGGAGCGTGCTTCGCGTGACACGCCGTGGTGGGCGGGCCTGGGTCTCGATCAGCGCCAGAAGCTCGGCCTGGAAGCGCAGCGCCTGTATCAGCGCCTGCTGCGGCAGACCTTGCTGCCGATCGTCGTGCAACGCATGGAGGACGAGCTTCGCCGCGGCAACACGGAAGACCCGGCCACGCTCTATGAAGCCCTGCGTGCGTACCTGATGCTGGGCGACCCGACGCATTTCGACCCGGACGCGCTGCAGGTCTGGGCGCTGCGTACCTGGCGAACGGGTTCGATGAAAGACGCGAGCGACGCGCAGCGCGCGGACATCGAGCAGCATTTGCAGGCGCTGTTCCGGCGTGGCGAGTTCGATTCGAACTTGCCGCTCGATCAGAACCTCATCGCGCAGGCGCGCGCCGTGCTCAATCGCGTGCCGCTCGCGCAGCGCCTGAACGGCCGTATCGATCAGCAACTCGCGCAGCTGCGCCTGCCGGATTTCACCGTGGCGAAAGCGGCGGGGCCGAGCGGGCAGATCGTGTTCGTGAGACGGAGCGGCGCGCCGCTCACGCAAGGCATAGAGGGCGCCTATACGCGTGCGGGCTTCGACGCGTTCGTGCGCGTGCGCGAAGAGGCGCTCGCCAATCTGTCGAAGGACGACTGGGTGCTCGGCGCGGGCCAGACGCATACGGATGCGCAAAGCACGGAGGCATTGCGCGCGGCGCTCACGCGGCTCTACAGCGAGGAGGCGATCCGCCAGTGGGACGCGTTGCTCGCCGATATCGCCGTCGTGCCGTTCAGCGCGCCGGATCAGGGCGCGCGCGTCGCGAACCTGCTCGGCTCGGCGACTTCGCCGTTGCGCGCGCTGATTCAGGCCGTCGCGCGTGAAACGACCTTCACGCCGCCGGCTGCCGCGCCCGGCAAGCTCGACGCGCTCGAAAAGCGCATCGGCGCGGGAGCGGAGCAGCCTGCCGCGCCGACACCCGTCGATACGCATTTTCAGGCGCTGCACGATCTAGCCGGCGCGGCGCTGGACGAATACATCAACGCGCTCAAGGACGCCGCAGCGACCCTGCAGGCGGAAGACACGGCGCGCAGGCAGTCGCTGCCGCCGCCCGCCACGGGCCCGCTCGACCGCCTGAAGCTGCTCTCGCAGAACGCGCCCGCGCCGCTCGCGGCGGTGCTGCAAGGCGTAGCGGGCGACGCCGATACCGTGCAGATCCAGGGCCAGCGCGCGCAATTGCAAACGCTTTGGGCCACGACCGTCGCGCCCGCGTGCAAGCAGGCGCTCGACGGCCGTTACCCGCTCGTGAGGACTTCGACGCGCGACGCCGCGCCCGACGACTTCGCGCGCGTGCTGGCGCCCGGCGGCTTGATCGACGCGTTCTTCCAGAAGAATCTGCAGAATCGGGTGGATACGTCCGGCGCGGTGTGGAAGTGGCGGCCCGAAGCGAAAGCCCTCGGCATGTCCGACGACGTGCCGGTGGCGTTCCAGCGTGCGGCGACGTTGCGGGATGCTTTGTTTCGCGACGGCGGCCGCGACGTGTCCGTGCATTTCTCGGCGAAGGTGGTTTCGCTCGATCCTTCGCTGAAGCGCTTCGTGCTCGATATCGACGGCACCCAACTGAGCGCGACGAGCGATGCGCCCAACGCCACCGCCGCCTTCCAGTGGCCGAGCGGGAAGGGCACGGGGCAGGCGCATGTCGAACTCGATCCCGCGACGACGACGCCGCCTCGCGCGGACGGACCCTGGGCGCTGTTCCATCTGCTCGACACCGCGCGTATCGAGCAGGCCGGACAGGCCGATCATTTCAATGCGACGTTCGACGACGGCAAGGTCAAGCTCGCGCTCGTTGCCGGCAGCGTGGAGAATCCGTTGCGCGCGGGCATGCTCACTGGCTTTCGTTGCCCGGCCTCGCTATGAACGCAGCATCTCGAATCGACGCCGGTTTTTACGGCAAGGTCCGCACGCATGGCGATTTCGTCGGACGCGGCCTTTCCGCGGCTTTCGTCGGCCGTTGGGACGCGTGGTTGCAACGCGGTCTGCTGGCCGCGCGCGAACGCCATGCCGGAGGCTGGCTCGAGCGCTATCTGGAGATGCCCGTGTGGCGCTTTTCGGCTCCGCCCTCCGTGATCGACGACTGCGCGTGCACCGGCGTCCTCATGCCAGGCATCGACGCCGTGGGGCGCTATTTTCCATTCGTGATCGCGCGGCAAATCGAAGGCGCAGCGCGTGCCGTCGATTCGCGCTGGCACGTCGAGGCATGTGCGCTTGCCCTCTCGACGCTGGCGCCTTCGTTTTCGCTCACGGCGTTCGAGTCGAAACTTGCTACGCTGCACGAGCAGCCAGTCGCACTGGCATCGTGCGAGGGCGCCAGCATGTGGTGGACTCAGGAAGACAGTGCGATGCATCGGCGCGAGGGTGCGCTCGATCCGAGCTTGTTCCTGGACCTGCTCGAAGCGTACGACATCGCACGCTAGTCGCTGTCCACATCCCATTCGCGGCGCAGCGTTTCGCGGTGCGGCTCCGGCACCGCGTCGAGCAGTTGCGTGTGGAAAGTGCGCAGATCGGTGGCGCGATCGGCGGCGCGGCGCGCCACGATACGGGCGATGGGGCCCAGCAGCGTCGAGAGGCGCGAGGCGGCTTCGTTCACGCTTTCGGCGCTGACTGTCTGCGGGCCGATCGTACGCGGTGCGCCCCCGCCTACCGGAATCAATAGCGAATCGAAGTCGCGTCGCGCATCGTCGTTGGGCAAGTGGGCGCTCAGGCGTTCGCGCAGCGTATCGATGTTCGTCGCCCCTACGCACGCTCGCCGTACCAGCAACGACGCCACGGGCCCGACATGGCTCGCCAGGCGCTTCTCCAGATGCGCGACGAGTTCGGGGTCGAGCTGGGTCTGCGTTGGCGGCGTGGGGAGTGGCGCGTCGATGGCCGCCTGCACAAGCACGGTTCGTTCGGCATCCTCATGGACATCGGCAGCGAGTGCCGCGAGCAGCGTATCGCGCCAATCGCGCGCGCTGGCGTGGCGCATCCGGGGGCGCTTTTCCATGCCCTTCATCACCAGGGCGTCTATATACGCAGGCAGGCCGGGCACGAGCGCCGAAGGGGGAGGCGGCATCTCGTTGAGAATCTTGCGCATCACAGCGCCCGCCGTTCCCGTGAACGGGCACACGCCGGTGAGCATTTCGTAGAGCACGACTGCCGCGCTAAAGAGATCGGAGCGTGCGTCGACAGCGTCGCCGGTGAACTGCTCCGGCGACATATAGCTCGGCGTGCCGAGCAGCGTGCCGGTTTGCGTGAGCTTGGACGTGTCGAGCTGCGCGATGCCGAAGTCCGCGACCTTGCATTCGCCGCGTGGCGAGATCAGCAGATTGGCGGGCTTGACGTCGCGGTGAACGATGCCTGCGCCGTGCGCGTAGTCGAGTGCGTCGAGCAACTGCGCGAACCAGCGCAGGGCGGCCAGCGGATTCATCTGCGTGCCCGCGCGCGCGTGCTGCGCGAGATGCGCAGCGAGGGTTTCGCCGCGCACATATTCCATCGTGATGAAGGCGGTGTCGCCCGTTTCGCCATAGTCGTACACCGCAACGATGTGCGGATGGGCGAGACGTCCCGCGGCGCGCGCTTCGTTCAGAAAGCGCGCGGTGAGTTCGTGATCCGCTTCGCCGCCCGCAGGCCGCTGAATAGTCTTGAGCGCCACCTTGCGCTCGATGCGCGGGTCGAACGCCAGATACACCACGCCCATTGCGCCGCGCCCGAGTACGCGCTCGATCACATAGCGGTCGAAGGTCGCGGGGATGTCGGCGGAGTGGGACATCGCTTACGTCTGCTCTTCGTCGAGAATGCGGAACGCTTCGATGAGGCTGGTCTGCATGCGTCCGAAGGACACCGCAAGCGAGGCGATTTCGTCCGATCCGCCCGTTGGCAGCGCGGTCGCGTCGAGCTTGCCGAGGCTCATTTCGTCGGCGGCGCGTGACAGCGCACGAATGGGACGCGTGATCAGCACGTGCATCATCACGTTCATGACGATCAGCACGACCGCAAACACGGCGGTGAGCGAAAGCATGAACGTGCGCCAGACGGCCCGCCCGCGCGCAATGGGCTGCGCCATCGGCACGGACACGAACTCCGCGCCGATCACCTCGTTCATGGTCCAGCCGAAGCCGTTCGAGGTGCCGTACTTCTCGATCATCGTCGCGGGCGCGGCGTTCGGCGTGCTATGGCACTGCATGCAGGCAGTGTCGGTAATGCTGCTGGGCCGCGCGAGGAAGAACGAACGGCCGCCTGGCGCGTCGCGCTGGCCGGTCAGTTCCTTGAGTTCCGGATGATCGTGCAGATGCCGGATGACGTCGGTCTCCCAGTCGGTCGGGCGGTCGCGCGGATTGGTCGGGTTGAGCATCGTGGCGTTGTACGAGAAGTTCGGGAAGTCCTTTCCCAGCAGCTTGAGCATCTCGATGGCCGAAAACGCGGGGATCGATTCGGGCACGAAGCTGTACTTGATTTGCGTGGCGAGCAACGGCGTGACGTGCGCCGCGGTGTAGCTCTGCATCGACGATGCGGCGCTCGCGAGGATGTTGGCGTCGTGCGCGGTTTCTTCGAGCGCCTGCCTTTGCAGCAGTCGGTCGGAGACCACGCCGATGACCACCAGCGCGATCGCGTAGATGATCAGGAATACCAGGTTGAATTTGACGCTGAGCGAGAGTCCGGGCTTCATGGCAGTGAAGGATCGAGCCTTAGGGATAGCGCACGTTGTGAACGCCCGGGCCCGGGCGCGCTGGCGGATAGAGCAGGGCGCGCCAGTCGGGCAGGGTATTCAGATGCGCTTGAACATCGTGGCGAAATGCACGATCGGTCAGACGCGAGCGAAAGCGTGCGGGAAAGCTCTTGCGCGCGGGCAGCTTGCTGTCCAGCCACGGCGCGACGTCGTCGTAAGTCGCGGCGTGCGAGGGCGGCGCAATGTGTGCGGGCCTGGCGACGGCGAGCGGCTGCAAGGCGTCGCGAAACGCGACTGGCATGCTCGTGACGAAAATGTCGGTGGGGCGCGCCGATATTTGCACACGGCCCGTGCTGTCGATGCTCGCGAAACGGCCGTTTGGTAGCGACGTGGGCGGCTTAGCCGCTAAGGTCTGCGTGCCGGTTTCGCTGAATACGCTGACCGTTTCCGTGTTATCGGGCGCTGCGATGATCGCCGCCGCGCTCGCTCCAATATCGAGCGATCCGGCTTCCGTGTCCACGCGCACCTGGGCACAAGGCGCGCTTGCGCACGCGGCAGCCGCGATCTTCAGCCAGCCGCTGAGCAAGGCGACATGTCCGTCGGCCATGAGCATCGCGCGAGTTCGCGGACCGAGCGCGACGAGCGTGCCGTGCTCGTCCTGCAGATGCGCAACGCCATCACGCGATTCGAGTAGATCGCCGTCGCGCAAGGTGTCGCCCGCCGCTGCCGAAGTCACGCTCGCGCCGCGCACGACGCCGATGGGTGCATCGCTGCTCGCGAGCCGCCAGGCGGCGTGCGCAGGCGATGCAAGCGCCGCCGCGATGACGATGCCCGCTGCCCAGAGGTGCAATCGATGAATCATGCCGAGCCATTGATCGAGGGTTCCTCAACACAACAGCCCGGCGGCGAAATTATTCCGCGCCGGCCTTGGCGCTTATCCGTTATGCGGCGGTACGGCTTCCTGCGCCTGGCTGAATAGCGCGGCCGTATCGAGGTTGGAGATGCGCTTGCCGAGCGCGGCGAGATCGACATCGCCCGGCTGGCCTATGAGCGCGTAAGTCAGCTCGTTCTGCCGCCATGTGGTGACGCCCATCGAATCGACGGTGCGCGAGGCGACCGCTTCGTCCGGGCGCGCGTCCTTCATCACGCACAACGCGATGGGCGGCCCGCTGCGCGGCAGATAAACGATCTGCACGAGCGGCTTGTCGTGAAAGCGCAGGCGCTGCACCGACTTGAAGGTGAGCCCTGCGCTGCTCAGGTCGGGCACGCGCAGCGCGAGACGGTCGTCGCGGCGGATGTCGTCGACGACCCTGGCGGCGAGCGCCGGATCGTCCTGCCGGTAGGCGACGGTCTCCCGCGTATAGAGCTTCTGGTAGCCGACCGCCGCCTTCACCCACGGCGACAGGTCCGATGCGCTCGCGAGTTGCGAGGCGCCGGAGCCCTGGCCCGCAGGCCCGAACAGCGCATCGAAGCGCACGAACTGGCCGGCCAGGAACGCGCCCGCCGCGCAGGCCGCCGCGAGCCAGACCGGCACGCGGCGCAGGCGCGATCTCACGGGCGCGGGGGGGTGTTGTTCCGCGGCTGGTATCGCCGCGTCGTTTGCGCTCGAAGACGGTTGCGCGGGTTGCCCGGTTTGTGCGGTTTGTGCGCGCACCCTATCCTCGATGGCAATGCGCAGCGATTCGGGCACGGGCGGCAGCGTTTGCTGAGCGAAGGCGCCGGCGAAATCGACCTGCGAGGTGCGCAGCAGCGTAACCTTCTTGCGCGCCTCGGCGGACTCGCGCAACTGCGCTTCGATCGCGGCGCGCTCGTCCGGCGACAGGCGGCCGTCCACATAGGCGAGTAACTGTGCGTCGTCGGCAATCATGCGAGTGAGTCCTTCTGCTGCGGGGCGGGCGGCGCCTTGGGCGCTGCACCGCTGAACATGGCGCCGACCGATTGCCGCGCTCGCGAGAGCCGGCTCATCACGGTGCCGATGGGTACCTTGAGCACGTCGGCGGCCTGCTGGTACGTCATGCCTTCGACCGCGACGAGCAGCATCACCACACGCTGGGCTTCGGGCAGGCGCTCGACTGCCTCGATAATCTGGCTGTGCATGAGTTGCGTTTCGGGGCCATTATCGACGGGATCGGGGAGATTTTCGAGGAAATCGTCGTCCCATTCGAAGCTCGCGCGCTTGCGCACGCTGCGGGCTCGAAGTTCGTTGATCCATGTGGAATGCATGATGGAGTACATCCAGCTCAGGGGAGCCGTGTCGGGTCGAAGCTGATGAGCGCGTTCGAGCCCGCGCAGGCAGGCGCGTTGCACGAGGTCTTCGGCGTCGTGCTGGTCCCCGGACAGGCGCAGCGCAAACGCCCACAGCCGCGGAATCATGGCGGGTAGCATGCCCGGTAAGTCTGTACCGCTCATCGAAGGGTTTTCTCCACGATCCCCGTTCAATCCGGACTGGCGTGCGCTGCGGTCGTGTGCGACCGTCTGGTCAAGGGCGCGCGGCTCGGGCCATTTTGGTGAACTAGAAACGAAACACCTGGCCGTTGGACTTTATTCCATGCTTTCGTTTGGGTTGCGTTTGGGTTGCGTTTGGGTTGCGTTTGCGCCGCCTTCAGCGGGCTTTCACGCGGGCGTGCGCTTCTTCGCTCGTGCGGCGGTCGAACGACACCGCGTAAGCGGCCGCGCGCGCGGCGAGCAGCGGGTCGTCCGAGGGCGCAATGCCCAACGGCAGCACCGTTGGGTCGAAATTGATGTCGCGGCAGGGGCCGTCGATCTGCGACTGTGCATGCTCGATGACGATGGTACCCGCATCGACGCGGTGCTGCTCGCGTTCGGCGGGCCAGGTCCGGGTGGCATCGTCCACCGGGTCGCCCGCGCCCGCGGGCGTCAGCATGAGATGCCAGCGCACGGGAGCCGACTTCAATTGCACTTTCAGGTCGTGCGCGAGAAAGTCGGGGTCTCTCGCATTCGAGTTCCGGGTGTCCAGCGCCGCGTAAGGCGTATCGGGCACGACACTCCAGCGCACGAATCGCATGTTGCCGCTTGCGTCAGTGAAGCGAAACGCATCGATGCTGTAATAGCTCGCGTTATAGAACGCGGAGGACGGCGCATGCGCGGCGAGCCAGTCGCGCAGTGCGTGAGTTTCGGGGTGGCTCGCAAAGAACGCGTCGAGTCTCGCGGGGTCGGGACGGCCTGTGAGCGTGTCGTGCTCCATTGCCTCTTGCAGTTCGTAAACCGCTTGCGGCGTGCGCACCGCGAATACGGGCGCGGAATTCATGCCGGTGCGCCATTGCTCGCCGTCGCGCATCGCGAAGCGCAGCGCAAAGCTGCGCACGGTCGTGTCCGCGTCGTCTTCAGCAGGATTGCCGCCGGGCGCGGAGAAGCGGCCAATCAACGGCGTGCGTCCGCGCTCGAATACGCTCGCGCGAGAAAGCGCCGTGCCGTTGCCGTTGCTGTCGAAATAGCCGCTCACGCAGATGCCTTTCGCATGATTGCGGCGAAATCCGGGATGCTTGCCGGCTGTGCGTTCGAAGACGTCGATGAGCCGGTCAGGCGTGAGCGCGGCCTGAGCGCCGGGCCAGTGTATCCAGCCCGCGGTCCATGCGAACGCCGCGGCAAATGCCGCTAGCGTGAACGCAATGAATGCGTACCGGACAAGAAGTTGCGAAAGCGAAAGACGGGACATAAATCAGCGCAGGGGCCTCATACAGCCGCTGATGCATCGAAAGGCCCTCTATGAATCTCGTGCGTTGCCGTCGTGCGGCGAGGCCGTTATGGTAATCCGCTTGCGGCTATTCAGTGTGCACTGAACGACGAAGGTATTCCTATGTATCGGGTGCCACGAAGGTCGCGCACCATCTGTTCGACTCGCTCGCGACTACCAAAGACGCGGGCATGGGGATGGGACTGTCGATCTGCAAGTCGATTGTCGAGGCGCACGGCGGGCAGATCGAAGCGACTTCGCTGGAGGGGAAAGGGGCGTGCTTCCGGTTTTCGCTGCCTCGAGGCAGGGGCACGCGCGCTTGGACGCGGTGCTGATCGCAGGCGGATGGCCTGACTGGATGCTGGAGCGGGAGACGAGTCTCGAACTCGCGACCTCAACCTTGGCAAGGTTGCGCTCTACCAACTGAGCTACTCCCGCATGTCTGGCTCCCCGACCTGGGCTCGAACCAGGGACCTACGGATTAACAGTCCGGCGCTCTACCGACTGAGCTATCGGGGAATCAAGGAGGCCGGATTGTACAGGAGATTTTTTGATCCTGCAGCTTTTTACTGACAAATCTCGATGAGGTGTCTTGGGGAAGATTCGTGGCTCCACCGCACAAGGCAAGTCTGGATCTACCCATGGGGCCACGGCTTGTCTATCGTAGGCGGCATCTCAACCCGAACCATCGAGGAAGCCAAACGATGTCCCTTGCCGATGCCGTCAACGACCCTGCCGCCGACAGCGCAGCACCTTCGCAACGCACACGTGTGCGCCGGATCGCGCGGCGCGCGCACTATGATGCGGCGACGCTGCATGCGATTCTTGACGAAGCCTACGTCTGCCACGTCGCCTTCAGCGACGAGCACGGCGTGCATTGCATTCCCACCGCATGCTGGCGCGAAGGCGATCATCTCTATATTCACGGTTCGAACGGTAGCCGCATGCTGCGCCTGGCGGCCGAGGGCGCCGAGGTTTGCGTGACCGTCACGCATCTCGATGGACTCGTGCTCGCGCGCTCGGCGTTCAACCATTCGATGAACTATCGTTCCGCCGTGATTTACGGTGTGTTCGAGGTGGTGACGGAAGAGCACAAGGCTGCCGTGCTCGATGCCTTCATGGAGCACATCGCGCCGGGCCGCAGGCATGAAGTGCGAGCGGGCAATCGCAAGGAACTGGCAGCGACCACGGTCATGCGCATTGCGCTCGCGGAGTCCGTGACGAAGATCCGCACGGGCGGCCCGAAGGACGACGAGGATGACATGGATCGGCCGGTCTGGGCAGGTGTGCTGCCGTTGACGCTCGCACCGTTGCCGCCCGTAGCCGATACCGCAACGCCGGAGCGCGAGGCTCCGGCTTACGTCAAGGCCTGGTCGAACCGGCAGGACGGCTGACCACGGATTGCGGCGTTCAGCGCGCCGACGTGAGGGCGCGCAGCTTCGCGCGCAGCGGGTCGATGGCAAATTCGCGCGCTCTGCGCAATACGCGCCGAGCCTGCTCCGCGGCAAGAGGAAACTCAATGAGCCTGCCACGCCATGTGAGTACGACGAAATGCGATTCGTACCAGCTCTTATGATTCGACCAACGCTCCTTGTAGCTCGAGAAGTATGGGCGGAAGTCGAAATCACGGCCGTTCGCGAGCGCCCATCGCGCCATGCTGTCGACCAGCAGGTTGCCGACGGAGCGGGCGGCATAGGCCTCGTCATACGTCGTGATGAAATACTCCAGCCTGCGCGGCCCGGTCAGATTGACGGATGCCGCAATGGGAATGCCGTCCAGTTTGACGAACGAGACCAGTGGAGTCGTAACGAGATCGGTCCGCCCGGCGAGTTCGATGAAGAAGTCGCGCACGTCGTCGTTCATCAGATAAGGCGCGTCGAGGCCGCGAGATAGCACCCAGTTGCGCTTCGTCGCAAAGAGCCATGTGAGGACCGTTCGGGCGTCTTCGACGTCCTTGCACCAGCCATATTCCACCGCGCCGTCCTCCGAAAGCCGCCTTGCGAGACGTCGCAATGGGCGACGCAGCGAGTCGGGCCTCGTCGCGATGAAGGCGTCGAAGGTGGGGAATCGGGACAGCTCCATGGAGTACCCGGACAGCAGGCGCCAGCGTTCCGGAAGCGCGCGTAAGACCCACGACAGAGGCGCACGCGAGAGCGCCTCGTGAAGGGGGCCGTTGCATTCGACGAAGCGTATCTCCAGCACGTCGGCGTCGACGCTGCGCAACGCATCGACGGCGGCGTCATAGAAACGCTCGTCGCCTCGATCGGACACGAGCGGGCCGCCATATTCCTCGTTGCTTCCGCAGCCGAGTGCGCGCGCGATCCGGCATGCGCCTTCGCGCACAATGCACAACGGCCAGAGCGCGACGAGCGCGGCGCCGTCGTAGACGAGCGCGACATTGACCGCCGCGCCGCGCGCAAATGCCTTGGCGGCTGCAAGTTCGCAATAGGTAAACTCGAGTGTCGCCGGACACGTCGTGCAGACGGCCTCCCAGGAAGAGCGCAGTTTCAGGAAGTCCGCGTGGGTGTTGCATACGCGGATCTCGTGGCGAAGACTACCCGTGTTCGCGCGGGCGGTGACGTCGGGAAGGAAAGCAGTCTCGGTCGGTGAGTTTCGCATCATGTTGTCCCGGTAGTCCGATTCAGTGGAGCGCCAATCTCACATTTTCCTTATCGCTATGGACTCCGAACGAGAGATACGTATGATCATCGGAGGCATATCCATATGATCCATCGAAATAACTCGCGCAGCGCGGGAAAGTATTCCGATTGCTTGAAATTGGCGGCGGACGACTAATGCGTGGTGCAATCGCGGTAAGAGGAATGTGGAAGTGCGGTAAAACGCACCGCACCATCGCATGAATTCGCCTGGCCTTCGGCATGAGTTGCCGCTCGATTAGTCGGTTGAATGATCAACCAGGTGGAGATCCGACCGACGACGAACGCGGGCGACTACCGAGCCCGCAAGATTTGATTGTGGGTAGTCGCTCGGTCCCGGTCAGGCGATGGCGGACCAGAGCATGCTGGCGATTGCGACGAGGTAGAAGACAGCCGTGATGATTGCCGCCACGCGTAGCGGCCGGCCGACTGCCGAACTGCCGGTGATAATGACGAGGCTTATCCCGATGCCGATCAGGGCGAGCACGAAGAGTCGCGGCAGCAGGCTCCAGCCATCCAGCCCAACCTTGAAGATCGACCAGCCGAGGGCGGCAACGAACATGCCGAAATACCACCACAGTCCCGCCGAGCGGTTCCATAGCATGAGGATGCCAGCGCCGATCAGTGCAACGCCGGCGACGAAGTAATAAGGCGCGTGGCCCATCCAGGGTATCCACCCGCCCAGCACTGCGAAAGCCGCGCCGACGAGGATGATCCATTCTGCGGTCTCGGCAGGAGACGTCCAGCGGCGGTAAGACATAAAAGTCCCCCAAATCCAGACAAACCGGGCTTTGCAGCGAGCCTTGCTGAGGACCGAAACTGACTCATCGACCCGCCGATGAAAAAGCTCAATGCAAAGTCCCACGTTGATGCTAAGCAGCCGATGTACCCAGGTCAAGGGTGATAACCCCATTAAGTTGTAAGAACCTGAGAACCTATTCGCATTCAATTTTCGCGCGCGAAATAAATGCATGTCGGCGGCATTGGCGATAGTCGACATTACCGCATCGAATGGATTTTCCCGGCAAGAGTTGCAGTGCGAGGCCGCATGCAAGGAAGCATGCGTCAACATTACTTGCGGCAGGTGGTGCGGGTATGGCCATCGGCTCGCTGTATCTCGGCGCTTATAGCGAGGCATAAGCGACCGTTGCAGGGTGCCGTTGGCCATATCGCCGGCAGCGCTTTCGATCTGAAAAAAACTTGGTTCGTTCGCACCCGTCATGCGGATAGGCTGCGTACCTCAACGAGAAAAGAAGGAAAACCGATAATGAAAAGCAGCATCTGGGGCGCGGTGCCAGGCGCACTGTTGACGGCACTTCTGGTCGTGGCATCGACTTCCGCGCATGCGGATCGTCTGGACGACATCAAGCGGGCGGGCGTGTTGCGCGTCGCGGCATTCGACAGCAATCCGCCGTTCGGTTTCGTCGATCCGAAAGACAATCAGATCGTTGGGCTCGACGTGGACTATGCGCGCGCCGTCGCCAAAAACCTGGGTGTGAAGCTCGAAGTTCAGCCCACCAATCCCGCCAATCGCATTGCGTTTCTGAAGTCGGGAAAGGTCGATCTGGTATTCGCCAACTTTACGATTACCGACGATCGCAGGAAGGAAGTCGATTTCAGCACGCCATACTTCGCTTCGGGCACCCAGTTCATTGCGAAGAAGGGCGTGCTGAAGTCTTCGGAACAGCTCAATAGTCTGCGTATCGGCGCGGATAAAGGCACGACCAACGAACAGCAGGTGCGGGCGAAATTCCCGGGTGCAACCATCGTCGCGTACGATGACACACCTTTCGCTTTTGCCGCACTGCGTACGGGCAACGTGCAAGCCATCACGCAGGACGGCCCCAAGCTCGTCGCGCTGCTGGCACGCGCGCCGGACAAGGCGGGCTATGAGATTTCCCCGTTCACGATCTCGAACGACTACGAAGGCGTTGGCGTACCCAAAGGCGAGACGCGTCTGCTCGATGCGGTGAACAACACGCTGACTCACCTGGAGAGCGACGGCGAGGCCGCGCAGATTTACGACAAGTGGTTCGGCCCGAAGAGTGCGGCGCCGCTGCCCCGTCTCTTCAAGATCGGCGACCCGCAAAAGAACAGCTGAGCGCGGCGCCTGATTCATGCATAACTGGCTTGACCCGAAGTATCTCGCGTGGCTCGAACAAGGTTTCTTCGTCACGCTGATGCTCTCTGCCTGCACGGCGTCGTGCGCGACGCCGCTGGGCTTTCTGCTCGCGGTTGCGCGCACGGCCCGCACTCGCGCGGTTGCGCGCGCGGCGGCGCTCTACGTGTTCGTCTTCCGCAATTCTCCTCTGCTCGTTCAATTGCTGTTCTGGTATTTCGGTGTCGCGGCCGTGCTGCCGTCCGGCTGGATGAGCTGGCTTAACACGCCGCACCTGGCGACGTTTGGGCCGCTTACGCTGCGCTGGCCGAGTTTCGAACTGTTCGCCGGCTGGGTTGGATTGACGTGCTACACCACGGCGTTCATCGGCGAAGAGTTTCTGGCCGGCATGCGCGGCGTGAACCGCGCACAGTGGCAGGCGGCTGCGGCGCTTGGCATGCGCCGCTACGCGATCCTGCGCTACGTGATCCTGCCACAGGCGTTGCGCATTGCCACGCCGCCGCTCGCTGGCCAATACATGAACGTGATCAAAAATTCGTCGCTGACGATGGCGATAGGGGTGGGCGAGCTGTCATACATGTCGCGGCAGGTCGATACCGAAAGCTTCAGGACCTTTCAGGCATTCGGCACAGCGACCGTATTCTATGTGCTCGCCATCGCAGTTATCGAAGTCGCGCTGGTGCTCTGGCAGCGTGCCGGCCTGCACGGTTTGCAGCGAGGCCGTGCGTGAACGAGTTCGCGTGGTTACCGGCTTTGCGCTATTTGATGATCGGCGCGTTTCCGGCGGGACCGCTGGGAGGCGTTGCGCTGACGATCGCGCTCTCGGTGGTGTCGGCTCTGCTCGCAGCGCTGACCGGATTCGCGCTCGGCGTTGCGCTCGCCATGACGCGCGGCGTCGTCCGTCTCGTGCTGACCGCCGTGCTCGCATTCTTTCGCGCGATACCCGTGTTGATGCTGATCTTCTGGACCTTCTTCCTGATGCCGATCCTGCTGCACGTCGACGTTCCTGGTCTTGCGACGGTCGTGTGCGCGCTCGCGCTGATCGGCGGCGCGTATCTGTCGCATTCGGTTTATGCGGGCATCACGTCGATCGGCGCGGGGCAGCGGCAGGCAGCGCTTTCGCTTGGCTTGACGCGCTGGCAGGCATTGCGCGAAGTCATCCTGCCGCAAGCCGTGCGGGTGATGATGCCGTCGTTCGTCAATCAGTGGGTGTCGTTGATCAAGGATACGTCGCTCGCCTATATCGTCGGCGTGCCCGAATTCACCTTCCTCGCCAATCAGCTCAATAACCGTCTGCTGGTGTACCCGGCGCAAATCTTCCTGTTCGTCGGGTTCGTGTATCTGCTGCTGTGCGGTGCGTTGCAATGGGGCGCCAATGCGTTCCTCGCGCGCCGTGAGCCGGGCTTTTAACGATGAGCACAAATGTTGGATCTCGGGTAAGCCGGTTCCGGGGAACGTCGCCACCGGGAATACGCCGATTTGCGTGTGTGAAATTTTCGTGTTAGTTTTTCATGAAATTTAACATGAAAAATTTCACAGACGTGCCATGTTCGCCGAATCGACCCGTCATATTGAAAGCTATTACGCACGTCGCTTCGCCCAGAGCGGCGCGTTGCCCGAGCGCCCCGCACTGGCGGGCGATTACCACGCCGACGTGCTGGTCGTAGGGGCAGGCTTCAGCGGCTTGCACACGGCGTTGCGGCTTGCGCTGGCCGGGCGCCGCGTGGCGGTCGTCGAGGCGAGCCGCGTGGCTTGGGCCGCCTCTGGCCGCAATGGCGGGCAAGCGCTGCTCGGCTGGTCGTGCGATATGCCGCCGTTCGAGCAGGCGCTGGGTCTGGCGGGGGCGCGCGAGCTGTGGGACAGCATGCGCTGGGCCGCCGCCGAAGTGCGCGAATTGCCCGGGCGGCACGGCTTCGACATCGACTACCGGCCAGGCAGCCTGTGGGCGGCGGTGCGGCGCTCGCGTGTCGCCATGCTCGAAGCCGCGCGCGACGAGGCCGCGCACAAGTGGGGCTACGAACGCCTGCGACTCATTGGCGAGCCGGAGATGTCGGAGTGGATCGGCAGTCGCCGTTATCGCGCGGCGCTCTACGATCCCGAGGCGGGGCATCTCGATCCGCTCAAGCTGGCGCTCGGCCTCGCCGACGCCATAGAGCGCGCGGGCGGCGCCATCTTCGAGCAAAGCCGGGTGCTCGCGTATCGCGAAACGCCGGGCGGCTACGTGGCGAGCACGCGGGAAGGCACGGTGCGCGCCGGCACGCTGGTGCTCGCCTGCAACGCCTACATCGACCGGCTCGATAGCGATCTGGCAAGCCGCGTGCTGCCTGTGGGCACCTGGCAGATCGCCACGCGCAGGCTCGACCCTGCGCTTGGCCGCTCGCTTTTGCCGCGCAACAGTTGCGTGATCGACAATCAGTTCGTGCCTGACTACTTTCGCCTGAGCCCGGACGATCGCCTGCTCTTTGGCGGCGCATGCACGTATCTTGGCGGCATCCCGAAGGACATCGGCACCGCGATCCGCCCGAGTCTCGAGCGCGCGTTTCCGCAGCTGCGCGGCATCGAATTCGAGTACGCGTGGGGCGGCCATATCGACATCAGCATCCGCCGCACGCCCGACGTCGGTCGCGAACGCGATCGCTACTGGCTGCAGGGCTTTTCCGGGCACGGCATTCTGCCTACGCTCGCGGCGGCGCGCGCCGTTGCCGACGCCATCCTCGGCGAACCGCACTTGCTCTCGCTCTATGAGCGCATTCATAATCCGCGCTTTCCGGGCGGCGAGCGCTTCGCCGCGCCGCTCGAGGCGCTCGGCAAGCTGTGGTATCGCCTGCGCGACGTCGTGTGACAGAGAGAACCGCATGGACCAGCAGGACGAAATCGAAGGCCTCGCGATCCTCATTCGCGATCTGCGCAAGCACAAGAAGGTGACGCTCGCCGAACTCGCACAAAAGATCGGCCGCTCGGTGGGCTTTCTTTCGCAGGTCGAGCGGGGGCTTTCGCGGCCCACGGTGGCGGATCTCACGTCGATCGGCGAGGCGCTGCAGACGCCCACCACGTACTTCTATAGCGTGAGCATGCCGCGCGAGCTGCCGTGGGTCACACGGCCAGGCGAGCGGCGCACGCTCTACTATGGCGGCGGCATCACGGACGTGCTCGTTTCGCCCAGCATGTCGTCGGGTTTTTCGATGCTGGAGAGCCGGCTCGATCCCGGCGCGACGAGCGGCGAGCGCCCCGTGGACGACAGCGACGAGCAGGGCGGCTTCGTGCTCGAAGGCGAGCTGACGATCTGGGTAGAGGACAGCGAAGAACCCGTGACGCTGCGGGCCAACGACAGCTTCCAGTTGCCGGCGCGTTGCCGCTTTCGCTACGCCAATCTCGCCGATGTGCCCGCGCGCGTACTTTGGGTTTTCACCTGAGCCCGGCTGTCGCGATCGAAGGCGACGAGTCTACAGGTAATCAGCATCACTGATCAATAAAGCCATGGATAGCGAGATTTCCTTTGGTGCAGACGCCACCAAAGTCGAAAGGCGTTCACGCTGCCTTACGTTGCGCGACTGAAAGACAGGATGCGATTCGGGCCGCCGCGATCCGCATTCTGGAGGACGGCTGATGCATTCGCCCGGGTCGACCCAGTCCGCCTGGCTCGCCAGACGCCGCCCGAGCGATGCTTCCAGAGGGTGACAGCAGGCTGGCGGCTCATTTTTTTCTGGCTCGGTCACAACCTGAAATATTCCCGTTTTTCGCTATGCGTCAGCGGCCATCTGCACGAACCATTCCTGTATAAACCCGTTTTAAACCGCCGCAATGTCGTTTTTGCGCATTTTTGCCAATTTTTAACGTGTTTTTGTCTACACACTGACGCCGTGTTGTGCTATTGATTCGGCTTTCGCCGTCATGCGCGTGGGAGGCAAAACACGTGCCGGGCGGGCGATCGGCGCGTTTCCATATGCAACGCGATTTGCCTGTTTTGCCCGCGTGAGGTAGGGTATGCAGGTTTTCTCAACTCAACACAGGTAGCAGATGAACAAACAGGAACTCATTGACGCAGTCGCCGCTAGCACGGGCGAGACCAAGGCAGCGACGGGCGCAGCTATCGACGCGATCCTTGACGTCGTCACGCGTGCGGTCACCTCGGGTGACTCCGTGCAACTCGTCGGCTTCGGCTCGTTCTCGACTGGCCAGCGTGCCGCCCGCGTGGGCCGCAACCCTGCCACGGGCGCGGAGATCCAGATTGCCGCGGCCAAGACGGTGAAGTTCACCGCTGGCAAGGCATTCAAGGACGCCGTCAACGCGTCGTGATGCCAGGTCGCCGTCATGGCGGACGCGCGTGGCTGGCTCGCTTGCTGGCGCGCGGCGCAGCATCACGCCAGCACGGTAGCCCGCACTCAGGCCGGTGGCGTCGCGCCGCTAGCCTGAGTGTGTGAAACGAGGGCGCAAGGCCTTCGGCAAGCCGGCATGCTCACATGCCGGCCGCTTTTTCTTCCCCGCTTTTCTTACGGTATCCGAAGCTTTTTGCGCGCCTCGGGCTTCAGGCATCACGCGCCGCGTCGGTTTCCAGCGACGTGCGGCTCGTTTCGTTGCGGCGGCGCTTGGCCTCGTACATCGCCGCGTCTGCTTCACGCAGCATCGCTTCCACGCTTTCGCCTTCCTCGCAGCTGGCAAAGCCCATTGAAAAGCTCAGCTTCGGTCCGCCGTAGAACTGGTTGTTCAACTCCACCAGTTTGTTGATGCTGTCCACCACGGTTTCCGCATCGCGCAGATCGGCGCCAGGCATCAGTACGGCGAATTCGTCGCCGCCAATGCGCGCAGCCTGCCAGGGCTTCTGGATCGCTTTCGCGAGCACTTCACCGGCGCGGCGCAGCAACGCGTCGCCGGCGGCGTGGCCGAGCTGGTCGTTCACCGTCTTCAGATTGTCCATATCGACGACGATCGCGCTCACCGGGAACGGCCCCTTGCGATGCAGTCGGTTGAGTTCGTCCACATAGAACGAGCGGTTCTTGAGCTTCGTGAGCACGTCGTGCTTGCCGAGGAATTCGAGGTAGGCCTCGGCTTTCTTGCGCGCCGTGATGTCGGTGAGCGCGAGCAGCACGAGGTCCCACTGCGCTTCGTGGCCTGGGAACACGGAAAACTGCAGGTGTACGTTGACCTCGCTGCCGTCGAGCGCGTAGTTCACCACCTCTCGCTGCTGAAAGAGGCGGCCTTCCCAGAGATCGAGCAGCTGCTCGCGAAAGTGCGGGCGCATTTCGTCGCGGAACACCTCGGGCAGGCGCGCGAGCAGCGTGGCTTTGTCCGGTGCGCGAAACATGCCCAGCGTGTAGTGATTCACGTCGAGCACCTGGATTTCGCTCATGCAGCGCTCGACAAATTCGGGGTGCACGTCGGTAAAGGTACGAAAGTCGACGATGCCCTGCTCACGGACCTCGTTGAGCAGCTCGCGAATGGCAGAGAAGTTTTCGACCCACAGCGATACCGGCGAGTGTTCGAAAACGCCGAGCGCGTATTGCTCGCTCACCGTCGCCCGATGGCGCGCTTCTTCGAGCGCCGAGACATCTTCGATCGCCACGAGCACGCGGCTCCAGTCGGCTTCGTGGCCCGGCAGAATCACGCCGCGCAACAGGATGTCCATGCGCCGGCCGCGCAGCGTGTAGTTCACGCTCTTGCTCTCGAACGTGCTGTGCCCGGCCCACATCTGCTCGAGCTCTCCGACGTGTGCCTGGAACATGTCGTCGCGCAGCACCTGCGGAAGATGCGCGGCAAGTTCTTCATAGTCGCGCGCACCGTAAAGATCGAGCGTATGGCGGTTGACCTTGAGCACGCGAATGCAGGCCGAGCATTCGGCCACGCGGCGCGGATCGTCTTCGAGGAACTGGCGCAGGCTGGTCACGCCTTGTGCGCGCCAGCTGTCGAACAGCGCTCGCAGCTGGCTATAGTCTTCGAGCCACAGCGAAGTGGGCGTTACGTCGAAGAAGTCGAGCAGATCGACGCCCATGTTGGCAAAACTGGCCGCGGTGGCCGGGGTGCCTTGTTGCATGTCGGTTGGATGTAAGGGAACGGGGGTGCGGCGCGCTGCGCCGCACGAATTACCGAATCCTGGCACACCTTGGAGCCCGAGTGGGCATCGACGATGCAGATGTCGCGTCGCCTGGCGATACGTTACGCATCGAAAGGCGGCGCAGGGCGCTCAGTCGGACGTTTCGATCGAATCGACACGATCCGGGTAGAACGCAAGATGGTCCTTGATTGCCGACACTGCTTCATGCGGCGTTTCATAAGTCCATATTGCGTTTACGGCTCGCTCGCCGCCTGGCGTGATCGAATAGTACGAAGCCTCGCCCTTGTACGGGCACCAGGTCTTGTGTTCCGTACGTGAGAGCAGCGACATGTCGGCGTCCTCGCGCGGTATGTAGAACACGGCCGGATAGCTCGCCTCGCTCAGCGTGAGCGCGCGGCGCGTGTCGGCGATCACGCGGCCGCCTGCTGTCACCACCACGTGTGTGCGCGCCGGTTCGACCGTGATCGGATGATCGGGGCCGGGAATTTTGACGGTCCGTGTGTCCATGGCTGGGTTCCTCGCGAAAGGGGTTGGAAATGCGGACGTTTAGCCGAATACATCATATGCAATTGCAGATTAACTGGTAGGGGAAAACGCTGCAGGCTGTTTCAATGAGGGCGCGACACAGTTCGACGCACGGGCGGCGATAGTCACGCGATTGCGCCGCGCGCCATCGTGCTTCCAGTCTTCACCCGCGCCTTCATTTACCCGCAGCAGGATCACTGATGAGCCTCGATATCTTCTGGTTCTTGCCGACTTCCGGCGACACCCGCTACCTCGGCAAATCCGATTTCGGCCGCGCGCCGACCAACGCGTATATGCGCCAGATCGCCGTGACCGCCGAAGAGCTCGGCTACGACGGCCTCCTCATTCCCACCGGCAGCAGCTGCCTCGACCCGTGGGTGACGGCGGCGAGCCTCGCGCCCGTCACGCAGCGCATCAAGCTGCTCGTCGCGCTGCGCACGTCGCTCGGCGGTCCCACCGCTTCGGCGCGCCAGGCGGCCACGCTCGACCAGGCGTTGAACGGCCGTTTGCTGCTCAACGTCGTGCCGGGCGGCGACGCCACCGAACTCGCGGCCGACGGCGTGTTCCTCGCGCACGACGAGCGCTATGAAGCCGCCGACGAATTCCTGACGATCTGGCGCGACCTGCTGCGCGGCGAGACGGTGAACTTCGAGGGCAAGCATTTGCGCGTGCAGGGCGCGCAGAACTTTCACGCACCGGTCCAGACGCCGCATCCGCCGTTGTATTTCGGCGGCTCCTCGCCGGCGGCGCACGAACTGGCGGCAAAGCACGTGGACGCCTATCTCACGTGGGGCGAGCCGCCCGAGGCCGTCGCGCAGAAGTTCGCCGATATCCGCGCCCGGGCGGCACGCCATGGACGCACGCTCAAGCTCGGCGTGCGCCTGCACGTGATCGTGCGCGAGACCAACGACGAAGCGTGGGCCGCTGCTGAGCGCCTCATCAGCAAGCTCGACGACGACGATATCCGCCGCGCCCAGGAAAACTACGCGAGCATGGATTCGGTGGGCCAGCGCCGCATGGCCGAGCTGCACGGCGGCAGCCGGGACAAGCTCGAGATCAGCCCGAACCTGTGGGCCGGCGTGGGCCTCGTGCGCGGCGGTGCGGGCACGGCGCTCGTGGGCGATCCGCAAACCGTGGCGGCGCGCCTCAAGGAATACGTGGATGCCGGCGCGGACAGTTTCGTGCTCTCCGGCTATCCTCACCTCGAAGAGGCGATTCGCTTCGCCGAACTGGTGTTCCCGCTGCTACCGGGCAAGAAACCGGTGACGCTGCGCGACCAGGCTCTGACGGGCGGCGCGTTCGACGTGCGTGCGCATGAGCGGGCGCAGGAGGCCGCTCGCGCGTGAGGAGCCTTGCCGGACGATTATTCGTGGGAGCGATATGTCCGTTTTATTCGTGTGAATGATATTGGCGAAATATTCCCCACAGGCATATAATCGGTTTATGCCTCACAGGAATATGCCATGAAGATCATCGTCCAGACGCCAGGCGGGCTTGGCGAGATTTTGCAATCGGCCCGCAAGGCGCGCGGCATGACCCAGGCGCAGGCCGCGGCGCATCTCGGCATCGGCCAGCCGCGTCTTTCCGCGCTCGAAACCACGGGTGCCGCCAGCCTCTCGCTCGAGCAGATGCTCGCGCTTTTCGCGCTCTACGGGCTGGAATTCTGCGTGCAATCGCGCGAGGCGGCGGCCGGCGCGCCGGAGTGGTGAGCATGGGCCGCAAATCGCATTCGCGCGCGCTATCGATCTGGGCCAACGGCGAGCGTGTGGGCACGTGGGTCATGACGTCCGCCGGCGACACCGAGCTGCGTTATGACGACGCCTGGAAGCGCTCGGCCGTGGGCCGGCCGCTTTCGCTCTCGCTGCCGTTCGGCATCGGCGACGTGCCGTTGCGCGGCGAGCGCGTGCAGCACTATTTCGACAATCTCCTACCCGACAGCGAGCCCATCCGCCGCCGCATCGCCACGCGCTTTCGCACCGATACGCTCGAGGCCTTCGACCTGCTCAAGGCCATCGGGCGCGATTGCGTGGGCGCGGTGCAACTGCTGGGCGAGGACGAAACGCCGGGGCGCGTCGACCGCGTCGAAGGCACCGCGCTGAGCGATGCCGTCATCGAGCGCCTGCTGCTCGAAACGGCCGGCGCGCTGCCCGGTGGCGCGCACGAGACTGACGATCTGCGCATTTCGCTAGCGGGCGCGCAGGAGAAGACCGCGCTCCTGCGCCACCGCGGCAAATGGCTGCTGCCGCGCGGCGCCACGCCCACCACGCATATTCTCAAGCTGCCACTCGGGCTGATCGGCCATCGCAAGGTGGACTTCAATACCTCGGTCGAAAACGAATGGCTTTGCCTGGCATTGCTGAGGGCCTATGGGTTGCCTGCTTCGCAAGCTCAGATACTCCGCTTTGGCGCGCAGAAGGTGCTCAGCGTGGAGCGCTTCGATCGTACGCGCTCGCGCGCCGGTGGCTTGCTGCGCCTGCCGCAGGAGGACTTCTGCCAGGCGCTCGGCGTGCCGCCGCATCGCAAGTACGAAGCGCATGGCGGCCCCGGCGTGCGTGAAATTGCGGGTCTCCTGCGCCAGTCGCTGCAGGCACGGGAAGACCTCGAAACGTTTCTCACTGCGCAAATCGTCTTCTGGATGCTCGCGGCGCCGGATGGCCACGCGAAGAATTTCAGCATCCGCCTGCTGCCGGCAGGGCGCTTTCAGCTCGCGCCGCTCTATGACGTCATGTCGATCTGGCCCGTCGAGGGCGACGGCGGCAATCAATGGTCGTGGCACAAGGCGTCGCTCGCCATGGCGGTGTGGGGCAAGGCGCGCCACTATCGCATGCGCGACGTGAAGCGCACGCATTTCGACGCCACCGCGCGGCTGTGCCACTACGGGCCGGATGCGGGCCCGCTGGTCGAGCGCGTGCTGGCGCGTACGCCCGCTGCGATAGAGGAAGTCGCGGCGGCACTACCCGAAGGCTTTCCCGAGCGGGTAGCCGAGCGACTCTTCGACGGCTTGCGTTTTTCGGCGGAGCGACTGGCTGCGCAGTGACGGTGTGCGCCGCCGTACCCGAATTCCTGAACGAACAGGCCTAGACGGCACATCGCTTCACGACTTTTGCTTCTTCGAAGGCAGCCACGTTTGAGGCTCGGCGTACATTTCCTTGACCAGTTGCTTCACGAGATCGACGTAGACTGAATTGTCGTTCACGCGGTGATTCAGGATGATTGGCGAGGTCGCGTGGTCGCTGTCGATCAGCCGGTAGTGCACGTCCTGCCGCAACTGCCGCGCTGATGCGGGGATCACACATACGCCGAACTCGGCCGCGACGAGCCCCAGCGCCGTCTGGATTTCCCGCACTTCCAGCACTTCACCCGGTTGCACGCCGTCGCCGTGCAACACGTTCAATACCTGATCGGCAAAGCTGGGGCGCGGCTCCTTGGGATAAACAATCAGTTTCTGCCCGGCCAGTTGCTCGATGGGGATGGGTGTGGATTCCTGCGCCATCTCGCTGCCGATCGGCACCACCACCGCCAGCGGCTCTTCGCGCAGGACGATGCCGGCCACGTTGGGGTCGCTGTGGCGCACGCGTCCGAAGCCGATGTCGATACGGCCTTCCTTCAACGCCTCGATCTGTTGCACCGACATCAGTTCGACCATCTGGATGTCGAGTTCCGGCGCATTCTGGCGCAGCTTGCGCATCAACGGCGGCAGTCCCGAATACAGAACGGAGGCGACGAAGCCGATCGACAGCACGGTGCGGTGATGCAGTCCCACGTGTTTGGCGGTCGCCTGCAGTTGTTCGACGCGCCCAAGAATCTGCATGGCCTGCTCGTAGACGAGACGTCCCGCATCGGTCGTGCGCACCGGTCGCGTATTGCGAATCAGAAGGGGCACGCCGATCTCTTGTTCGAGCAACTGAATCTGCCGGCTCAGCGGCGGTTGAGCGATGCAAAGCTGTTCCGCGGCGCGCGTGAAATTGCGCTCGCGCACGACGGCAACGAAGTAACGAAGCTGGCGGAGATCCATGGTTCCTTCCCAAATGAAGCCATCAAATTATCAATACTCTGAAAATATGATGCGCCGCAATATTGGCCTGTTTATGGGCGATTGCGGGTCTTCCATATTATAAAGGTATGGAATTGGACGCAAATAGTATTGGATCAGGCTCAGGCGCGGCGTGTATAAATCCACCATTACCTTCTTCACTCACGCAGCCTTCGAGATGACTTCCGCCACGATCGAACGTATCGAAACCCGCCTCGTCGATCTGCCGACGATTCGCCCTCACAAGCTGTCCGTCGCCACGATGCACGGGCAAACCCTGATGCTGGTGAAGGTGTATTGCAGCGATGGCGTAACCGGCATCGGTGAAGGTACGACGATTGCCGGCATGGCCTACGGCCCCGAAAGTCCGGAAGCGATGAAGCTCGCGATCGACGCCTACCTCGCCCCGGCGATGATCGGCCAGGACGCCACGCGTATCCAGGCTCTCATGGCGCACGTGGGCAAGCTCGTGAAGGTCAATCACTTCGCCAAGTGCGCGCTGGAAACCGCGCTGCTCGATGCGCAGGGCAAGCGCCTTGGCGTGCCGGTGAGCGAACTGCTGGGCGGCCGCCGCCGCGAACGCTTGCCGGTGGCATGGACGCTCGCTTCGGGCGATACCGCCAAAGACATCGCCGAAGCCGAAGCGATGCTCGAAGTGCGCCGTCACAAGATCTTCAAGCTGAAGATCGGCGCGAAAGACCTCAAGACCGACATCAAGCACGTGGCCGACATCAAGAAGACGGTGGGCGATCGTGCCGCTGTGCGCGTGGACGTCAACATGGCCTGGAGCGAGACGCAGGCGGCCTGGGCGATTCCGGCGCTGGCGGACGCCGGCTGCGAACTGGTCGAGCAGCCGGTGGCTTCGCCCGCGGCGCTGGCGCGCCTCATGCGCCGCTTCCCGGTGGCATTGATGGCCGACGAAATCCTGCAGGGACCGGAAAGCGCGTTCGAGATCGCGAAGAACGAGGGCGCCGATGTGTTCGCCATCAAGATCGAACAGAGCGGCGGGCTGTTCGCGGCGCAGCGCGTGGCCACGATTGCGGACGCCGCGGGTATCGAGCTGTACGGCGGCACGATGCTCGAAGGCGCGTTCAGCACGGTGGCGTCGGCGCACCTGTTCGCAAGCTTCGCCAACCTGCAGTGGGGCACCGAACTGTTCGGCCCCTTGCTGATCACCGAAGAAATTCTGACGACCCCGCTGGACTACAGCAACTTCGAGCTGACCGTGCCGAACGGCCCGGGACTGGGCATCGAACTGGATGAAGCGAAGGTCAAGCGCTTCACCCGCGAAGGCCTGATGAAAGTCACGAAGTAATCCGGACACCTGACAAACGGACAAGACGATGCTATTCCACGTACGCATGGATGTGAACATCCCGGCCGACATGCCGGCCAATGTCGCCAACGAAATCAAGGCGCGCGAAAAAGAGTACTCACAGGAACTGCAGCGCAGCGGCAAGTGGCGCCATATCTGGCGACTGGTGGGCGAGTACGCGAACTACAGCATCTTCGACGTAGAGAGTAATGCAGAGCTGCACGACATTCTCACCGCCTTGCCGCTTTTCCCGTACATGAAGATAACGGTCACGCCGTTGTGTCGCCACCCGTCCTCCGTCAGGGCCAACGACGCTTGAGCTGATTCCCCCTCAATACCAGCAAGCACCAGGAGACAAACACCATGAGCGCAAAAGTATTCGACACGAAGGAAGTGCAGGACCTGCTGAAGGCCGCTGCGAATCTCAACGGCAGCAGCGGCAACGCGCGTTTCCAGCAGGTCGTTTATCGGCTGCTGGGCGACCTGTTCAAGGCCATCGACGATCTCGACATCACGCCCGATGAAGTCTGGGCCGGCGTGAACTATCTGAACAAGCTCGGCCAGGACGGCGAAGCGGCGCTGCTCGCCGCCGGACTCGGCCTCGAGAAGTACCTCGACATCCGCATGGACGCCGCAGACAAGGCGGTGGGTCTCGAAGGCGGCACGCCGCGCACGATCGAAGGGCCGCTGTATGTGGCAGGCGCGCCGGTGCGCGAGAGCGTTTCGCGCATCGACCTGAACGCCGACGCCGATGCCGGCCCGCTCGTCATTCACGGCACGGTCACCGGCCTCGACGGCAAGCCGCTCGCCGGCGCCCTGGTCGAATGCTGGCACGCCAATTCGAAGGGCTTCTACTCGCACTTCGACCCGACCGGCGCACAGGACGACTTCAACCTGCGCGGCGCGGTGAAGACCGGCGCGGACGGCAAGTACGAATTCCGCACGCTGATGCCGGTGGGTTACGGTTGCCCGCCGCAGGGTTCGACCCAGCGTCTGCTGGACGGCCTCGGCCGCCACGGCAACCGCCCGGCGCACGTTCACTTCTTCGTGACGGCGGATAACAGCCGCAAGCTCACCACGCAATTCAATATCGAAGGCGACCCGCTCATTTGGGACGACTTCGCCTACGCGACGCGTGAAGAGCTGATTCCGCATGTGGCCGAAAAGACCGGTGGCACCGCGCTCGGCCTGAAAGCCGACACTTACAAGGACATCGAGTTCAACTTCACGCTCACGCCGCTGGTCCAGGGCAAGGACAACCAGCTCGTCCATCGCCTGCGCGCCGCAGCGACGGCGTAATCGCCCCAGCATGGCTGGCGGCACGTTGCCGCCGCCACTCCTTTCTTCGCGATCATCTTTCGACACCGATGCAGGAACTCCGTACTGCGTGTGGAGTATGCATAGGCGAGCTAATATGTCAGCCATCATCGACAAAGCCAGTGACCTGGATCATCTGCTGTCCACCGCCGTGCAGGACGACAAGCAAAACGGTGTGTTCCGTTGCCGCCGCGACATCTTCACCAATGCCGACCTGTTTGAACTGGAGATGAAATACATCTTCGAGAAGAACTGGGTGTACCTCGCGCACGAAAGCCAGATTCCCGAAAACAACGACTACTACACCACGTGGCTCGGTCGTCAGCCGGTAGTCATCACGCGCGACAAGACCGGCACGCTCAACGCCGTGATCAACGCCTGCGCGCACAAAGGCGCCATGCTGTGCCGGCGCAAGCACGGCAACAAGGGCAGCTTCACCTGTCCGTTCCACGGCTGGACGTTCTCCAACACCGGCAAGCTGCTCAAGGTGAAGGATGAAAAGACCACGGAATACCCCGTGCAATTCAACAAGCAGGGCTCGCATGACCTGAAGAAGGTCGCGCGCTTCGAGAACTACCGGGGCTTTCTGTTCGGCAGCCTCAACGCCGACGTGCAGCCGCTGGAAGACTACCTCGGCGAAGCGAAGATCATCATCGACCAGATCGTCGACCAGTCGCCGAACGGCCTCGAAGTGCTGCGCGGCAACTCCTCGTATGTCTACGACGGCAACTGGAAGATGCAGATGGAGAACGGCTGCGACGGCTACCACGTCAGCACCGTGCACTGGAATTACGCCGCGACCATGGGCCGCCGCAAGGAAGACGGCACCCAGGCGGTGGACGCCAATAGCTGGAGCAAGTCGGTGGCGGGTGTTTACGGCTTCGACCACGGCCACATCCTCTTGTGGACGAACACGATGAACCCCGAAGTGCGGCCGGTCTACAAGCATCGCGACGAAATCAGGGCGCGCGTGGGGGAAGTGCAGGCCGATTTCATCGTCAACCAGACGAGAAACCTGTGCCTCTACCCGAACGTGTTCCTGATGGACCAGTTCAGCACGCAGATTCGCGTGGTGCGCCCGATCAGCGTGGACAAGACCGAAGTGAACATTTTCTGCTTCGGGCCGAAGGGCGAGAACGCGGAAGATCGTGCGACGCGCATTCGCCAGTACGAGGACTTCTTCAACGTCACGGGCATGGGCACCGCCGACGACCTCGAAGAGTTCCGCGCCTGCCAGGCGGGCTACGCCGGCACCACGGCGATGTGGAACGATCTCTCGCGCGGCGCACCGCTGTGGGTCGAAGGCGCGGACGACAACGCGAAGAAGATGGGCCTCAAGCCGGTCATTTCCGGCGAACGCAGCGAAGACGAAGGGTTGTTCGTGGTTCAGCACGAGTACTGGGTGCACGCCATGCGCGACGCCCTTGAGCAGGAACTGAACCACGCACAAGCGGGAGCGCAGGCATGAGCAACGATTACCAGACAATCTGCGCCGCGCTGTACCGTGAAGCGCGCCTGCTCGACGATCGCCAGTGGGAAGAATGGCTCGCCTGCTACGCAGAAGACGTCACTTACTGGATGCCCGCGTGGGACGACGATGACCAGCTCACCGACGACCACGAATCGCAGATCTCGCTGATGTACTACCCGGATCGCGGGGGGCTCGAAGACCGTGTATTCCGCATCAAGACCGAACGCAGCGGCGCTTCGATGCCGGAGCCGCGCACGAGCCACAACGTCACGAACGTGGAAGTGCTGGCGGACCGCGGCGACGAAGTGGAAGTGCGCTACAACTTCCACACGCTCAATCATCGCTACCGGGCCACGGACCATTTTTTCGGCACGATGTTCGTCACGTTGCGTAGGGCCGGCGACGGCTTCCTGATCGCCTACAAAAAGATCGTGCTGAAGAACGACTACATCCGGCAGGTGCTCGACGTTTATCACGTGTGAGATCACGTTTGACATCGAGCCTCAGATTCAACATGGGATAGAAGGAGACACCATGTCCAGCTACAAGATTGCACTCAATTTCGAAGACGGCGTCACGCGTTTCATTGACTGCAAGGCGGGCGAAAAAGTGCTCGATGCGGCCTTTCGCGCGCGCATCAACCTGCCGATGGATTGTTCGGACGGCGTGTGCGGCACCTGCAAGTGCCGCGCGGAAAGCGGCAGCTACGACCTCGGCGAAGACTATATCGAAGACGCGCTGACCGAAGACGAAAAGGACAGCGGTCTCGTGCTCACCTGCCAGATGGTGCCGGAAAGCGATTGTGTGATCGCCATTCCCGCGTCTTCCACGGTCTGCAAGACAGGGCAGAGCAAGTTCGCGGCCACGGTGGCGAAGGTCGAACAGCACAACGACGCCGCGGTCGTGCTAGAACTGGATGTCGACGCAGCGGGGCCCGTGTTCCTGCCGGGCCAGTACGTCAACATCGACGTGCCGGGCAGCGGCCAGCATCGTTCGTATTCCTTCTCTTCCGCACCGGGCGAATCGAAAATCAGCTTCCTGATCAAGAAGATTCCGGGCGGCGTGATGAGCACGTGGCTCGAAGCCGCACAAGCGGGCACGAAGCTCGAATTGACGGGGCCGCTCGGCAGCTTCTATCTGCGCGACGTGCAGCGGCCGCTGCTGTTCCTCGCGGGCGGCACGGGTCTCGCGCCGTTCCTCTCGATGCTGGAGGTGCTCGCGCGCACCAACGCGCAGCAGAAGGTGCACCTGATTTACGGCGTCACGCGCGACCTCGACCTCGTGCTCGTTGAAGCCATCGAAGCCTACGCGGCGAAGCTGCCGAACTTCAGCTTCGCTACCGTGATTGCCGATGCGGAATCGAATCACCCGCGCAAGGGCTGGGTCACGCAGCATATTCCCGCGGACGCCCTGAACGACGGCGACGTCGACGTGTATCTGTGCGGCCCGCCGCCGATGGTGGACGCCGTACGCAAGTATTTCGACGACGAAGGCGTGAAGCCCAACAGCTTCCACTACGAGAAGTTCACTCCCAACGTAGTCCCGAAGGCGGCATGATCATGCAACGATTCGCAGGCAAAGTCGTCGTCGTCACCGGGGCGGCGCAGGGAATTGGCCGCGGCGTAGCGCTGCGTGCGGCGGCCGAAGGCGGCCAGGTGGTGTTCGTCGATCGGGCGGATTTCGTGGCCGAAGTCGCGGCCGAGGCGCAGGGCGAGCAAACAGCGGGATTCGTCGCCGACCTCGAGACGTATGAAGGCGCGAAAGCGGCAATGGATTTCGCCGCGCAGAAGTTTGGCGGCATCGACATTCTGATCAACGGCGTGGGCGGCGCCATCCGCATGCGTCCGTTCGCGGAATTCGAGCCTGCGCAGATCGATGCGGAAATCCGCCGCTCGCTCATGCCCACGCTATATACGTGCCACGCCGTGCTGCCGCATTTGCTCGAGCGCGGGCGCGGAACCATCGTCAACGTGTCGTCGAACGCCACGCGCGGTATTCGCCGCGTGCCGTATTCGGCCGCGAAGGGCGGCGTGAATGCGATGACGCAGTCGCTGGCGATGGAATACGCGGAGCACAATATCCGCGTGGTCGCCACGGCGCCGGGCGGCACCGAAGCGCCGCCGCGCCGCATTCCGCGCAATGCCGCGGGCGACAGCAAGCAGGAAAAGGCCTGGATGGGCGAGGCGGTGCGCCAGGTCACCGATTCGACCTTCTTCAAGCGCTATGGCAGTCTCGACGAACAGGTCGCGCCGATCCTCTTTCTCGCTTCGGACGAGGCGAGCTATATCACCGGTTCGATCTTGCCGGTCGCCGGTGGGGACACGGGCTGAGCGATGAACGCGTGGTGATGGTGGGCGCGCACAGGCGGGCGGGGTGATATGCTCGAAAGACCCCGATTTCGCCCCGCGTTCCCCATGTCCATCGATCCCGCTGTCGTCAAAGCCTTCGCGCCCACGGGCACGTTGCGCGCCTCCATCAATCTCGGCAATCCGATACTCGCGAATCGCGATGCGGCGTCGGGCGAACCGTTCGGCGTTTCCGTCGATCTCGCGCGCGCTTTCGCGCAGCATCTGGGTGTGCCGCTCGAACTTGTCGTATTCGACGCCGCGGGCAAGTCCGTCGAAGCCGTGAGCGACGAACGCGCGGACTTTGGCTTCTTTGCCGTCGATCCCAAGCGAGGCGAAACGATCGCGTTCACCGCGCCTTATGTATTGATCGAAGGCTTCTATCTGGTTCGCAACGATTCGCCGGTGCGCACCAATGCCGAAGTCGATCAACCGCATAACCGCGTGGCCGTGGGCAAGGGCAGTGCCTACGATCTTTTTCTCACGCGTGAACTGAAGCAGGCGCAAATCGTGCGCGCACCGACTTCGCCCACCGTCGTGCAGACCTTCCTCGAACAAGGGCTCGAAGTGGCCGCAGGGGTGAAGCAGCAACTCGAAGCCGATGCCGCGAAAGCCGGCGGCTTGCGTCTGCTCGACGAACGCTTCATGGTGATTCGCCAGGCCATGGGCGTCGCGAAGCGCCGCGGTCCGCAGGCCGCCGAAGCGCTTGGTGCGTTTGTCGAAACGATGAAGGCATCGGGATTCGTCGCGCAGGCATTGGAGCGTCACGCCATAGCGGGCGCATCGGTTGCGCCGGCTGCTTGAACGAATCAAGCCAAAAGAGAGTGCGCATTAAAAGAATAATCAACGCGCTCCACAGAGCCGATTAGCTCAGGGATTCTCGATGAAGATAATCGGCCTTTCTCGCCTGGCTTAATGCATCGCTTCGAAAGCATTATGTAATTGCCTCGACGATATTCACGCCCCGCACATTCCTCGACGTGCGTCGAGCCTTGCCGGGTGTGGTTGTGCCATCGACGCCACGTCACTCGAATTTCGACACCATTTTTATTTTCGGCACCCTATGATGCGGGTGTTCGATTCGCACCGCACTCACCGTACGATTTCCATTTTTTCCATTGCTATATCAACACTGGTCAATTGCGTAACTCGCAATAATCATCGGTGGATTGCTTTTCGATTTTGAATTCGCACCGAAATGGAATGCACGCATATGAGATTGCACGTCGATGGTGCCGGCCGCCTGAATTCGATGCATTGACCCACCGCCCAATCCGGAGCTTAAAAACATGAAAAAATCGCTACTCGCCGCGGCACTTCTGAGCGCCTTTGCTATTTCGGCGCACGCGCAAAGCAGCGTGACCCTCTACGGCCTGATCGACACCGGTCTCGTCTACACGAACAACCAGTTCGGCCATAGCAACTGGCAGCTCAACAGCAGCTCCACGCAGAATACGGTGTTCGGCCTCAAGGGTTCGGAAGATCTGGGCGGCGGTCTGCACGCAATCTTCAAGCTCGAACAAGGCTTCCTGCTCAACAACGGTGCGCAGGCGTTCTCGGGCCTCGGCTTCGGCTCGCAAGCGTGGGTGGGCCTGCAAAGCGATCCGTACGGCACGCTGACGTTCGGCCGCCAGTTCGACGTGATGAACGACCTCGTCGGCCCGCTCACGGCAGAATTCAACACGTGGGGCGGCAGCCTCGCGGCTCACCCGTTCGAGAACGACAACCTCGCCGCGAACTCGGTGGTCATCAACAACTCCGTCAAGTACGCGAGCCCGACCTGGTACGGCGTGACGTTCGAGACGATGTACTCGTTCAGCAACAAGGCCGGCGACTTCGCGAACAACCGCTCGTACGGTTTCGCCGTTTCGTATAGCCAGGGCCCGCTGAACCTCGCGGCCGGCTACCTGCAGTTCAACAATGCGGGCAACAGCAGCGGCGCGGTCACCTCCAGCGACACGAGCGCGAACTTCCTGGCAGAACGTCAGCGCGTCTGGTCGCTCGGCGGTAACTACACGTACGGTCCCGCTACGGTGGGTCTGGTCTGGAGCCATTCGCAGATCGACAACGCCTCAGGCGTCTACTCGTTCGGCACGGGCACCTATCTTGGCTCGAACGACGACTCGGCCGGCTCGCTCGCCGGTTCGCTGCGCCTCGACAACTTCGAAGCGAACGTGAAATACGCGCTCACGCCGGCATGGAGCGTTTCGGGTGCGTACACGTACACGCACGGCGCCTACAACGGCACGAACCCGGGCTGGAACACGGCGATGCTGCAAACGGACTACGCCGTCAGCAAGCGCACCGACTTCTACCTCGAAGGCGTATACCAGAACGTGCACGGCGCACCGCAAGGCTCGGTGCTTTCGCACGCCATGATCAACACGCTTTCGCCTTCGTCGACCGATACGCAGGTTGCCGTGACGGTGGGCATGCGTCACGCGTTCTAAGTCGATTCGGCGATGACGTCCGCGGGGCATCTGTCCCCGCCGGACGTTTCCCCCTGCGCGGCGGGCTTCCTCTCGAACGAGGGCCCGCCGCGTTGTCACATCCGCATCCCCGCATCCGCTCGATCGTGTTTCCCCGATCCAGATAGTTGAAGTTTTCAACTATTTGACTATACTGGCGTCCAGCTAGCGTACGGATGGGAGCAGGCATTTGTATTCCGATTTCCTCACCTTCAGGCTCGATCAAACGAGCGCGCTGCTGATGGATCGCGCCAACGCGGTCTACCGCGAGCGCTGGGATCTCGACGTGCGTGCCATGCGCGTGCTGCGCATCATCCGCGCCGAGCCGGGCATCACGCCCAAGGCCGTTTCGCAGCGAGCGCTCATCGAAAAAACGCTGCTTTCCAAAACGCTCGGCGAACTCGAATCGCGTGGCCTGATTGGCCGCGGCACGCATGCGCAAGACCGGCGCAGCGTCGTGCTGCGCGTCACGCCCGAGGGCGCGAAAGTGGCGAATGCCTCGGAAAAGGCCGGCTCGAAGCTCGAAGCCGAACTCGCGGCCGTCCTCACCGAACACGAGCGCAAGACGCTCGACCAGTTGCTCGCCAAGCTTGCGCAGAGCCTGATCGACGGTGTTTGAGATCGCGGCGCACACGCCGCACATTGCACAATGAAATACGCATGAAGGAGTCGTCCATGCCCAATCTGGTCGAAACCGTGGCGCCCGCCATTGGCGCGCTGCTCGACCCCACCTTGCGCACCGGCCTCGAAGCGATGCTGTGCGCGCCCGCCGCCTGGCTCGGCCGCGAAAGCGAGGCGGCGTGAGCGTGGCACTCGGGGCGCACGTGGGCGCGCATATCAACGCTCACACGGCCTATACGGTACTCGACCTGATCGGCACATTCGCCTTCGCGATCTCTGGCGCCGTTGCCGCGCGGCAGCGGCGGCTGGATCTGTTCGGCATCGTCGTCGTGAGCTTCATGGTGGCGTGCGGCGGCGGCATCATCCGCGATCTGTGCATCGGCGCGGTGCCGCCAGCGGGGCTCGCGAACTGGGCCTACCTCGCCGTCACGCTGCTGGCTACGGGGCTGACCATTGCCGCGTATCCGCAGGTGCGGCGGCTGCGTCATCCCGTGCTGTTGTTCGATGCGATCGGTCTTGGGCTCTTTGCGGTGGCAGGCGCGCAGAAGGCGCTTGCATACAGCCAGAGCGCGGAGCCGGCCATCCTCCTCGGCATCGTGAGCGCGGTGGGCGGCGGCGTGATGCGCGACGTGCTGCTCTCGCGCGTGCCTGCCATTCTCGAGCGCGAGATCTATGCGTCGGCGGCGCTGCTAGGGGCCGCCGTGCAGGTGGGGCTCACGTATGCGGGCTGGTCGACGTTCTGGACGCCCTGGGTGGCCGTGATTTCGTGCGTGGCGCTGCGACTGGCGGCGCTCTACTTCGGCTGGCGTTTGCCGGTTTTTCACGCTGCGCGCTCGGCTCAGCCGCAACCTGCCCAGCGTGGCGACGCCGCGAAGGCCGATTCGCGGCACGACGCGCGCTAGCGCCAATCACCTTACGCCACGGGTTCGAACGCGATTTCGCCCGTTCGCATCGCGCCGATCTTCGGGCCGAAGCTGCGGATGTTCGAGAGCGTCGCGTTGTGGTGCGCATGGTGCGGCGCGGCACGCGAAATGCTCTGCGCCACCACCGCCGTCGCGCGCATGCAACTGTGCGTCATTCGCCGTCCAGCCAGAATGCGGCTTTCTTCACCACGCGCTATGCTTTTTGGTGCGCGATGTGGCCGGCATGAGCCCGGCCACGCCGGCTTGTCTGCACGTTCAACCACGTTATCCGCCCCGGCATGGACCGGATCAAGCAAGAAGACTCCACGAGGGAGCCAACGTGAAAGCGACTCTGGGCGTAGTCGTGCTGCTCGCCGCCAGTTCGGCCGCGAGCGCACAATCGAGCGTCACGATGTATGGCCGCGTGGATGGCGGCATCGAATACCTCAATCACATCGCGAACGGCAACGGCGGCAGTTCGAGCCGCTGGAGCGCCGAAGGCGGCGACTGGGGCACCAGCATGTTCGGCCTCAAGGGCACTGAGGACCTGGGCGGCGGCAGCGCCGCGATCTTCAACCTCGAAACCGCCGTGCAGATCATGAACGGCACCACGGGCGGCGGCCGGCTCTGGTCGCGCCGCGCCTATGTGGGTTTGAAGAACGACACATGGGGGCAACTGCAAGCCGGCCGTAATCTCTTCATCGACAGCGACGGCGTGTGGGCATTCGATCCGTTCGTGCAGCAGGCAGTGTCGTCGGCCTCGCTCGTGCGCGGGCGCAACTGGCAGCAAACGAGCAACAACGTCGAGTATCACAGCCCGGTATGGAACGGCCTCGACGTGCAGGGCCAGTATTCGTTCGGCAACCAGCCAGGCAACTTCAACGCCGGCGCCGAAGGCGAGTTCGGCCGCTCGGACGGCATCATGCTCTCGTATCACTCGCCGCTCTTCGACCTGCGCGGCATCTACGACGAACTACGCGATTCGAGCGGGCGCTTTTCCAACATCTTCACGGCCTCGCGCGAATACTTCGTGGGCGGCAACCTGCGCGTGCAGAAGTTCAAGATCCAGGCGGCGTACACGCATTACTCCGCACCCGATTCGCCGCCCGGCATTTCCGATACGGCCGACCACTACTGGCTGGGCGCGACCTGGCAGGCCACCCCGAAGTGGGCGGTGACCGCCGCGGGTTTCTATATTCATGTAGGCGAGGGCGGCGGCGACGCCTCGCACGACCCCGCGAGCCACGCCATGCTCTACGCGCTGGGCGCGACGTACAACCTCAGTGCGCGCACGTTCCTGTATGGCACGGTCGCGTATGTGGACAACAGCAAGAACGGCACGTTCTCGGTGTTCGCGACGCCGCGCGACTCGAGCACGCCGACCAGCCCCATGGCTGGCCAATCGCAGACGGGCGCCTACGTGGGGATGATGCACGTGTTCTGACGCCACGCTTTTTCCGCCATCGCAGACGACATTCTTCGAGGAAGGGTTGAGATCATGGCCAGACTATCGAAACCGCTGGGCTTCATCGGCGTCATCTCCGTGCTGTTCACCTTGCTCACGGCGGTGTATCTGCTGGCTGGCGGCGTGTGGCTCATGTCGCTCGGCGGCTCGCCTTACTACGTCGTGACGGGCGTGCTGCTGCTCGTCTTCGCGTGGCTGCTGTGGCGCGCGAGCCCCTCGGCGTTCGTGCTCTATGCGATCGTGCTGATCGGGACGGCGATCTGGGGCCTCTGGGAGTCGGGGCCGGACTTCTGGGCGCTCGTGCCGCGCTCGGGCGTGCTGGTGGTGTTCGGCATCTGGCTGCTCGTGCTCATGAGCTGGCATCTGGAGCGCCCGCGCCAGTTCGGCGTGCTTGCGCTCGTGGTCGGGCTGCTCGTATGGGGCGGCGTGCTCGTGTATGCGCATTTCAACGACCCGCAGCAGATCAACGGCTCGCTCGCGGCGGTGAGGGCCACGCCGGCGCCGAACGTCGACGGCATCGAGCCGTCCGAATGGCCCGCTTATGGACGCGACCAGCAAGGCACGCGCTATTCCCCGCTGCAGCAGATCACGCCCGAGAACGTGCATAACCTCCAGGTGGCATGGACCTTCCGCACCGGCGACATGAAAGGCCCCAACGATCCGGTCGAGATCACCAACGAAGTCACGCCGATCAAGATCGGCGATCTGCTTTACCTGTGCTCGCCGCACCAGATCCTGTTCGCGCTCGACGCCCAAACCGGCGAGCTCAAATGGAAGTTCGATCCGAAGCTTCAGGCCGATCCCTCGTTCCAGCACGTGACCTGCCGGGGCGTGTCGTTCGTGGACCTTTCGGCGGCGTCCGTGAACGCCGCGGCGGCGGACCTGGGAGCGACGGCGACAACGCCCGCGGCCGCATCGGACGCCGCGGCGGCTTCCGGAACCGAAGCGGGTGGGCCAGCCAGTGATCCCGCGTCGGCAACGCAAGCCGCCGCGCCCGCGAGCGCACCCGCGGCCGCAGCAACGTCTGCCGCCGCGAACGGCACCTGCATGCGACGCATCCTGCTGCCCGTGAACGACGGCCACCTGTATGCACTCGATGCGCTGACGGGCGAGCGCTGCGCGGGCTTCGGCAACAACGGCGACCTCGACCTGCAGCACGCCATGCCGGTCACGACGCCGGGCATGTACGAGCCCACCTCGCCGCCGATCGTCACGAACAAGGTGATCGTCGTGGCAGGCGCCGTGGAAGACAACTTCTCGACGCGCGAGCCCTCCGGCGTGATCCGCGGCTTCGACGTGCGCACGGGCGAATTGCTGTGGGCGTTCGATCCGGGCGCGGCGGACCCGAACAAGATTCCGGGCCCCGGCGAGCACTACGTGTGGAATTCGCCGAACTCGTGGGCGCCGGCCGCCTACGATGCCAAGCTCGACATCGTTTATCTGCCGATGGGCGTGAAGACGCCGGACATCTGGGGCGGCGACCGCACGCCCGACCTCGAGCGCTACGCAACGGGCCTGCTCGCGCTGCACGCGTCGACCGGCAAGCTCGCCTGGTTCTACCAGACGGTGCACCACGACCTGTGGGACATGGATCAGCCCTCGCAGCCCACGCTCGCCGACATCACCGACAAGGACGGCAAGACCGTGCCGGTGGTGTACGCGCCTGCGAAGACGGGCAACCTGTTCGTACTCGACCGCCGCACGGGGGCACTCGTGGTGCCTGCGCCCGAAATGCCGGTGCCGCAGGGCGCGGCGCCCGGCGACCACGTCTCGGCCACGCAGCCGTTCTCGGCGCTCACGTTCCGGCCGTCGAAGAATCTTACCGACGCCGACATGTGGGGCGCCACGATGTACGACCAGCTCATCTGCCGCGTGATGTTCCACCAGCTGCGCTATGAAGGCACGTTCACGCCGCCTTCGCTGCAAGGCTCGCTGATCTTCCCGGGCAACCTCGGCATGTTCGAATGGGGCGGCCTCGCCATCGACACCGACCGGCAGATCGCCGTGGCGAACCCCATCGCGCTGCCGTTCGTCTCGCGGCTCATCCCACGCGGGCCGGGCAATCCGCTCGAGCCGCAGCCGGGCGCGAAGGGCAGCGGCACGGAGGCGGGCATCCAGCCGCAATACGGCGTGCCTTACGGCGTGACGCTCAATCCGTTCATGTCGCCGATCGGTTTGCCTTGCAAGCAGCCGGCGTGGGGTTATATCTCCGTCGTCGACCTGAAGACCAACCAGATCGTCTGGAAAAAGCGCATCGGCACGACGCGCGACAGCTCGCCGATTCCCGTGGCCTTCCGCACGGGCATGCCGATGCTGGGCGGTCCGATGGTGACGGCGGGCGGCGTGATCTTCATCGGCGCGACGGCGGACAACTACCTGCGCGCCTTCGACGTGAACAACGGCAACCGGCTCTGGCAAGCGCGGCTGCCGGCGGGCGGCCAGGCCACGCCGATGACGTACGCGGTGAACGGCCGCCAGTTCGTCGTGATCGCGGCAGGCGGGCACGGCTCGTTCGGCACGAAGCTCGGCGACTACGTGATTGCCTACGCGCTGCCGAAGCAATAAGCAACGCGCGGCCGCCCGGCTGCACCGGGTGGCCGCGGCTTGCGGTTTTTCCACGCGGCGGCAGGTCACAAGCACGACGCCTGCCGCCCCTCATGCAGCATGCGACGCACCGCTCGTGCGCTTCACCCGCTTTTCCCACATGAGTCGAACATTGCGCGCAGCGCGCGCCTGGGCGGTGTTGTCTGCGGCAACCTTCGCCACGTTGCACACGATAAGCGCACACGCGCAAAGCTCGGTCACGCTGTACGGGGCGCTCGACACGAGCATCGAAGTGACGAATCCGGGCGCGGGCTGGGTCGCGCGCATGGACTCGGGCGCGTATCGCGGCTCGCGCTTCGGGCTGCGCGGCGTGGAGGATATCGGCGGCGGCATCAAGATATTGTTCGAGCTGGAAAACGGCTTCGGCTCCAACGACGGCACCTTTGCCGTAGCCAACACGATCTTCAACCGCCAGGCGTGGATAGGACTCGGCACGCAGTGGGGCACGGTGCGCGTGGGGCGGCAATACTCGCCGATCTATATTCCGTTCAAGGGACAGCTCGACGCGTTCGGCGCGGGCACCATCGCTTCGGGCCTCAACAATCTGTCGAAGATCACGCCTTATGAAAGCAACGCGATCACGTATCTGTCTCCCGACATCTACGGTTTCTCGACCACGCTGATGGCCTCGCTGCGCGATCCGTCCACGGGCAGCAACGGGCTGGCCGGCAACATCGAAACCGTCGAGTGGCGGCACGGACCGTTTCGCATCTCCTGGGCGCATCAACAGCAAAACGGCGATGGCGCGCTGCGAGCCAATCTGGGCGGCGTGTCGTATGTGCTCGGGCCGGTGACCGGGTTTCTCGCGTACTTCAATGGCGATGGCGGCACGCCGCGCAACCACAACAACGGCGTTTCGGTCTCGGCGCGCTATGCGGTGACCTCGCGGTTTCGCGCTTCACTGGGTTACGCGTGGGTGCACGACCTCTCGGGCGCCGACAACGACGCCGACCAGTTCAGCGCCGCATGCGAGTACGACCTTTCGAAGCGCGTGCTGCTCTACGCGAGCGCAGGGTGGCTGCGCAATCGCAATCAGGCGACCTTCACGCTGCGCGGCGTGAACGTCACCGGCCTTCCGCCGTCCTGGCCGGGTGCGCCTGTGCGCGGCGTGCAGTTCGGCATGATCGACCGCTTTTAAAGCGTACGGCTTGCGCCGGGCATTGCACGATAAAGTGGCGCTAGCGGACTTCCCAGGCGCGCTGATCGTGGCCTCGCACGACGCCGATTTCATCGCCGCGCTCGCGCCGACGCATACGATGCAATGGAGCCGCGAGGGATGGCGTTACGATCCCGTCATCTGATCCATCCATCGGATAACGAATCGTGCGACCTGATACATAGTCTTACTTACCGATTTCACTGCCGATCTCCCTGGAATCGGCAGGCGGTTTCACATGCGTCCATGCCGACGGATGTGACTGTACGTCGGAAGCACTCCATTCAATTGGGCGAAATGCGGGGACTTGCCCGGCCAAATTGCTCCGTTGCCTTTGCCGATTCGCCCCTGTCGTGATGGCCGCGAAAATACGGTAAAACTTGCTTTTCTGACGTTTCCTCAGACTACGCTGCGAGCGCAACGGTCGCGGCAATAACGCCGGGAATTTCGTGGATCTCGCGCTTCGGCGAGTGCGTTGGTCCGAGGCGATCATCTGCAATCCAAAGAAAAGGCCTCGCTCGCTACGCTGGCGCATTCGGGCTGTCTGGCGGTGTTTGCAACGCGGAGATCGCGACGCCTAGTCGAAGGCCGTGCAGAGGCGCTCGATCGGTACCGCGATCAGTATGCAGATCGAAAAAGCGAGACCAAAAGTGAAGGCCACGGAAGCCGTCGCTCCGCACCAGGCGATGAAGCGGTTGGCGTCGCGTTTTTCGTGCGCGACGTAGGCAATCTTGCGCCAGGCGCGGCCGGCGGCGTAGGTAATGGCGAGTGCAAGCACGAGCGCACAAACCGAGGCGATGCCGAGGATCCACTGCGTGCCGTGCCAGCCTGGCATCGGATCCTGCGAGACGACGTCGGCGCAGGCCGTGGAAACGAGCGTGACGCCGAGCGCCAGATGCAGCAGCCAGATGAGCGGCACCGCGCACAGACCGAGCCAGGCGGCGACGCGCTGTGCGCGCGTTGGCTCTGGGTGGGAGCCGGCGCCGGGTGGTTGCCCGGATGTGGGGGCGGGCGTCATGGGTTCCTCCAGCGAGGCGGCATGAGTTCGCGGCGCAGGAGATGTGCCCGGTGGACGTTATTCGATTTTACATAACATAAATTATCGAAACTTTTTGATGTACGGGCTAAGTTGTAGTGTCCGCTTTGGGGGTGCGGCGGAATTCTTGGACGGGTTTATGTCGTCAGCCCGAGGCTCTCCCGGTATTCAATCGGACTGAGTGCGCCAAGCGAGATCTTGATCCGTTTCTCGTTGTACCAGCGAATGTACGAGTC
>NZ_JBFRCN010000026.1:0-111663 GCF_040965835.1 Paraburkholderia sp. BR10872
CTTTCCAAGCTTCAAGTAGAGTTTGACCGCTCGGATGCGTTCTTCGTATGAATACATGGGCCAGCTCCTAATAGTCCAAGAATTCCGCCGCACCCCCAAAGCGGACACTACAACTTAGCCCGTACAATCAAAAAGTTCGATAATTTGCATTATGTTAAATAAAAGATAACCATGTCTCCAGCACCAATCTCCTCGCGATCCGCCTCCCTCAGCGTAGCGACGGACCGGCGCTCGCATCAGGCCCTCCGAGGATCATTGCGGTACCTGCGCAACGGGTTGCGCCGTAGCGGGCTGTGCAGGAGGCGGTCCGCTTGCCGGTTGCGGCACGCTCATCTGCTCCGCCTGCACGACCCACCCGCCGCCCATCGCCATGTAGAGATTGACGAGGTTTGTCAGCGTCGCGGCCCGGGTCTGCGTCTGCTGCAGTTCCGCGTTGAACAGATTGCGCTCGGCATCGAGCACCTCCAGGTAGCTCGTATAACCGCCCTCGTAGCGTAGCCGCGCGAGCCGCAGATACTTGCGCAGCGAGGCGACCTGATCGTTCTGAATCTCAAGCTGCTCACGCGACTTCTGCGTCGAGATCAGCGCGTCGTCAACCTGCTGGAACGCGACCCTTATCGCATTTTCGTAGGCGAACAGCGCCTCCTGTTGACGCGCGTCGGCCTGCTTGTTCTGACCGTAGATGTTGCCGCCCGTAAAGAGCGGCATCGTTGCCGAGCCGGCGAACGCCCATACCCGAGCAGGTCCGGTGAAAAGACTGGAGAACTGCGTACTCACTGATCCGAAGAGCCCCGTGAGCGAGATCTGCGGGAAATACAGCGCACGCGCCGCACCGATCAGCGCATTTTGCGCAACCAGATTCTGCTCGGCCTGCAGCAGGTCCGGGCGGCGTTCGAGCAGGTCCGACGGCATGCCCGCTGGCACGGCCGGCGTCGAGAGATCCACCAGTGCGCGACCGCGCAGGATCGGCTCGGGATTGCTGCCGAGCAGCACCGCAATCGCGTCTTCCTGCTGGGCGATCTGCTGCTCGAATTGCGGGATGGTCGCCTTCGTCGCCGCATAGTCGGACTGGCTCTGGGCAAGTTCCATATCCGAGGTCTGCCCGAACTGCTGGCGCAGCGTGAAAACATGCACGGAATCGGCGCGACTCTCCGTTGTGCTCTTCGCGATTTCGAGCTGCGCGTCGAGGCTGCGCAGCGTGATATAGGACGATGCAACCGATGCGACGAGCGTCAGGATCGTCGCGCGGCGGCTCTGCTCGGCCGCGTTCACGTTGGCACGTGCCGCTTCGGTTTCGCGCCGCACCTGGCCAAACAGATCGATGGTCCAGAAGGCAGACAGATTCGGCTGGAACTCGTTGAAGACCGGCGAGACGCCGGCCGGTATCGGCGTCGGCCCGTTCTGCGATGCGCGCTCGCGCGTCGCGCTGAAACTGGCACTCGCCTGCGGGAACAGTGCCGAGCGCGTGCTCACGAACTGTCCCATGAACTCGTCGACACGCGCAGCCGCCTGTTTCACGTTGAGGTTGTTTTCCAGCGCGGTCTTCACCAGGTCGTTCAGCACCGGGTCGTCGAACTGCGCCCACCACATGGTGTTGGCGACGTCGGCCACGTCCGGGTAAGCAAACCGGTACGTTGCCGGCACCTCCACTTTCGGCCGCTCGTAGTTGGGGCCGAGCAGACAGCCGTTCAGCAAGCCGATGAGCAGGACTGGCGCGGCGACGCGCGTGAAGGCTGCGGCACGCATGTCAGTCGCCCTCGTGCCGCGCGGACGGCGTGACGGTCGGCGAGCCAGGGCCGCCCGAGGCCGGTGGTGGCGCTTCGTTATCCGGCTTGGGCGTTTCCTTGCCGCCGCCCTTGCGCGAACCAAGCGACTCGATCCCCCAGTAGAACATCGGAATGAAGAACACGGCGATGGCGGTCGCACCCAGCATCCCGCCGATCACGCCGGTGCCGATCGAATGGCGGCTGTTTTGCGAGGCGCCGAGTGCTATGGCGAGCGGCACGCAGCCGAGGATGAACGCAAGCGACGTCATCACGATCGGCCGCAGGCGCTCTTCCGCGGCGACGAGCGCGGCGTCGTACGGCGTCTTGCCCGTCTCCCGGTTCAGGACGGCGAACTCGAAGATCAGGATCGCGTTCTTCGCGGCGAGCGCGATCAGCATGGTGAGCCCGATCTGGAAGTACACGTCGTTGTTCAGGCCGCGCAGCAGGATCGCGAGCAGCGCGCCGAACAGCGCGAACGGCACCGCCATGAGTACGCCGAGTGGCAGCGACCACTTCTCGTATTGCGCGGCGAGGATCAGGAACACCATGACGATCCCGAACACGAACACGAGCCCCCCGGTCGAACCCGACTTGATCTCTTCGAACGCCTCGCCGCTCCACCCGACGGCGTAGCCCGGCGGCATCTGCGCGGCGAGTTCCTTCAGGGTGTCGATCACCTGGCCCGAACTGTAGCCCGGCGCCGCATTCGCGGTAATTTTCACCGCCGGGAAGTTGTTGAAGCGCGTGATCAGATCGGGTCCCGTGACGTACTTGTAAGTCATCACCGCCTTGATCGGCACCATGTTGTTCGAGCGGCTGCGCACGTAAATCTGGTCGAGGTCGGCGGGCGTGAGCCGGTAGCGCGGATCGGCCTGAACGATCACCTGCCAGAGCCGCGCGTCCTTGTTGAACTGCGAGACGTAGAGCGAGCCGAACATCGTCTGCATCGCGCTGTACACCTCTTCGACCGGCACGCCCAGCGTCTCCGCCTGGTCGCGGTCGACGTTCACGAGCAACTGCTGCGAGCTTGCGTTGAACGTCGTGGTCACACCGGTCAGTTCGGGGCGCGCCTTCGCCTTCGTCATGAAGTCCTGCACGACGCCAGCGAGCTGCTGAATGGAGCCGTCTCCGTGGCTTTCGATCCACATTTCGCTGCCGCCCGTGGTACCGAGACCGGGAATGGACGGTGGATTCACCGGTACGACGATGCCCTCCTGAATCTTCGAGAGCGTTTCGTAAGCCTTGATCAGCACGGCACGCGCGTTTTGCTCCCGGATGTTCGAGAACTTGTACCGTTCGTCGAACCCTTTCAGGCCGACGAAGAACGTGCCCGCGTTGTTCTTGTTCTGGCTGTCGAGCAAGCTGTAGCCGTTCACGATCGTGATGCTGCTGACCGCGGCCTGCTTCATGAAATGGTCGGTGACCTTGTCGCCCACGGCCGCGGTGCGATCGAGGCTCGCGGCGTCCGGCATGATGATCGCGCCAAGCAGATAACCCTGGTCCTCGGGGGGCAGGAACGCGCCGGGGATCGACTTGCCCATCAGGACCGCAAGCGCGATCACGGCGCCGAAAACGAGCAGGCCCAACACGTAACGCCGGATGATGAACTGCACGGCGCGCCCGTAGCCGGCGGTCATCCGCGCGAACTGGTTGTCGAACCACCGGAAGAAGCCCTTTTTCTCATGGTGCGTGGGCTTGAGCAGAATGGCGGCCAGTGCCGGAGACAGCGTGAGCGCCACGATGCCCGAGAACACCACCGAGATCGCGATCGTGATTGCGAACTGCTTGTACAACTGTCCGGTGATCCCGCCCAGGAACGCAACCGGCACGAATACGGCGCACATGACGAGCACGATCGCGATGACCGGACCCGACACCTCGTCCATCGCCCGCTTGGCCGCGTCTTTCGGACTGAGCTTGAATACCGCCATGTTGCGCTCGACGTTCTCGATCACGACGATCGCATCGTCCACGACGATGCCGATGGCGAGCACCATGCCGAACAACGTCAGCATGTTGATCGAAAAGCCCAGCGCCGCCATCCCCATCGCCGTGCCGACGATCGACACCGGGACGGCCAGCACCGGAATGAGCGTCGCACGCAGGCTCTGCAGAAACACGTACACGACGATCACCACCAGCACGAGCGCTTCGAAGAACGTATGGATCACGTCTGCGATCGAAGCACGCGTGAAATCCGTCGTGTCCAACGCGATCTGATAGTCGAGCCCCTCAGGAAACGACGTTTTGAGTTGCGCAAGTGTCTCGTGTACCTGCTTCGAAACGTCGAGCGCGTTCGCACCCGGCTGCTGGTAGACCGCGATGATCGTCGCGGGCTTGCCCTGGAAGGTGGTGCGATTCGAATAGCTCTTTTGACCCAGTTCGGCCCGGCCAATGTCTTTCAGGCGGACGATCGCCGCGCCGTTGCTCGCTGCGCGGATGATGATGTTGTCGAATTCGGCGGCCGTCGCGAGCCGCCCGGTTGTCGTCACTGCGAACGACTGCTCGACCGGGTTGCCGGTTGGCGCCTGGCCGACGGTGCCGACCGCGAATTGCTGGTTCTGCGCGCGCACGGCGTTTTGCACGTCGCCGGCGGTAATGCCGAGCTGCGCCATGCGATCGGGCTTCAACCAGATCCGCATCGCATAATCCGGAGTGCCAAAGATCGACGACTGGTTCGCGCCTGGAATCCGCTTGAGCGTATCGAGCACGTAGACGTTTGCGTAGTTCGCGATATAGGTCGGGTCGAAGCGGTCGTCCGGGGAGTAGATCGCGATCACCATCATGAAAGCGTTCGACTTCTTCTGGACCTGGACGCCCTGCGACTGCACCTGCTGCGGCAGTTGCGGCAGCGCGAGGTTTACGCGGTTCTGCACGTCGACCTGGGCGAGTTCCGGATTGGTGCCGATCCCGAAGAAGACGTTGAGCGTGTAGTTGCCCGTGGACGAACCGGACGAATACATGTAGATCATGTTGTCCGCGCCGTTGACCTGTTGCTCGATCGGCGCCGCCACGTTGTTCGCCACGACGTCCGCGCTGGCCCCCGGGTAGGTCGCGGAGACCGTGACCTGCGGCGGCGTGACGTCCGGATACTGTGCGATGGGAAGCGCGAGCATCGTCAATGCGCCGCCGAGCGTGATCACGATCGAGATGACGGACGCGAAGATGGGCCGATCGATGCAGAAGTGCGAGATGTTCATCGAGTCGCCCCTTACTGCGACGCGCCGCTGCTTGCGGCAGGCGCCGTCGCGCGCGTGCCCGCACTCGCCTGCGGCGCTGACGCCCCGCCCTTCTCAACGACTGCCTTGCCGCCGGTCTGCGTCGAAGGAAGCGTTCCGGCAATCTTGAGCGGCACGTCGGGCACGACGCGGATCGCGCCGTCTACCACGATGCGCTCGCCGGCCTTCAGGCCATCGTTGATGAACCAGTTGTCGCCGCTCCAGTCGCCGACTTCCACCACGCGCTGCTTCGCCTTCGACTCATTGTCCACGACCCAGACGAAGTGGCTCTTCGCGCCCTGCAGCACGGCCCGTTGCGGCACGAGGACGGCATTCGGCCGCGTGGCGCCCGTCACGCGCGCGCGCACGAACTGGCCCGGCCGCAACGTGCCCTTAGGGTTCGCAAGGGAGGCCCGCACGAGGAACGTGCCCGTGTCGGTGCTGAACGCCGGATTCGCAAAACTGATGGCGCCGTGCTGCGGAAATTCCGTGCCGTCCGCAAGTAGCACGACCACGACGAATTCGCTATTCGGCGGGAAGATCAGCTTGCCTGCCGAAATCTCGTCCTGAAAGTGGAGCATTTCGTTTTCGGAAATGCTGAAGTTCACCCAGATCGGATCGAGCTGATAGACAAACGTAAGGAGACCGGATGAATTGGCGATCAGATAGCTGCCGTCCTGCTGTCTTGCATAGCTCGCGAGTCCATCCAGCGGCGACTTGATCGTCGTGTAGCCGAGATTGAGTTCCGCTGTCTCGACCTGCCCTTGGGCGGAAATCACCGCGGCCTGGGCCTGCTTCTCGTTGCCGATCGCGTCGTCGAGGTCCTTCTGGCTCAATGCCTGTTGCGCGGCGAGCGGCTTGACGCGGGCAAGATTCTGCTGCGCTACCGTGAGCCGCGCCTGCTGCTGCGCAAGCTCGCCCCGCGCCGTCTGGAGCGCGGCCTGAAATGGCTTCGGATCCATCAGGAACATCGTCTGGCCGGCCTTCACCTTGTCGCCTTCGGAATAGGTCCGCCGGTCGAGAAAGCCGTCCACGCGCGCACGAATTTCGACTTCACGCGAACTCTGCGTCTGTGCGGTGAACTCGAGCTGAACCGGGGTGTGCTGAGCCGTGACCGTCATCACCGTGACTTCCGGTGCGCCGAGCGCCGGCGGCCCCGATGCCTTCTTGCAGCCGGCGAAGAGCGTCAGCGCAATGACGACGAAGATTAGCGGCAGGCGGTCCCGGCGTGCCGCAACCCGGGGTAACGGTCGATGCTCCGGAAAGAACGGTCCGCTCATGAATGGCCTCCCGCAACGCGCCGGACCTGCGCATCGCCCCGGTACGCGCGCGCCATGGTCACCTCTGCGTTGCCCGCTCTCACTGTTCGCGAATTGGATCAGCAAGGATCTGCACACTGCGCTGGACACGGCGCCGGCTCAAGCATGACGGGGCCAGCCGACTTGCCGCTCCCGGACGATTGCCCACGCCGGTTATGACTTCTTCGATACAACGTGCCCCGATGATTCGCGCGAAGATCGGAATGATCTTTGGGTCGCTGGCTGAGGTGCCGCGCATACGGCGCGCTCGAAGCGCCACCAGCGCTGCCCGGCGCGTTAGTATCGGCGCCGTCCTGTCACGGCGCTCGTAGTCGTCAAGTGTGGTAGCCGTCCAGGGCAAAAACAATGAGACTTTGGTCCGATATCCCGCCGAGCCGCGTTTTGCTGTACACGGCAAGGACGCACGGTTGCCGGGGCAACCGCCACGCGGTATGCCCACGTTGCAGTTTGTCCACGGTTGTTGGTCGCGCATTCCGCAAATGCGCTTGAACTGATCATTGAGCAAGCCACCAGCAACACGATCTTCATGGCGGTCTCCCGAAGGTTCTGCCAAAACGTGACAGGCGCATGATCGATGCAGCCTTGATCACCCCGTCTTCGTCTCAAAGACTGCAGGACGCGCGTTCAGCGAAGACCATCGTGCCGATACCACCGCTTCTTCATCCGGGCACACGTTGAGAACCGGTGCCGAGTCTTGCCGCCCACGCCACGACAGGAACAATGTCGTTAGGGGAAACCCCTCTTCCGGAATAACGATATAAAGATCAATTATTTGAAAAACGTATTCTTACAGCGTCAGAATGTGTTTTACGCATTCTCGTGCACCCAACATCAACCGGAAGATGGAACTACGCCAGCTCGAAGCCTTCGCCGCAGTGATCACGACCGGCAGCGTCACCGCCGCCGGCCGCCTGCTGGGGCGCTCGCAGCCAGCGATCACGCGGCTGATCCAGGAGCTCGAAACCGAGGTCGGCTATGCGCTGTTCACGCGCAATGGCCCACGCGTCACGCCGACCGAGCAAGGCATCCTGCTCTATGAGGACGTCGAGCACGTGCTGACGGGCGTGCAACAGATCCGCAAGCGCGCCGGCGAAATCGGCCGCGGCGAAAGCCGGCCGCTGCGCATTGCCGCGACTTCTGCCCTCGCCGCCGGCCTCGTACCCGTCGCGCTCGCGCGCACCGATGTCGGTGACACCGCGCAGACGATCCAGTTGCGCAGCCTGCCCCCCGAACAGGTCGTGCACGATGTCCTCACCGGCGCGGCCGACATCGGCGTGGCGAGCCTGCCGCTTGAGCATCGCGGCGTGGTCGTGCACTGGATCGGGCAATCCGCGTGCGTTGCGGCGCTGCGCGACGATGATCCGCTAGCCCGCTCCGAGCGGCTGCCGCTGTCGGCCTGCGAGGGCCGGCGCATCGTCACGATGCAGAACCCGTATCGCCTGCGCCGCCGGCTCGATCATGCGTTCGCACAAGCACACGTTTCCCCTGCGGGGCTGATCGAGACGAATTCGTCGATGAACGCGCTGACCGCGGTTCGCGCCGGTCTCGGCATCTCGGTGCTCGAACCCGTCACCGCCTACGGCATGCCGCTGGCCGGTGTCGCGATCCGCCCGATCGACGCCGACATTCCGTATTTCTTCGGCGTGATCTCGCGCGATGCCATCGCGTTGCCCCCCTCGGCCGTGACGCTCATCGACGCGCTCGCGGACGCAGCTCGCGCTGTGCTGCCCGATTTCGCGCTGCGTGCGAGCGCCGAACACGCCCAGGTCCTGCAGTCGCTGTATGGCGATCTGCCCGCCGCCAAGGAATCGTTGCCGTAATGAATCCGACCACCCCATCGTCCGCAGGTCTCGCCGCGCTCGAAGCCCGTCTGCGCGAGGATCTCGCGTGGCTCGAACTGCCCGCGAAGCGCTGGATACCCGAACGCACTCTCGATGGCCGCTCCTTGATCAACGTGGCGATCGTGGGCGGCGGTATGGCGGGGCTTGCGCTGGCCGCCGCGCTCGACCATCTCGGCATCGACGCCGTCATTTACGATCAGTCGCCGCGCGGTTTCGAAGGTCCATGGGCCACCACCGCGCGCATGGAAACATTACGTTCTCCGAAGCAGCTGACCGGCCCCGCGCTCGGCCTGCCCTCGCTCACGTTCCGCGCGTGGTTCGAAGCGCAGTTCGGCGGGCAGGCGTGGGACGCGCTCGACAAGATTCCGCGTCTGCAATGGATGGACTATCTGCGCTGGTACCGCGATGTGCTCGACATCGACGTGCGCAACGAACACCGCGTCATCGCCATCACACCGTGCGCAAACGGCAGCGTCGCGCTGTCCCTCACGAGCGCTGCCGGCGGCGAGACCATCCATGCGCGCCACGTCGTCCTCGCGACGGGCCGCGACGGCCTGGGCGGTCCTGCCGTGCCGGCCTTCGTGCGCGATCTGCCGCGCCGCTTCTACGCCCATTCGTCCGACGTCATGGACTATGGCACGCTGCGCGGCAAGCGCGTCGGCGTCATCGGCGCGGGGGCCTCGGCGATGGACAGTGCGGCCACCGCGCTCGAAGCGGGTGCGGCCTCGGTCGATCTGCTGATCCGTCGCGCGGACATCCCGCGCATCAACAAGGGCAAGGGCGCGGGCAACCCGGGCCTCACACATGGCCATGTCGCGCTCTCCGACGACTGGAAGTGGCGCATCCGCCACTACATCAACGTGCAGCAGGTGCCGCCGCCGCGCGGCAGTATGCTGCGCGTGTCGCGCCACGCCAACGCCCGCTTCAACCTCGGTGCGCCGATAACCAGTGTCGAACAGGTCGACGACGAACTGCACGTCAGCACACCGAAAGGCGACTTCGCACTGGACTTCCTGGTGTTCGCAACGGGCTTTCGCATCGATCTGACGAGCCGCCCCGAGTTCGCGCCGTTTGCCCGCCACGTTCGTGCGTGGAAAGACCGCTACGCGGCGCCAGCCGGCGACGACGACATCGAGCTTGCCGATTCGCCCGACCTCGGACCGGTGTTCGAATTCCAGGAAAAGACGCCCGGCGCGTGCCCGGGGCTCGAGCGCATTCACTGCTTTTGCGCGCCCGCGACGCTCTCGCACGGCGCGCTGTCGGGCGATATTCCGGCGGTCAGCGACGGCGCGAAGCGGCTCGCACAAGGGCTTGCCGCCACGTTCTATCGAGAGGATGTCGAATTGCACTACGCCAACATGGCGGCCTTCGCCGAGCCGGAAATCGAAGGCGACGAATGGACGCCCGCGCCATCGCCTCCGGCACTCGCCGAGCGCGAAGCGAAATGAGCGCGTGAATCTGCCGTTCTCCGGAATTGACCATGACATACGACACTGACGACATCGTCGATCGCGTTGCCGACCTGGCGCCCGACTCGGCCACCCGCACATTGCGGCACCAGCGCGCCAAAGTGGTGGAAGCGACGCAAGGCAGCTACGACGCGCTGTTCGACCCCACGCTGGAAGGCCTCACGTTGATCGAGCGGCTACTCGTCGCGCTCTATGCGAGCCGCCTCGCGCCCTCACCGGCGCTCGCTGCCCACTACCGCGCCGAACTGGCCGCGCACGATGTCGATGCAGCGACGCTCGCCGCCGTGGCAACGGGCGCGACCGAGGATCTCGCTGCGCCGCGCCTGCGCGCGATCCTCGCGTTCACGCGCACGCTGATCGAAAATCCGGTTGCCGGCGACAAGGCCGCGCTGCAGACGCTGCCCGCCGCCGGCCTGACGACGCCGGCCGTGGTGGCGCTCGCCCAGCTGATTGCCTTTTTGTCGTACCAGACGCGCCTCGTCGCGGGTCTGCAAGCCCTCAAGCAGCTGGAGCGCGCATCATGAGCGACATCATCCGATCGCACGGCTTCACGAACGAATCACTCGAATGGGACGCGTGGCTCGACGTCGTCGACCTCGACCAGGCCACCGCGGGTCAAATTGCCGTTCTCGAGGAAAGCCACCCCAAGGCAAAAGTATCGGACTACTACCGGTTTCTCGTCCATCAGCCGGAAATCCTGCGGCAGCGCTCCGCCGCGTTCAACGCAATCATGTACGCGCCCGGCGGCTTGCCTCGCGCGGAACGGGAACTTTCGACCACCGTGGTTTCACGGCTCAACGGCTGCGTGTATTGCGCATCGGTGCACGCCCAGCGTTTCGAGCAGCTCGCCAAGCGCAACGACGTGATCCGACAGGTATTCGCCGATCCGCACAGCGCGGGCACGACAAAGCGCGAAGAGGCGATCGCCCGCTTCTCGGCCGCGCTGACCGAGCACCCCGACGAGATCGAGGCGGCCCAGCTGCGCGAATTGCGTGAGGTGGGTCTTACGGATGCCGAGATTCTCGACCTGATCCATTCGATTGCCATCTTCGCGTGGGCGAACCGGCTGATGCTCAATCTCGGCGAACCTGTGTTTCCCGAGCCGACACCCGCCCTTGACCGACCAACGCTGGACCTCCCTTCAACCAAAACCCGGGGATAGCCGATGGGCACTCAACCTGGCATCAAGCCTGTCATCGTGGCCGCCGTGCTGGCCAATGCGATGGAGTGGTTCGACTTCACCATCTTCGCCGCGATGACGCCGATCATCAGCAAGTTGTTCTTTCCGGCCTCGCACGGCGCAGCGGGCGCGGATCTGAACGCCATCCTGCTGACGACGGCCCTCTTCGGCGCGGGTTTTTTCATGCGTCCCGTAGGCGGCGTGCTGCTCGGTCTTTACGGCGACACGTACGGCCGCAAGGCGGCCATGACGCTCGGCATGGGCATCATGGCGCTGGCCGCCGCGATCATGACCTTCGCGCCGACGTATGCAACGGCCGGCCTCGCCGCGCCGGTCCTGATGCTCGTGGCCCGGCTGCTGCAAGGCTTTTCGATCGGCGGTGAATTCGGCACATCGACGGCGTTCCTGATCGAACTGGCGCCGCCAAATCGCACCGGCTTCTACGGCTCGTGGCAGATGAGCGGACAACTCATGTCGACGATGCTGGGCGCCGCACTCGGCATGGTGGTCACACAGGCGTTCACGCCCGAGCAGCAACTCGCGGGCGCGTGGCGCATCCCGTTCGCGGTGGGCCTGCTCATCGCGCCGCTGACCATCTACCTGCGCCGCCACGCAAACGAAACCTACGCGCGCATCCACGCAACGCCGCACACCCGCGCGACGGAAGCGGCCGCCGTCAAGCGCGGACTGTCCGACTATCTGATCGGGATGGGCATGGTGGTGGCGAGCACCGTCACGTTCTACGTCACGTTCGGCTACACCGTCACGTATGCGAAACAGGTGCTCAAGCTGCCCGTTTCGGAAAGCTTCATGGTGCAAATGATCGCGGCCATCGTCATGCTGATCGTCACGCCGATCGCGGGCGCGCTATCCGACCGCTACGACCGCAAGACGCTGCTGGTCGGCTCGCTGGGCGCCTACCTGGTGGCGATCTATCCGCTCTATGCGTGGATCGTGGCGGCGCCGTCCGTCTCCCGGCTGCTCGTCGCGCAGATCGTGATCGGCGTGGTGAGTGCGACCTTCCTCGGCGTCTATTGCACGACGCTTGCCGAGATGTTCCCCAAGCGCACGCGCGCGACCTCGCTCGCGGTGGTCAATAACGTCGTCGTCCTGATCTTTGGCGGCTTTGCGCAGACTTTCGTGACCTGGCTCATCGTGCTCACGGGATCGCCGCTGGCGCCGGTACTCTATGTGATGATCGGCATCGCGCTCAGTCTCGTGGCCGTCGTGGCGCTGAAGCCGGGTCATTTCAGGCGGGGCAGCGCAAGCGCCGCTCAAACCATTGGGTGAGGCAGCGGGCTTGTCCATGTAGAAGGGTGAAGGCGAGGATGTGACGGCCCCCTCACGTCATCTTCCTGTCGTCAGGATTCCGTCGTCGTCCGACGCCGTCTGTGCGTTCGGCGTGTTCCCTATACGTTCGATCTGCACCCGCATCGACCGTGCGTCGGTGAGCCCCAGCGCTTTCGCCGCGGCATACGAGAGATCGATGATCCGGCCTCTCACATAGGGGCCGCGATCGTTGATGCGCACCACGACCGACTTCCCGGTTGCCACCGATCTGACGCGCACATAGCTGCCGAGCGGCAAGGTTCGATGGGCAGCCGTGAATGCGCCGGTGTTGAAGCGTTCCCCGTTCGCGGTCTCATGGCCCTGGAACTTCTCCGCATACCAGGATGCTTCGCCGGATTGGACCGCCTCGTGGCGCATATGACAGGATTCGCCGCTGCACGCGGCTTGCCGGGACGCCATTTGTCCGCACGCTGTGAACAACGCACAGATTGCGAGAACGCTCAAATAGCGCAGTGATGGCGTCATGGACCACATGTCAGTCAAATGAGCGATGGCTCAACGTTTTCAAAGGTGCACAGCATACCGCATGCCCGGTCGACATAAAATCCTGGCAATTTTTCAGGTTTCATGCAATGGGCTCATAAGTCCGGCCCTCATTTCTCGGCTGATGCCCGAAAAGAGCCCCTCGATTCGTCGATGGGAAGGTAGGGGCTCGTCAACGCCCGGCCTTACTGACCGAAGTAAACCGGCTTCATGCTGTCAGCGGCGGCGGGCGCGCCAGAGGACGACGTACTGCCTGCCATCCCGCCGTAACCGCTTCCGCCGTTCTGCGCGGCCACGCGTGCTTCGGCAGCCTGGATGTCGGCTGGGTAGTTGGTATTGTCGCCGTCACCTGGGCGGTAGCCCGCCTGTTCGAGCTGGATAAGCTCGGCGCGGACCTGCTCAGGCGTCACGGCGCTGTTCGATTGTGCAAACGAGACCGCCGGAGCAGACAGAATGGTAAGGATAACGAAGGTTTGAGCAAGGGATTTCATGATGAGGTTCCTCTAACGATTGCCACGTAGGATGCAACTAGCTTGAACCGATGCGCAGGTTCAATACGCTCCCGCAACTTTTCCCGCGCCCCCGCTGGCCTCCATTACTTGATGGAGGCCTGATTCCCCGTTCGTTGTTTCCGCCACGTTTTTGTTTGCACTGCCCAGCGGCCTGTGTCGAATCCACCCGAAGCGCAGGCTGCACCGTGGGTCCGCTGCCACCATGCGTGGTGATCGAAATTGCGCAGGAAATCGGCGCGGCGGCGCTCACGGAGGTAGTGCGCCGTCACGCCGGCCGCAGCGATCGCAAGCACGATCGTGCCGGCAGCCATACCCAGCCAGGTTGGATCCACGTCAGCCTCCCGATTGCATCCGCAGCGCTCGCGCGCCCCATGTGTCCTTGGGCGCTCAGCGTTGGTAGAACCGTCGCCGACGGGGTTTCCCTGAGCACGACGGATGCCGGAACGGTCAAGCGGCAAGCCGCCTGCAGCACGTTATGCAGATGTCATGCCATCCGGGAGCGATCCGCGCGGCGCCCTTCCCCACGTGCATCGCAGCGATGCGAGTCTGGGTGCGACCATCACCTGGCCGGGCGATGTTGGGCAATCGCCAACAGGCCGGCCGTGGCGCGCGGCAGTCTGCCAGGTACGGTCATTCTTGGGCAGCCTAACGCGCGGCGATCCGCGCATCGAGCGCCGTGCGCAATGCGCTCACCACGTCGGCCCACTCGCCGCGGCGCGTTTGGCGGAACAGACGCGCGTTGGCGTACCACGGACTGTCGTCGCGATTCAGCTGCCAGCGCCAGTCCGGTGTGAACGGCAGCGCAATCCACACGGGCTTGCCGAGCGCGCCCGCCAGATGCGCGACCGCCGTATCGACGGCGATCACGAGATCGAGTTGCGCGACGAGCGCAGCCGTTGCCGAAAACGTCGTCAGGCGCGTGCCGGCGTCGATCAGCCGGCCGCGCTGCACGAGTTCGTCCATGCACGCGCGGTCGCGCTCGCGCAGCTCTTTTTGCAGCGACACGAAGCGCATATCGGCGTCGAACAGCGGCAGGAGTTCCGCAAGCGGCATCGAGCGATTGCGATCGTTCACGTGCGTCGTGCTGCCCGACCAGACCAGGCCCACACGCAGCCGCCGGTCGCCATTCTCATCGGCGCCGATCACATCGGACCACGACGCGCGCGCGGCAGCGTCGGCGTCCGCGTCGAGATACGCGCCCGAAGTCGCGAAATCCGCTTCGCGCAGCGCAAGTGCGTGCGGCAGGCTCAACATCGGCACGTGGTAGTCGAACGCAGGCAATTGCGACGAGTCGCCGATGACGCTCGAGGCACCCGCTACGTTCTGCAGCAACGGCAGCAGCGCGTCCTGCACGCGCACGATCACGTTCGCGCCCTTCGCATGCAGGCGGTCGACGAAGCGCACGAACTGCAGTGTGTCGCCGAGACCCTGTTCCGCGTGCACGAGCACGGTCTTGTCCGCGAGCGGCTGGCCCTTCCACTGCGTCGCGTCGGGGAAATCGTGTGTCATCGTACCGTCGCGCCAGCGCCATTCGTATTCGCGCCAGCCGTGCTCGAATTCGCCGAGCAGTAGATTGGTCTGTGCGCGATTGGTGCGCGCACCGGCGTCGTTCGTGTCGATCGACAAGGCCTTCTTGAACTGGCGCAGCGCGTCGTCGAAGCGATGCAGGTCGCGCAACGCGACGCCCAGGTTCACGTAGGCGGCGACGAAATTCGGCTTGAGTTCGATTGCCCGCCGATACGCGTCGAGTTCCTCGTCGTACCGGCCCAGCTCGCCGAGCAGCGTGCCGCGGTTGTAGTGCACTTCCGCCGAACGCGGATACCGGCGCGCCAGACGCCCGAGATACGCGAGTGCGGCCTCGGCCTCCTCCAGCTGGATGAGCGACATGGCCGCGCCATGCAGCGCTTCGACGTGATCGGGCGCGAGCGCCAGCTGGCGTTCGTAGAGCGCGACGGCCTGGGCGTGACGCTGCGCGAGCTGGCAAATGCGTGCGGCCTGCTGCAACTGCTCCTGAGGCGTTGCGGCCGGTTGTGCCGCGCGCCAGGCGAATTCGGCGGCGCCCGCGTAATCCTCGCGCGTTGCGTAGACAAATGACATCGCTTCCAGTGCGCCCGCGTGATCAGGATGCGCTTGCAGGATCGATTGCAGGTCGTGCTCCGCGGCGTCGATGCGGCCGGCGGTGAAATGCTGCTTCGCCTGGGCGAGCAGCGCGACAATGGTGTCAGTCATGGGAACGCGGGGCGCTCGCGCCCGAATGCATGGATGAGGACTCAAGGCCGTATTTTACCTCAGCCGCTCCCGCGCAGTTCCGTCGCACCATGTCGCCGGGAACCACGATAACGAACGGTGCGGTCGATTTGAAACGTGGAACAACGCGTATTTCTTCGCGTTATTCATTCACGGTAATAATCAGGAATATGGATCGCAAAAACTTTCCAGAAATTACGATAAAAATGCGATAAATAGCGCGTTTGGACCAGCGCATGGGCGTGCATAAAGTTCCTTGTTTTACCGGATATTTCGATCTTCCAGGCTGCCGATGTAATAGTCTGGAACAGGTAAGACAATGTTAGCCAATAATCGTGGCATGCATGCCACAACTCCTGAAAATCATTCCGGATATCGCGTTATGCTCCGCGCTCGCTCGCTTTCGAGTGAATAACAAAGCAATGGAGTTACGATGAAAAAGTACACCCTTTCCGCCCTCGCAGTCGCCGCAGCCTCTTTCGCGAGCGCCGCACACGCACAAAGCTCGGTCACGCTTTACGGTTTGATTGACGCGGGCGTCCTGTACACGAGCAACCAGTCGGGCAGCTCGAACGTGCAACAGTCGAGCGGCGCGCTCAACGGCAGCCGTTGGGGCCTGCGCGGTAGCGAAGATCTGGGCGGCGGCCTCAAGACGATTTTCGTGCTCGAGAACGGCTTCAGCATTTCGACGGGCGCGGCGAAGCAAGGCAGCCGCATGTTCGGCCGCCAGGCGTTTATCGGCCTTTCGAGCGAGCAGGCCGGCGCGGTCACGCTGGGTCGTCAGTACGACAGCGTGGTCGACAACCTGGGCGGACTGTCGCTGAACGGCACGCAGTACGGCGGCACGCTCGCCGCGCACCCGTACGACAACGACAACCTCAACAACTCGTTCCGCGTGAGCAATTCGCTCAAGTACCAGAGCGTGAACTACGGCGGCCTCAAGTTCAATGCGCTGTACGGCTTCTCGAACGCCGCGGGCGGCTTCGCGAACAACCGCGCATACAGCGTCGGCGCCACATACTCGTTCGGCGGTCTCAAGGCGGGTGCGGGCTATCTTCAGCTGAACAACTCGGGTTCGACGATCAATAGCAGCGGCGCGGTCAGCGACGACGCCACCTTCACCGCATCGCGTCAGCGCACGTATGGCGCCGGCCTGAACTACGCTTTCGGCGCAGCCAACGTGGGCTTCGTGTTCACGCAAACGCAGCTGAGCAACCTCACGGCCATCAACTCTTCGAACGCGGGTGCGACGACGTCGTTCGCCGGCAACAGCGCGCGCTTCAGCAACTTTGAACTCAATGGCCGCTATGCGTTCACGCCCGCAATCACGGTGTCTGCCGCTTATACGTACACGAACGCGAGCCTGGACGGCGTGAATCCGAAGTTCCATCAGTTCACGCTGCAAGGCGACTACGCGCTGTCGAAGCGCACCGACCTGTACGCCGAAGCCGCGTATCAGCGTGTCGTGGATGGCGAGGGCAAGATTCACGCGGACATCATGGGTGTTTCCGCTTCGGATTCGAACTCGCAAGCCGTGGCGACCGTGGGTATCCGCCATCGCTTCTAACGCGACGATCGCTCGCAACGTGAACGCCGCGCTAGCGGCGATCTGAGTACGGGCAGGCAGACGCCTCGGTGTCTGCTTGCCCGTGTGCTTTGACAATGCCCTTTAAAACCTCAATCTATCGAGGCATCGAGCTGACTCGCAAGCTCGTTTAAATCGTTCACCACGAAATCCCAGGCCTGCTCCGCTTTCAGGTCTGTTTTTTGATCGGGACCGTGCTCGGTCCGCCGCACGACGAAGGCGGTCGAAAGGCCAAGCCGGCGCGCCGCGGCCAGGTCGCCGTTATGCGCCGCTACGAGGCATACTTCGGCGGGCGCGAGACCCAGAATGTCCGCCGTTTCCGTGTACACCTGCGGCGACGGCTTGTAAGCGCGCACCACTTCGGCGCCGAGAATGGCATCCCATGGCAGGCCGGCGCGCCTCGCAATGTCCACCATGAGCCGGATGTTGCCGTTCGACAAGGGAGCGATGATGAAGCGGCGTTTCAGACGATTCAGCGCCTCGACCGAATCGGGCCATGGATCGAGGCGATGCCAGGCCAGGTTGAGTTCGTCGATCTCGGCGTCCGTCGCTGCGGCAATACCGCTGCGCGCCAGCACCTTCACGAGATTCTCGCGATGCAGCACGTCGAGGCGCACGTAGGGCCGGCGGCCGCTGCGGATTTCCTCCATGGCAGGCGAATACTCGCGGCGCCAGGTGTCGGCGAACTCGAAAGCGTCGAGATGAGGCGCGTGGCGTTGCAGAAAAGCGGCGGCTTCCCTCGCGACGCCGCGTCGCCAGTCCACGACGGTGCCGAAGACGTCGAATACGAGGGCCTTGATTTCGGTACGGTTCGTCATAGGGGCCAGCATCGGTAGTGGATCGGAGCACGGCATCGTGAATCGCCTCGGTCAACCGGCAAAGGCGGTGCAATACACATTGAAGCACCCAAACCGGAATCGCAGCTGATCGCTGCCCCACTACCCCGCGCTTCAGGCCGCTTCGGCCTCCAGCTCGCGCCCTGGAATCGCAGCGAGCAGCGCGCGCGTATACGGATGGCACGGTGCGCGCCAAATGTCCTGATGGTCGCCGCTCTCGACGATCTTGCCCTGTTGCATCACGTGCACACGGTCGGCGATGTAGCGCACGACCGAAAGATCGTGCGAAATGAAGAGCATGGAAAGCCCCAGCTCGCGCTTGAGTTCGACGAGCAGATTGAGAATTTGCGCCTGGATCGAGACATCCAGCGCCGACACCGGCTCGTCGCAGATCAGCAATGCGGGTTCGAGCACGAGCGCGCGCGCAATACCGATGCGCTGACGCTGTCCGCCCGAGAATTCATGCGGAAAGCGCGCGAGCGCCGCCGCGGGAAGGCCCACGCGTTCGAGCACCGAGCGCACACGCACGCGGCGCGCCGCCGCTTCGCCAACCCCATTCACAGCCAGCACGGTTTCGAGAATGTCACCCACGGTGCGACGCGGGTTCAGCGACGCATAGGGATCCTGAAAGACCATCTGCACCTTGCGCCGTAACGGCCGCAACGCGCGCTCGCGGAGCGGGACGAGTTCCGTGCCGTCAAGCGCGATCGATCCGCCCGCAACCGGCACGAGGCGCATGATCGCACGCGAAAGCGTGGACTTGCCGCAGCCCGACTCGCCCACGAGCCCGACCGACTCGCCCCGGCCAATCTCGAACGAGACACCGTCGACGGCGTGAAGTGCCGGCGCGCCATGGCGCTGCGGGTACGCTACGCGCAGGTCGCGCACGGCGAGCAGCGGCGCGGCGTCCGTCGTCTGAAGGCCCGATGCCGTACACTCGGGCACCTTGCGCGGCACCACCACGAAGCCCGCCTCCTCGTCGGTGCGATCCACGCGACCGGCCGGTGCCGAGTGGCGGATTTCCGGCAAGGTCCACGAGCGGTAGTGCAGATCGTCGGCGAGATTGAGCGAAGCGCCGAGGAGCCCTCGCGTGTAGGCGTGGCGCGGGCGCGCGAAGAGATCCGCCGTCGGCGCTTCTTCTACCTTGCGCCCGGCCAGCATTACCGCCACGCGGTCCGCATGATCGGCCACGACGCCCAGGTCGTGCGTGATCAGCAGGAGCGACATCGACAGTTCCCGGCGCAGCGCGTCGAGCAGTTCGAGGATGCGCGCCTGGATCGTCACGTCGAGTGCGGTCGTGGGTTCGTCGGCGATCAGCAGACGCGGGCGGCACGCCACGGCCATCGCAATCATCACGCGCTGCCGCTGGCCGCCCGATAGCTCGTGCGGATAGTCGTCGAAGCGGCGCTGCGGCTCGGCAATGCGCACGAGATCGAGCAGCTCGACGGCACGCGCGCGAGCGGCCCGGCGCGACAGCGCCTCGTGCTGACGCAGCGTCTCCACGATCTGCGCGCCCACGCTGAGCACGGGGTTCAGCGAGGTCATCGGCTCCTGAAAGATCATCGAGATCTGTTTGCCGCGCAGATCGCGCACCGCCCCGCGCGGCAAGCCCAGCAGCTCGCGCCCTTCGAAGCGCACGCTACCCGTGACGCGTCCTGGCTCGGGAACGAGCTGCATGAGCGAAAGCGCCGTGGCGGACTTGCCGCTGCCCGACTCGCCCACCAACGCGAGTATCTCTCCCGCCGCGATGTCGAAGCTCACGCCGCGCACCGCATCGTGCGCCCCAAAACTCACGCGCAAATCGCGTACTTCCAGCAGTTGGCTCACGTGGCACCTTTACGGTCGTTGCCGCTGCCGCGGATTGAGGGCTTCGGTCAGGCCGTCGCCGAGCAGATTGAGGGCGAGCACCGCGAGGACGATGGCCGCGCCGGGAATCGCCGTGAGATACCACGCCGTGCGCAGCGAATCGCGACCGGCGCCGATCATCGCCCCCCAGCTCATCACATTGGGGTCGCCCATGCCGAGGAACGACAGCGACGATTCGATGAGGATCGCGCTTGCCACCATCACCGAAGCCGTGACGATCACGGGCGGCAGCGCATTGGGCAGGATTTCGCCGAAGATGATGCGCGTGTTGCTGAACCCCTGGCTGCGCGCCGCAAGCACGAAGTCAGAGCGCCGCAGCGTGCGGAATTCCGCGCGCACGATCCGCGCGACCGTGGGCCACGAGGCAACGCCAATGGCGAGCGCGATCACCACCACGTTGGGCCGCCCGATCGCTACGAGCACGATCACCAGCAGAAAGGACGGCACGGTCTGGAACAGCTCGGTGAGACGCACCAGCGCGTCGTCGATCAGGCCTCCGAAATAGCCGCCGGTGGCGCCCACGAGCGTGCCGATCACGAGTCCGATGCCTGCCGAGGCCGCGCCGATCAGCAGCGAAACGCGCGCGCCATGCGCGATGCCGGCTGCGACGTCGCGCCCGAGCGAATCGGTGCCCAGCCAGAATTGCGGGTCGCTGCCCGGCCATTCGAACGGGCCGCCCACCATGTCGAGCGGATCGCCCGGGTAGAGCCGCGGCGCGAGCACGGCGAGCACGACAAATGCCCCGAGCAGCACAAGGCCAGCGCAGGCCGAAGGGTTGCGCAGCAACGCGCGCCAGAAAGCGTGCCCGGCACGGCGCGCGGGCGCGCTGTCGCGCTCGGCGCCGCGGCGGCCAAGCAGCGCGAACGCCAACTGTCGCCGCCACGGCGAACCCTGGCGCGCGGCCGCACGTCGTGCGTCAACCGGCAGATCCGGCGATTCGAAACTCATTGCGGTTCCTCCGTTAGCCTATGCGCGGATCGAGCCATGCTTGCAGCAGATCGACCACGACGTTCGCGACGATGACGAGCAGCGACGACAGCAGCAGCACGCCTAGCAGCACGCTGAAGTCGCGCGCCAGCACCGCGTCGAGTGCAAGGCGGCCCAGCCCCGGCCAGCTGAATACCGTCTCCGTTACCGCCGCGCCGCCAAGCAGCGTGCCGAAATGCAGCCCCACGAGCGTGGTGAGCGGCATCAGCGCGTTACGCAGCACGTGCCGCAAGGTCACGCGCCACGGATTCAGACCTTTCGCGTGCGCCGTGCGCACGAAGTCCTGGCGCTGCACTTCGATCATCGCGGCACGCGTAATGCGCGCGTAGATCGCGACGAAGAAGGTGGCGAGCGTCGCCGCGGGCAGCAACACGTGCCTCGCGACATCGGCGACGTAGGCGAAGCCGTGCAGGTCCGCCCCGATCGTGATGTTGCCGCCGCTCGGCAGCCACCCTAGCCGGACCGCGAACAGAATGATGGCGAGCAGGCCGATCCAGAATCCAGGCGTCGAATAGAACAGCAGCGCGAACACCGACAGCACGCGGTCGGGCCACTTGCCGGCCCAGTGCGCCATCACGGCGCCGAGCGCCACGCCGACGACGAGCGCGAGCGACAGCGCCACGCCCATCAGCAGCAAAGTGTTGGGCAAGCGCGAAAGAATCAGCTGCATCACGGGCATGTCGTAACGCGGCGAGTAGCCAAGGCTGAAATGCGCGAGATGCTTCAGGTACGTCCCGAGCTGCACCAGCAAGGGCTGGTCGAGCCCGAACTTCGCGCGCAGCATCGTCATCGTTTCCGTCGTCGCGGAGCCGGCTTCGCCGGCGATCACGTCGGCGGCGTCGCCCGGCATCAGCTTGAGCAGGAAGAAGTTGAGGATCACGATGCCCAGCACCGTGGGCAGCGCCTGCCAGGCGGTGCGGCGCAGGATCGTTTGCCAGCGGGCGCTTCGGCTCATCGTTGGGCTCCGTCGAGGGTGCGATGCGCGTTTGGCACGCGCTCAGGCACTCAGCCACACATCGGCGAAGTTGCCTTCCAGGCCCTGCGCGCTCACCGTGTGATCGTGCACGCGCCGGTTGGCGAGCGTGACCATGCGCGGCGCGACGAGATTGAGGATCGGCAGATCGCGGTAAACGGTTTGCTGGAACTGCTTGTAGAGGCTCACGCGGCGGCTTTCGTCGATTTCGACCGACGCCGCTTCGAGCAGACGGTCCGCTTCCGCGCTGCTGTAATGCGGCGCATTCGAGAACGGCACGCCGGGGCGGATATTCTTCGACCAGTACAGGCGCTGCACGCCCACGGCCGGATCGAACAGCGTGTTGACGCCGATGCTCGTGAAATCGAACTGGCGGTCGGCGTAGACACGCTTGAGAAAAGACGGCAGATCCTGCGAGCGCACCGTGACGTCGATCCCCACGCGCGCGAGCGCCGATTTCACGTAGCCGGCCTGGCGCTGGTACATGTCGCCATACGGCAGGTAATCGTGCGTCAGCTTGAAGCGCACGCCATCCGCACCGCGCGGCTTGCCCGCCGCATCGAGCAACGCCTCGGCCGCATGCGGGTCGAACGCGTAGGGCGTGATCTGCGCATCGTGATACGGCGAGGCGGGCGTGATGGGGGTGGGCGAGACGTCCGCATAACCGTAGGCCACGGTCTTCTGCACGACCTGCGCATTGATGGCGTGCGCGATGGCCTGGCGCACGCGTGGGTCCTTCAACACCGGATGATCGAGATTGAAATCGATCTCGGCCAAAGGCTCGAGGAAGCGGTAGCCACGCGTTTCCGTCACGAGCTGCGGTAATTGCGTGAGGCGCGGCAAGTCGGTCAGCGGCACGGGGTTCTCGCCGCCCAGATCGAGCGCGCCGGTTTCGAACGCCGCCGAGCGCGCGGCCGGATCGGGAATGACCTTGTAGACGAGCGCATCGATATACGGCTTGCCAGCGTCCCAGTAGTCGGGATTGCGCTCGTAGACAATGCTCGCGCCGCGCGTCCACGATTTGAAGCGGAACGGCCCGGTGCCAATCGGCGCGTTGTTGTGCGGGTTCGTGAGCGGGTCACCCGTGGCGTACAGATGCTTCGGCACGATCGGCGACTCGCCCGCCGAGAGCGCCTTGAGCAGAAATGGCGCGGGCTTCGACAATTCGATGATGGCCGTGCTCGCGTCGGGCGTCTGCACTTGCGTCACGTTAGCAAAGGTACTGCGTCCGCGCGGATGTATCGCTTTGAGCAAATCGACCGAAAACGCCACGTCCGCGGAAGTGAACGGCTGGCCATCGTGCCAGCGCACGTTCTGACGCAGCTTGAAGGTGTAGCGCAGACCGTCGGGGCTCACGCTCCAGGCGGTGGCCAGTTGCGGTTGTGGCTTCAGGTCGAAGTCATAAGCAAGGAGTCCTTCCAGCACCTTCGAGCTTGCGGCGAGCGCCGGTCCCGTGGTCTGGAAGATCGATACCAGCACGGGCGGCTCGGGATTGATCAGCACGTTCAACGTGCCACCGCGCTTGCGCGCGATGGCGTCCTGGGCGCGCGCAAGCACGGGCAACCCCGCGGCGGCGGCGGCCGCGCCGCTTGCAATGAGAAACTCACGACGGGTCAAACGTGACATGCTGATGCGTTCCGATATCAGTGAAGCTACGAGAGGCTAAACGTTGCGATCTGCGCGAGCCGGGAAATTCGCGCCGTGGCGACAGTGCTGCAATCGTAGCAACGGCCTCTTCGCGCGCTAACCAAGCGATGCTGCTATCCATATGACCCGCCGCGCCGAAGCAGCAGCGCGACAACGCAATTGGAAAGCAGAAAAGCTTCTTTGTTATTCGCGAGCGGCACGTGTTTAATCAATGGATCGACCAATCGACTAGCACGGCGCCCCGCGCCGCAACGACCTCCAAGGTGTCTGTCTTGAGCGAAATTCCCGTGGCCGAGCCGCGCACTTCCTCCGTGGCGTCGACGCCCTTCGTGCCTGTAGCCTCCCCCGCCGCCTTCTCCGATAGTCCCGTGGCGCGTGCATTCGCGCAGCCGCTCATGCTGGGGCTGTTCCTGCCGATCCAGGCTGGCGGCTGGAGCGCATCGACGCTGCCGCGCGGTACGGACTGGTCGTTCGACTACAACGCCGCGCTCGTGCAGAAGTGCGAAGCGCTCGGATTCGATCTCGTTTTCGCCCTGTCGCAATGGCTGCCGAAAGGCGGCTATGGCGGTGTGTTCGACGGCCATGCGCTCGACTCGTTCATGACGCTGGCCGCGCTGACCGCGCGCACCGAGCGCATCATCCTGGCCGCCACGACCCATGTGCTCTACGGGCCGTGGCACCCGCTGCATTTCGCGAAGTTCACGGCTACACTCGACCACATCTCGCGCGGACGCTGGGGCGTCAACGTGGTGACGGGGCACCGCGCCGTCGAACACGAAATGTTTGGCTGGAACCGCATCGAGCACGACCGGCGCTATGAGATGGCGGCCGAATTTCTCGACGCCGTGCAGCAGTTGTGGGCGCAACCGGACAACTTCAGTTTCGAGCCTGAAATTTCGAGCTGGCGCCTGCAAGGCGCGTACGTCACGCCCAAGCCGCGCTATGGGCGCCCGCTGCTCATCAACGCGACGGGCTCCGACGCGGGGATCGACTTCGCCGCGCGCTACTCCGACGTGGTGTTCATCACGAGCCCGGCGGGACCGCAGATCGATCGCGCGCTGGAAGCGCTGCCCGCGCACACCGCGCGCGTGAAGGCCGCGGCGCGCGCGTATGGGCGCGAGGTGCGCACGCTCATCAACCCGATGGTGATCTGCCGCGAGACGTCCGCCGAGGCACGCGCCTATCACGATGCCATCGTCGCACATGCCGACGAGGGAAGTTTTCACCGTTTCGACAGCGATGCACATGCCTGGCGCGGCGGTTTCGAAGATCGTGCGAAGGCCGCCTCACGCGCGGTGGGCGGCAACATCGCGATCGTGGGCTCGCCTGAAGAGGTGGCCGACAAGATCATCGAGCTTCACGCGGCAGGCGTCGACGGCGTGCAACTGAGCTTTTACGATTTTCAGCCCGACCTCGACTTTTTTGGCGAACGCGTGCTGCCTTTGCTGCGCGAAGCCGGCCTGCGCCGCTGAGCGGCATACTCGCGGCGCCCGAAGCGCGCCGCGCGAGCCCCACGTCAGACGCGCTGAAGCTCCTCGCCAATCGCCGCCACGCCCACGGCAGGCCGCTCGAGCCCGAGATGCGAGCGCAAGGTATTGCCTTCGTATTCGGTTCGAAAGAGCCCACGCCGTTGCAGGATCGGCACTACGCCGTCAACGAACGCCTCCAGCCCGTCCGGCAGCGCGTCCGGCATGAGGTTGAAGCCGTCGGCGGCCTCGCCCTTGAACCAGTGCTCGATATCGTTGGCGATCTGCTCAGGTGTGCCGACGATCACGCGATGACCGCCGCCGCCCGCGAGCGCGCGGATCAACTCGCGCACCGTGTGGCCGCCTCGCCGCGCCTCGGCGATCGTGGCATGGAAGAACGTGTGATTGCCATTGCCGCCGTTGGGTAGCGCGAGGTTATCCGGCAGGCGCGCGTCGAGGTCGAGCTGATCGGGTGAAAGGCCCAGTGTGCCGGCCAGACGCGTGAGGCTGTAGCGCCAGGGAATCTGCTCGACGAGTTCGTCGCGCCGCCGCAGCGCCTCGGCTTCGGTTGCGCCGATGATCGTCGTGAGGCCCGCGAGCACCTTCACACCCTGCGGGCGCCCGTATGCTGCGGCGCGCGCATTGAGGTCGCGCCGGTACGCCACCGATTCCTCGAACGACTGCGAAGCGGAGAATACGGCCTCGGCATGACGCGCCGCGAGATCGCGGCCATCCCCCGATCCGCCCGCCTGCACGAGCACAGGATGACCTTGTGGCGCACGCGGAAGATTCAGCGGCCCCTGCACCCTGAAAAAGCGGCCATCATGTTCGACAGGCCGCACCTTCGTCGCGTCGATGAAACGGCCGCTCGCCTTGTCGCCGATGAAGGCGTCGTCGTCCCAGCTGTCCCAGAGGGCCTTGACGAGTTCCGTGAACTCCGCAGCCCGCGCATAGCGCTGCGCGTGATCGGGCACCGTGTCGTGGCCGAAATTGCGCGCCGACGGCAAATCGGCCGTCGTCACGACGTTCCAGCCCGCACGGCCACGGCTGACATGATCGAGCGTGGCGAAGCGACGCGCGATGTTGTACGGCTCGTTGTAGCTCGTGGAAGCCGTGCCAATCACGCCGATGAGCGTGGTCGCCGCCGCAATGCTGGCGAGCAGTACCGTGGGCTCGAGCGCCGTGATCGGACGGAAGTCGATCTGGTCGATGATCGCCGCGTTGTCGGCAAGAAAGACCGCATCGAATTTCGCGCTTTCAGCGAGTTGCGCGACCCGCACATAGTGCGCTACGTCCACGAATGCGCGGGGATCGGCATCGGCGAGACGCCACGCCGATGGCACGAAGCCCGAATGCAGGATATTGACGTTCAAATGCAGGCGGCGCGACGAAATTCGGCTCATTCTTTGGACACTCGCTCGATCGTGGGTTTCAAAAAACGCGGCCTTCGGTGAGGTGGGTCGTCACGCCGTTCAGGGCATAGTCGCCCACGACGCGCGCTTTGTGCAGCAGCGGGTTGTGACTGAAGATCGTGCGCAGGTTGCGCCAGTGCCGGTCGAAATTGTGCGCGCGCGAAGTGGCCGAAGCTCCGCCGGCTTCGAACAGGCGCTCGGCGGCTTCGAGCGCCAGCTTGCTCACCACGAGTTGCGTGCGCGCCGTCGCCAGTGCGCCTTCCAGCACGAGCTGATCCGCGTCCGGCGCACCCGCGCGGATCGCCTGCGCCGATCGATCGAGCGTGCGGGCGTTCTCGCGCACCAGCGCGTCGATCGCATGGCTGTGCGCGGAGAGCGTGCCGACGACCTGCTGAATGAAGGCATCCTCGCGTGCGGAGGGCGCCGTGCTGTGCAGTACGGGGCGCCCATGCTCCACCACGTAGCGCTTCGCATCCGCGACCACGTTGCGAACGATGCCCGCGGCCACCGCCACCAGGTGGAGTTGCCGCAGCGCGCCGCCATGACGGCCGGCGAGCGTGGCCAAGCCGCGTTCGGTGATTTCGTCCGCACGCACCAGCAGGTTCTCGAACACGAGACTGCCGCTCGCCGTCATGCGCTGCCCCATGCCGTCCCAGTCGTCGAGCACCGTGAGTCCTTCGCGCCGCACCGGCACGATCGCCACCACCGGTTGCCCCTCGTCGTTCAGCACGCTCAGGCGCGCGTAGTCGGAAAAGGCCGTGCCGGTCGAATAGTATTTGCGGCCGTCGAGCCGGTAATGCTCGCCGTCGCGCCGGAGCGCCGTGGTGTATTCGCCCGGACGCGCCGTCCCCAGTTCGGTCGAGGCGCCGCCGAAAATCGCGCCGTCGATCACGCGCTGGATCTGCAGATCGTTGAACGGCGTGCGAGCCGACAGCAGCAGCGCTTCGGTCTGGTCGTAGTGAATCCGCAGCGCGTGGGCGAGATTGCTGTCGGCCGCGGCCAGCGTGGCGATCACGTCGAATTCGTCCACGAGCGAGCCACCCAGGCCGCCCCATTCGACGGGCAGCCGGAGGCGTCCCAGCCCCGAGCGCCGGAATGCGTCGAAGCCCTCGAAAGGCAATTCGCGACGCCCTTCGCGCGCAGCCGCCTCTTTGCCGATTTCATTCGCGAGCGCAGGCAAGTCGGCGAGCGCATCCTGCAACGACAGACTGGCCGCGCGAGCGCGCACCGGAAGTTGAGTGGGAAGAGCGGACATTGAGTTTTCCTTTTTGTCAGGCCCGCGAATTGTTTGATTCCCGGGCGGCCACGGGGCGTCTTGCCAAAAGGAAAAGTATAGGGAGCGCATTGCCCGCGACTAACCACGGAATTCGCATTTTGTTATTCGCATCTCTGCGTTGGCCGGCGGTTCGCGCAATCGGGCAGCACGGGGTTGCGGCCAAAGTAAATCACTTCCGCGCACGAACCTATTTCACGATTCGTTCTTTGACCTCGCCGCAAGCGCTTGCCGATAATCGATTGTTCCATGCCGCCCGCGCACAGATCGTGCGCAATGCGCCTTGTTCGCCACCGAGGAATCTTGATGACGCTGCTCTGGTACACCCGTTGTCCTGCGCCGACGCCATTCGGCATTGCCGCCCAGCAAGGATTGCTGCAGGAAGAATTCGCTGCCGACGGCATCGAAGTGAAGGCATTGCAGGACGCCGACGACCCGGCCATTCGCCGCTCGCACTTCACGCATACGCAGCCGTGGTCGTTTCGCCAGGGCGGCAACATACCGGCGCTATGGGCGCGGGCGCAAGGCAGCGATACGCGGCTCATCGGTTTGAGCTGGGTCGATGAGTTCCAGGCGTTCATCACGCTCGATTCGCACCTCACGCCCACGCGCGCTTCGCTCGCGGGGCGTCGCTTCGGATTACCGATCAATGCCGCCGCTGGGGTCGTCGATTTCCATCGTGCCACGGCTTTGCGTGGCTTTCATACGCTGCTCGAAGCCATCGGCGTCTCGTCAGCCGAGGTCGAACTCGTGGATCTGCCGCATGCACCCCGTGGCCTCGCCCACGCAAAACCGGACGACTCGGCACCGCTCGGCGAATGGCTCGATGCGCAGCGCGCTCACGAGTTTTCCCGCGAGGCAGCGGCGCTGCTGCGCGGCGAGGCCGACGTAGTGTTCGTCAAGGGTGCGACGGGCCTCGATATCGCCAACGTGCTCGGCGCGCGCGTGCTGGTCGACATCAGCGCGCATCCCGACCGGCGGGCGCACGCCAACAACGGTACGCCGCGCCCGCTCACGGTCGATGCGCAACTGCTGCGCGAACGCCCCGATCTCGTCGAACGCGTGCTGGTTCGCACGCTCGACGCGGCCGCGTGGGCTGGCGCGCATCCCGGCGAAGTCACGCGCTATGTCGCCCGCGAAGTGCGCAGCGCCGAGCACTGGGTGACACGCGCGTATGGCGCGGGCCTGCACCGGCAACTCGCGATCGGACTCGATGCCGCAGCGCTCGACGCGCTCGCGCACTTCAAGCGCTTTCTCTTTGAGCAGGGCTTTATCGCGGACGATTTCGACTTCGCGCAATGGGTCGATCCGGCGCCGCTCGAGGCGGCGCTGGCCCGCCGCGCGGAGCGTGCCGGCGTGCTCGCAGGATAACCAAAGCGGCGCTGCCTGCCAGCGTCCATTTCCTCTTATCGCCTGTTGCCGAACCGATGATCGCTCACCTCCTGCGCACGGCGCCACGCCGTGTCGTTCTCATGCTCCTCGTCATGGCGAGCGTGGCCGCTCACGTTGCCGCGCACGCGCAAACGCGCGGCGGCACGCTCAATTTCGTGGTGACGCCGGAGCCTACTGCGCTCGTGGATGTCGCAACGACGGCAGTGAATGTCCTCAAGGTCAGCCCGAAAGTGATTGAAGGCTTGCTCGACTACGACTTCGATCTCAAGCCCAAGCCGCTGCTCGCCACCTCATGGGAGATCGAGGACGGCGGCCGCCGCTATGTGTTTCATCTGCGGCACGGCGTGAAATGGCACGACGGCGCGCCGTTTACCTCGGCCGACGTTGCATGGTCGATCGAAACGCTGCGCCGCGTGCATCCGCGAGCGCGCACCACCTTCGCGAACGTCACCGCGATCGCCACGCCGGACCCCTATACGGTCGTGCTGACGCTCAGCGAGCCGACGCCATGGCTGATACGTGCGTTCTCGGCTTCGGAAACGCCGATCCTGCCGAAGCACCTCTATGAAGGCAAGGACGTGCTCGCGAATCCGGCCAACAACGCGCCGATCGGCACCGGACCGTTTCGCTTCGTCAAGTGGGTGCGCGGCAGCTACATCGAATATGCGCGCAATGACGACTACTGGACCGCCGGCAAGCCGTATCTGGACCGCATCATCGTGAAGATCATCGCCGACCCCGCCGCGCGCGCGGTGGCGTTCGAGGACGGCTCGGTCGATCTCGGCGGCGATACGCCCGTGCCGCTCGCCGACCTCGACCGCCTCAAGGCCAATCCGAAGCTCGGCATCGAGACACGCGGCTACGAGTTTCAGGCGGGCGTGGCGCGCATCGAGTTCAATCTCGACAATCCGGTGCTCAAGTCCTTGAAGGTGCGTCAGGCGATTGCCTCGGCGATCGATCGCGAAGTGATCCGCAGGGTCATCTACTACGGCTACGCGACGCCCACCGCGAGCCCGCTGATGCCGTCGAACCCCTACTATGACGCGGCACCCGCGCCCTACCCGTTCGACATCGCGCGCGCCAACCGTCTGCTCGACGAGGCCGGTTATCCGCGCAAGGCGGACGGCACACGCTTTGCGCTCACGCTCGACCCGCTGCCCATCGGCGACCTGCCCGCCCGCACGGGCGAATACATCAAGTCGGCGCTCGCCCGCGTGGGGATCGCTGTGACGATCCGCAATCAGGATCTCGCGGCGTATTTGAAGCGCGTCTATACCGACCGGCAATTCGATTTCACCGTGAATGGCATGAGCAATCTGTTCGATCCGGTGGTGGGCGTGGCGCGTTTGTACACGACCGACAACTTTCGCCGCGGCGTGCCCTTCACCAACGGCTCGCACTACAGCAACCCGCAAGTCGACGGCCTGTTTGCGCAGGCTGCGCGGGAAAGCGATGAAACGAAGCGCAAGCAGCAGTTCGTGCAGATCCAGCGCATTCTGGAGCACGATCTGCCGGACCTGAATCTCGTGTCGCCGCAGTGGGTGACGCTCGCCTCGAAGCGTGTGCGCGACCACGCCATTTCACCCGACGGCACGGCCGCGAGTTTCGCCGATGTCTGGCTGTCGCGGTGAGCGCGCTCACGTCGCACTGTTTGAATGACTCAAGGAAAATCCATGGACTACCGGCAACTGGGCCATAGCGGCCTGAAAATCTCCACGCTGACGCTCGGCACGATGATGTTCGGCGGACCAACCGACGACGCCACGGCCGAACGCATCATCGAAGCCGCGCAGGAGCAAGGCGTGAATTCGATCGATACCGCCGACGTCTACCACCAGGGCGAGTCGGAGCGCGTGGTGGGCCGGCATACCGCGCGGCAACGCGACCGCTGGGTGCTCGCCACGAAGTTCGGCAACCCCGTTGGCAACCCGCGCGAGATCAACGCGGCCGGCGCGTCGCGCAAGCACGTGATCCGCGCGGTCGAAGCGAGTCTCGGGCGGCTCGATACCGATTATCTGGACCTCGTGTATCTGCATCGCGAGGACCACCACACACCAGTCGAGGAAACCGTGCGTGCGCTGGGCGATCTGATCGCGGCAGGCAAGCTGAGACACTACGGGCTGTCGAATCATCGCGCCTGGCGCATTGCCGAGTTCAGCCGCGTGGCCGATCTGCTGGGCGTGCCGCGGCCCGTTGCGAGCCAGCCGCTCTACAACCTGGCCAATCGCCAGGTCGAGGCGGAGCAGTTGAGCGCCGCCTGGCACTATGGACTTGGCGTGATCTCATACAGCCCGCTCGCGCGTGGCGTGCTGACCGGCAAGTACGAGCCCGGTGCCCAGCCCGGAGCCGACACGCGCGCGGGACGGCAAGACCGCCGCCTGAGCGAGACCGAATGGCGCGCCGAAACGATCGAGCTTGCGCGGCGCGTAGAGGCGCATGCAAAGGAGCGCAGCCTCACCGCCGCGCAATTCGCGCTGGCCTGGGTGCTCAATAGCCGCTATATCACTTCGGCGATCGCTGGACCGCGCACCGAAGCGCAATGGCGCGACTATCTGCCCGCGCTACAGTATCGTCTCGATGAGGATGACGAAGCATTTGTCGATTCGCTCGTGGCAAGCGGCCATCCCTCGACACCGGGGTTCAACGACCCCGGTCACCCGTTCTTCGGACGCCTCGTGCGCCATGGCACCACGCAGGACCCGCGTGCGCCGGGCGGCGAACGCTAATTGCCCAGGGAGAGCACCGTGAACGCATTCACTCCGGACGCCGCGCTCGCGCGCGACGAGGACCAGGCCGCCGCGCTGATCGAGCGCGCGGCGCTGCTCGGCCGCGCGTTTGCCGCCCTGGCCGACGAGCATGACCGCAATGCCACCGCGCCGCTCGGGCAATTCCGCGCATTGCGCGAAGCGGGCCTGCTGCGCGCGAATATTGCACGCAGCGACGGTGGCTTCGGCGCGGGGCTCGCGGTGGCGCGTGCGATCGTCGCCGAAATCGCCTATGGCGATCCATCGGTCGCGCTCATTCTCTCGATGCACTACAGCCAGCACGCCATGATCGTGCACGACGCGCGCGAGCAAACGGGAAACTGGCCCGCAGCGCTCGCGCAGCGCCTCACGCGGGCGAGCGTGGAAGGCCGCGCGCTCGTCAACGCGGCCCAGGTCGAGCCCGCGCTTGGTTCGCCTTCGCACGGCGGCCTGCCAGACACGCTCGCGCGCCGCGAAGGCGCCTCGTGGCGCATCACGGGACACAAACTCTATGTGACGGGCGCACCCCTGCTCACGTGGATCAACGTGCTTGCACGTACCGACGAACCCGAGCCGCGTCTAGGCCATTTTCTCGTCCCCCGCGAGGCGGCGGGCGTGCGCATCGTAGAGACCTGGGACCCGCTCGGCATGCGGGCGAGCGCAAGCCACGACGTGGTGTTCACGGACGTGGCGATTGCCGTCGACGATGTCGTCGGCTTGAGACCGGCCCATCTCGGCGTGCAGCGCGATCCGCACGCCACGGCGTGGTACTTCAGTCTGGTCGGAACGGTCTACGACGGCGCGGCGCGCGCCGCGCGCGACTGGCTGCTTACTTTCCTCACCGGGCGCAAGCCTGCCGCGCTAGGCGGGGCGGCGCTCGCCACCGTTCCCATCGTGCAGGAAAGCATGGGACGCATCGAGATGCTGCTGGCGAGCAACGACTGGCTGCTGCGCACCCATGCCGACGCGATCGACGCAGGTACGGCGCCCGCCGAGTTGTCCGCCGTCGTCAAACATAACGTGGTGGACAATGCGATTCAGGCCGTGGATATCGCGCTCGAACTCGCGGGCAATCATGGGATCGCGCGGCACAATCCGCTCGAGCGCCATCACCGCAACGTGCAGTGCGCGCGCATTCACGCGCCGTCCAACAGCTTGTTGCGTACCATGGCGGCGCGCCGCGCGCTGGGCTTGTGAGCTGTGAGAAAGCCCCGGCGCGCGGGAGCGGCCGGGGCTGATGAAAAATCGTCACGCTAAACGATGCCTGGCGCTGCCGCTTCGAGCACGTTCACGCGCTTCGGAATCAGCTTGAGGTCGAAGAAGGTATTGGCGATCTGCTGCTGCTCGGCGAGGATGGCTTTCGTGATCGGCCCCGTGCCGAACTGCGCGCGCCCGATCGCCTCGCTGACCACGTCGTTCGGCAAGCCCCATACTTGCGCAAGCTGCGTGGCGAGCGCGGCCCGGTTGGCCTGCCCCCACTGATCGATCTGGCTCAATTCGTCGATGAGGATCTTGATGACATCCGGGTTCTGTTTTGCGTAGCTGAGCGACGAAAAATAGTAGGCGCGGTTGCCGACCACGCCGCTCGCATCGGCGAGAATGCGCGCATCGAGGGTCTTTTGCGCGGCGGCGAGAAACGGATCCCAGATTACCCACGCATCGATGGCGCCGCGCTCGAACGCCGCGCGCGCGTCCGCGGGCGCCAGGAACACGACTTTCACGTCACCATACTGAATGTTGTGCGCCTGCAGCAGCTTGACGAGGAAATAATGGACGTTGCTGCCGCGATTGAGCGCGATGGTCTTGCCCTTGAGATCAGTCACGCTGCGAATGGCCGAGGCGTGCGGCACGAGCACCGCTTCCGCCTGCGGCCGCGGCACCGTGGCCGCGACATAAGCGAGCGGCGCACCGGCCGCCTGCGCGAAGATGGGCGGCGCCTCGCCCACGTCGCCAAAGTCGATCGAGCCTACGTTGAGGGCTTCGAGTTGCACCGGGCCTGCATCGAACTCTGTCCATGTGACCGCGACGCCGAGGGGAGCAAGCCGTTTCTCCAGCGTTCCGCGTCCTTTCAGCAAACTCAGATAACCTTTCTGATTGCCTACGCGCAACGTACGCGATGCGCTGGCCGCGCGCGCGGGAAGCGCGCCGAGCACCGGCAACGCGGCGAGCGCAGCGGCTCCGGCTGAGATTCGAATGAAGTTGCGGCGTGCGTTCATGCGTGGCTGCCTCGGCAATAGATAGAAAGAAGCCAATGTTATAAGCCGCGCGGCAGCGTGAAAACCATCGAATCCTGCGCTTCTAATTCCCGCTAAAGATAACCACGCCGCCTCGTAATCCCTGCGCGTGGCCGATATGTAAATCTCGATTAAATATTGGCCGTCCGCAAAGGGCCCAACCATAATCGGCCTTTCCAAACCATCAAGTCACACATCATGCGACATCGATTAGTTATCCAAACGTTATTCTCCATTATCACGCTGTTTGCGCTGCCATCGCCGGCTGCCCACGCCGCCGAAAATGCCGCGCACGTGCTGCGAGTCGGCTTTGTTCCCGGACCGTATGCCGACGAATTCCGGGAAGGCGTCGAGCCACAACTCAAGCGCAAGGGTTACACCATCCAGTACGTGAACTTCAGCACTGGGCTTGAAGCGAACCAGGCTGTGTGGCACGGCGAAATCGCCGCCGACGTGATGCAGCACAGCGTCTATCTGAAGGCATACAACGACCGGAACGGCACCGACCTTGTCAGCGTCGTGCAAGTGCCGACGCCCCCCATGGGCCTCTACTCGACCCGCCACCATTCGCTCTCCGAGGTGAAGGCCGGCGCAACGGTCGCTGTGCCAAACGACCCCGTCAACCTCGAACGCGCGCTCAAGATTCTTCAAGAGATTGGCTGGATCCGCATTCGCGAGAATCCCAATCCCGTGGATGTTTCGGAGCGTGACGTGGTCGCCAATCCCGCCGGCATTCGCATCGTCCCGCTCGAAACCGCACAGGCGCCGCGTGCGCTCGAAGACGTCGATTTCGCAGCCATCCAGGGCAACTTCGCCATTTCCAGCGGGCACCGTCTGACCGAAGCACTGGCACTCGAGCAAATGCGCACACCTTACGTGAATCAAGTGGTCGTCAAATCGGCGAACCGTAATTCGCAGGAAACGGCCGATATCGTCGCGGCCTATCGTTCAGATGAATTCCGCGCGGCAATCCTGCGCAATCCGACCTACCGGGGCTATCGCCTGCCCGACTACTTCCCGCATTAACTCTTTCGATGTTTCCGATGCCTTAGCCTCGACCACGGCTTGACAAGCCCACAACCATGAAAAAAACACTTCTCGCGCTCACTACCATCGCACTGTCGCCCGTCGCCGCCTATGCCCAAAGCAGCGTGACGCTCTACGGGATCGTCACGGGCAACGTGACGTACACGAACAACGTTCAGACGGCGGCAACGCCTGCCGGTGGCAAGCCCACAGGCGGCGGGCAGGTCGCCCAGTTCGACAGCGGCACCTCGGGCCCGAGTTCGAGCCGCTGGGGCCTGAAAGGCATCGAAGATCTGGGCGGCAGCGTGAAGACGCTGTTCGTGCTCGAAAGCGGCTTCAGCGTCAGCAATGGCACGCTCGGCCAGGGCGGCACCCTGTTCGGCCGTCAGGCCTGGATCGGGGTCACCGCGCCCAACTACGGTACCGCATCGCTCGGGCGTCAGTCGGACGCCGCGGTGGATTATGTGTCGCCGCTGCTCTATGCCTGGTACTTCGGCAACCTCGCGATCCATCCGGCCGACTATGACAATCTGAATTTCACGCACCGCATCAACAACGCGATCAAGTACAGTTCGGACTCCTTTGGAGGATTCCGGTTCGGCGCGCTGTACAGCCTGGGCGGAATAGCCGGCAACTTCACGCAGAATCAGTATTGGTCCGCGGGCTTCAGCTATACCGGGCCGAGCGTTGCCGTCGCGGCATCGATCATCAACGCGCGCAATCCGAACACTTCGCTCTATGGCACCAATGCGAATGCGAGTGCCACCGGCAACAATCTCGGCTCCGCCGGGTCCGCCACGACGCCGGCATCGAACCCGTCCATCTCGGGATTCGCGTCCGCCCGCACGCAACAGACGGTCGCCGTGGCCTCGACCTGGACGATCGGCTCCGCCATCCTGGGCCTCGCCTGGTCGAACACGCAATACCGCGATCTCGGCGCCACTGCCGCGCTGAACACGCAGAACTACCATGGCACGGCCTCGTTCAATACGGTGGGGGCGAGCGTGCGCTACCAGGTCACGCCCTTCCTGCGCGTCGGCACCTCGTTCGATTACACGAACGGCGGCAACTTGAACGGTACAGGCGGCGCGCGCTACGAGCAGTGGAATCTGGGCACCGGCTACTCGCTCTCGAAAGCCACCGAGCTGTATGTGACGGCTGCCTACCAGCATGCGAGCGGGGTCGATTCGTGGGGCCGCCAGGCAGTCGCGGACATCGGCTATCTCTCGCCCTCGACAACCTCGAACCAGGTTGCGGTGTCGGCCGGCATCAAGCACCTGTTCTAACCCGCATTACGGGCCGCCGCCGGGTCATTCTTCCGCGGCGGCCGATCGTCCAGCCAGTTGGACAAAGAGGCGTTCCTTTGGACGCGCACGCGCATCCGCCCTACGATGCGTGTCGCCACGCTCAATCCGGAACGCCCGCCATGTCCTCAACATCCGCTTATCTCCCGCACGATCTCGATAGCGCGCTGCTCGTCGGCCGTGTCTGGCGGCCCACGCCGGAGGGTGACGGGCCGTGCGTCGTCGTGGTGCGCGGCGGCATGGTCTTCGATATTTCGCAGGTGGCCCCCACCACGGCCGACTTGTTCGAATACGACGATCTGCTCGATGTCGTGCGGCATACGCCAGGCGAGCCGCTGGGCACGGCCGAGGCGCTGCTCGAACACAGCTTCGCGGGCGATCGCCCCGCGGATCGCCCCTGGCTGCTCGCGCCCTGTGATCTGCAGGCCATCAAGGCGTGTGGCGTGACGTTCGCCGTGAGTCTTCTGGAACGCGTGATCGAAGAACAGGCCGGTGGCGATTCCGCCAAAGCCCAGGACGTGCGCACCGAAATCACGAAGCTGATCGGCGCCGATCTTTCGAAAATCAAGCCGGGGTCCGAGGCCGCGATCAAGCTGAAGGAAGAACTTCAGCGCCGTGGTGCGTGGTCGCAATACATGGAAGTCGGTATTGGGCCGGACGCCGAGGTGTTCTCGAAGTCCCAGCCGATGTCCTCCGTGGGCTTCGGCGCCGATATCGGCCTGCATCCCGCCTCGGCGTGGAATAACCCCGAGCCCGAGGTCGTGCTCGCGGTCAACAGCCGCGGCGAGGTGGTCGGGGCGACGCTCGGCAACGACGTCAATTTGCGCGACATCGAAGGCCGCTCGGCCCTGCTGCTCGGCAAATGCAAGGACAACAACGGCTCGTGCGCGATCGGACCGTTCATTCGTCTGTTGGATGAAGGCTTCACGCTCGACACGGTTCGTACCACCAGCGTCTCTCTGCGCGTGGAAGGCGTCGACGACAACTTCCTGCTCGAAGGCGTGAGCCACATGCAGGAAATCAGCCGCGATCCTCTCGACCTCGTTTCGCAGGCATGGGGCCGCCACCATCAGTATCCGGACGGTTTCATGCTGTTCCTCGGCACGATGTTCTCGCCGATCAAGGACCGCGACGCGCCCGGCGGCGGCTTCACGCATCACCTCGGCGACCGGGTCACGATCAGCGCGCCGCCGCTTGGCGCCATCGTCAACACCGTGCGCCTTTGCACCGAAATCGAACCGTGGACGTTCGGCGTGCGCGCTCTTTATACCAATCTCGCCGAGCGCGGTCTTTTTTAATCTGGAGTGAATTCGGAATGCAGACAGAAAACAACGCGTCTTTCGCGCGTATCGACGAAGCCGCCGCGCTCGCGCGTGAAGCACAGGCCCTTTACGGCGCGGCTGCGCGTGCCGTGCGCAGCGCCCTGCTGCGCGGCCTCGCCGACGCGCTCGAACGCGACGCCGCGCAGCTCGTCGCCATTGCGGACGAAGAAACGTCGCTTGGCGCCGCGCGTTTGAATGGCGAACTCGCGCGCACCGCGTTTCAACTGCGCGGCTTTGCCGAGCGCGTGGAAGCAGGCATCGCCAATCGCCACGTCGACGACGCGGCCGTTCCCGGCGCGCCGCCAGCAGGCCGCCCGCACCTCACGCGCGTGCAACTGCCGCTCGGGCCGGTGGCGATGTTCTCGGCGAGCAATTTCCCGTTCGCGTTCTCGGTGCTCGGCGGCGATACGGCCTCGGCACTCGCCGCGGGTTGCACGGTGATCGTCAAGCCGCACTCGGGCCATCCCGAACTGTCGCGCCGCGTGCATGCGCTCGCCGCGCGTGTGCTGCGCGAACAAGGCCTGCCCGAAGGCGTGATTGCGTTCGTCGATCAGGCGTCGCGCGAAGCGGCCGTGCATCTCGTCGGTCACGCCGATGTCGCGGCGGTGGCGTTCACGGGTTCGTATCAGGGCGGCGTGGCCCTGTGGCGCGCGGCCAATGCGCGTCGCCGGCCGATTCCGTTTTATGGGGAACTCGGCTCGATCAATCCGCTCGTCGTGCTGCCGCAAGCCCTTGCGGAAGGCGTCGATACGCCCGCCGCCACCCTCGCCGCTTCGATCACGATGGGCTGCGGCCAGTTCTGCACGAGCCCCGGGTTGATCGTCGTGCGCGACGACGCCGACGGCGAGCGCTTCGCCCAGGCGCTGGCGCAAGCGTTGTCCGCGCAAAAGCCGCATGCCATGCTCACGTCCGCCATGCGCCGCGGCTTCGAAAGCGCCGCTGCGCATATCGCGAGCCAGGCGGGCGTGCGCGTGCGTCTGGCCGCACCGGCAGACGACGACCAATCCGCAGCGCCCGCGCCGCGTCTGTTCGAAACCGACGCGCAGACGTTCATCGCCAACGTAGCGCTGCACGAAGAGATGTTCGGTCCGGCCGCGCTGATCGTGAAGGTGCGTGACGAAGCGCAGACGCTCGACGTGCTCGCCGCGGTCGAAGGTTCGCTCACGGTCACGCTGTGGGGCGCGCAAGCCGATACGCCGGAAAATCGTGCGCTCGCAGTCGCTGCGCAACGTATCGCAGGTCGCGTGCTGTTCGGCGGCGTGCCGACGGGCGTTGCCGTGTGCGATGCGCAGCAGCATGGCGGCCCGTGGCCCGCTTCGACGCAGCCGCAAACCACCTCGGTCGGTTATGCGGCCATCGAGCGCTTCCTGCGCCCCGTTGCGTTGCAGGATGCGCCGCAATGGGCGATTGCCGCGACGAGCGGAATGGCATCGGCATAAGGCAAGGCGTAACACGCACGATTGAAGCGGTAAAAAAAGCGGAGACCGGATATTGAATCCGGTCTCCGCTTTTCACTTTCAGCATTGAGTTACTCGCTATCTGCAACCTGCCTGGGAACGGCAAGCACAGCAAGCGCCGCTGCGAGGCCCGCGCCCGCAAATGCGTAGAAGTTCCACGGCAGCGGCGCGCCCGCCTGTGCCAGCGCGCCGCCGATCAGCGGCCCGGCGATTGCGCCGAAACGCCCTATTCCCAGCGCCCAGCCAATGCCCGTCGCCCGGTTGCGGGGCGGATAGTAGCGCGTGATATACGCGCCAAGCAGCATCGTGTTGCCGATCGTGCCTACCCCGGCAATGCCCACGAGCACATAGGTTTGCAGCGTGCCATGGGCGAACGGCAGCGCGCACAGGCTGGCTGCGGCGAGCAGATAAAGCACGCTGACCACGCACTTCGAACCCAGGCGGTCGGCCACCGCGCCACCAAGCAGCGAGCCCAAAGCCGCGGTCGAATTGAGTACCACCAGCAATGCGAGGCTCGATCCGAGCGGGAAACCGGCCTTGCGCATGAGTTGCGGCAGCCAGGTGCTCAGGCCGTAGAGCAAAAGCAAGCCCATGAACATCGCGATCCAGAACGCCAGGGTGGCGCGCACGGTGGACGCGTCGAAGAGCGCGCGAATCGGCGCGGCTTTTTCAGCATTCATAGCGTGCACGGCCCGCGCCCCGGTTTCGTTCTCTAGCGCCGAATGTCGAATGCCGAGCGCTTGTGCAACGCCGCGTGCCTCTGCGATGCGGTTTCTCGCCAGCAGGAACTCCAGCGACTCCGGCAAATGTCGCGCCGTGAGCGCCACGAGGATGAGCGGCGCGGCGCCCACGCCGAACAGCAACCGCCAGCCGTGCGTCGGCAACCAGTTCATCGCGAGCAGCGCGACCAGAATGCCGCCCAGCGAATATCCCGTGTAAATCAAGGCATAGTTGAAAGAACGGCGCCCAGGCGGCGAGTATTCGACCGTGAGCGCCGCCGCGGTCGGCACGACGCCGCCAAGCCCGAGTCCGCCCACGATCCGCGCGACGACGAACCAGGCTGGCGTGGGCGCGAGCGCGGCGGCCGCCATCATCGCGGAAAAGAGCGCCGCACTGCCGAGCAGCATGCGGCGCCGGCCGATCATGTCGCTGAGCGTGCCCGCACCCATTGCGCCGATCATCATGCCCGCCAGCGAGCAGCTTGCGATCGCGCCGAGTTGCAGCGCCGACAAGGACCAGTCGGTGCCATGCGTGAGCATGGGCAGCACCGCCCCGTAAATCGCGACGTCATAGCCTTCGGCAAGGATCATCGCAAGGCAGATCGCGACGACTCGCACCGTCACGCGAGTGGGTATCGCAACGGAAGCGGAATCGAAGCGGTAGTCCGCTTCGCTTTGCGCGCGTTCCAGCGTGACCTCGGCGCTGCTTGATGACGACGTATTCATGGCGGCGTGTCCCCATTCTTTTTTATGTGAATCCGGCGATCAAACCGCCATGCACAGGTACTTGATGACGAGATAGTCATCGATGCCGTAGTGCGACCCCTCCCGGCCCAGACCCGATTGCTTGACGCCGCCGAACGGCGCGACCTCGTTCGAGATCAATCCGGTATTGATGCCCACCATGCCGTATTCGAGTTGCTCGGCCACGCGCCAGATACGGCCGATATCGCGGCTGTAGAAGTAGGCGGCGAGGCCGAACTCCGTGTCGTTGGCGAGCTTCACCACTTCTTCGTCGCTCGAGAAACGGAACAGCGGCGCGAGCGGGCCGAACGTCTCTTCTCTTGCTACATCCATTTGCGCGGTGACGCCGGTCAGCACCGTGGGCTCGAAGAAGCCTTGGCCGAGCGTGTGGCGCTTTCCGCCCGTGGCGAGCGTCGCGCCTTTGCCCACTGCATCGGCGATATGCGCTTCGACCTTTCTGACCGCTGCCTCGTTGATGAGCGGTCCGAGCGCGACGCCGCCCTCCGTACCGTGCCCGACCTTCAGCCCCTTAACGGCTGTCGCGAGCTTCGCGGCGAACGCGTCGTACACGCGCTCATGCACGTAGATGCGATTCGTACAGACGCACGTTTGCCCGTTGTTGCGGTACTTCGAGGCGATGGCGCCTTCCACCGCGGCATCGAGATCCGCGTCGTCGAACACGATGAACGGCGCGTTGCCGCCGAGTTCGAGCGTCACCTTCTTCACTGTGGGCGCGCTTTGCGCCATCAGCAATCTCCCGACGCCCGTCGAACCGGTAAACGACAGCTTGCGAACCACGGGACTGCTGGTCATCGCGCCGCCAATCGCCTTGGGATCGCCAGTGACGACGTTGAGCACGCCTCTGGGCACGCCGGCCCGCTCCGCCAGCACCGCCAATGCGAGCGCGGAGAACGGCGTGGCTTCTGCAGGTTTCACGACGATCGGGCAGCCTGCCGCGAGCGCCGGGCCCACCTTGCGGGTAATCATGGCCGTGGGGAAATTCCACGGCGTGATGGCGGCGCAAACGCCGATCGGCTCCTTGATGACAACGAGCCGCTTGTCCGAAGCGGGCGTCGCTAGCGTGTCGCCCGCCACGCGTTTGCCTTCTTCGGCGAACCACTCGATGAACGACGCGCCGTAGGCGATCTCGCCTTTCGCTTCCGCGAGCGGCTTGCCCTGTTCCGCGGTCAGGATCAGCGCGAGATCGTCGGCGTGCTCGATCATCAGGTCGTACCAGCGGCGCATGACTGCCGCACGCTCCTTGGCCGTGCGCACGCGCCACGCCGGCCACGCGGCATTGGCCGCCTCGATGGCTCGCGTCGTTTCGGCTTCTCCCATCAAAGGCACGCTGCCGAGCGACGCGCCCGTCGCCGGGTCGAACACGTCGAAGCTCGCGCCCGAGTCGGCCTTGCACCATTGCCCATCGATATAGGCTTGATGGCGCAACAGCGCCGCGTCTTTCAACAGGGTCTTCAATTCCACGTGACTTTCCTTCGATGCATAAAAAGTTGATGGCCCACTCAGGCAGAGCACGCCAATAGTCAGTACAGCCAGGCTGCGTTATCCTGCCTGGCGCCACGACGCGTGCTCGTGCCCCTCCGCCAGCAGCTGGCGCGCAATCTCGGCCACTCTGTCCACGTGCGCGATCGCGGCCTCGCGTGCGCCGGTCGCGTTGCCGGCTTGAATGGCGCTCAGGATGCGGTGCATTTCATCGACAGCCTGGCGGCCGCGGTCATCGGAAGCGATTGTCAGGGCCCGCAAGCGGTTGATGCGCGCCGTCAACGACTGCACGGTCTCCCAGGCCACGCGCTTTTGCCCGGCAATGAACATGCGCTCGTAGAAGGCCGTGGTGAGTGCTCGCACGGCATGATGGTCCTGCGCTTCGAAGGCCGCCTGGATCCGGTCGATGAAGCCGGCGAGATCCGCGACGATGCTCTCGTCAGCATGCTGCGCGCACGCCATGGCGGCTTCGCCTTCAAGGAGTGCGCGTATTTCGTAGATCTCCGCCGCCGTCTCGAAGTCGAGCACGGCGACGATCGGCCCCTGGTTCGGAATCGAGTCGACGAGACCCTCCGTTTCCAGATGCCGCAAAACTTCCCGCACAACGGTGCGGCTCACGCCGAGAATTTCGCACAGCGAGCGCTCGACCAGCCGCTCGCCTGGATGAAAGTGCGCCTCCAGAATGGCCGTGCGCATTTTTTCGAGCGCGAGTTCCCGCAAGGTGGCCGTGGGGCGTTCGACCCGCAGCGATGGCAGTGCGTCACTCATGACAGCCGCCATCACGCTTGCGCGAACAGGCGCACGTCGCGCGCGTCCCAGTCGACGAGCGCCTGCGTGCCGATCATGATCCCGCCGTCGTGGCGATGCGCCGCTGGCATGCGAATCGAGATCTCCTGCTGCCAGGGCGTGGCTACCGCGTAGTGCATGGCGTCGCCGAGATAGGTGACGTCGCGCACCGTTACGGGCAAGCCTGTCGTGCCGTTTGCGCCTTGCAGCGAGCTGAGGCGCATCTGCTCCGGGCGGATCATCAGCGTGCCGTCGTCGCCGGCGGCGAGTGACGGATTGAACGCGTCCGATGCGATTTCATGGCCATTCGGGAACACGCCGTTCATGCGGCCTTCGCTGGTCTTCGTCACCTTCACGGGCAGGAAATTCGAATTGCCGATGAAGCTCGCAACAAAGCGCGAAGCCGGGTTCGCGTAAAGCTCCTCGCCCGTGCCGACCTGCTCGATGCGGCCTTTGTTGAACACGGCGATGCGGTCGGAGAGGCGCAGCGCTTCCTCCTGGTCGTGCGTGACGTAGAGAATCGTCACGCCCGTCTCCTGGTGAATGCGGCGCAATTCGAGCTGGATTTCCTCGCGCAGCTTCTTGTCGAGCGCCGAGAGCGGTTCGTCCATCAGCAGCACGGGCGGATCGTAGGCCAGTGCGCGCGCAATCGCCACGCGTTGCTGTTGCCCGCCCGAGAGCTGTGCGGGCATGCGGTCGCGGCACTCGGAAAGATGCACGAGCTTGAGCATCTTTTCCACTTTCGCCTTGACTTCGGCTTCGGGGCGGCGGCGCACGCGCAGCGGAAACGCCACGTTCTCGCCCACCGTGAGATGCGGAAAGAGCGTATAGCGTTGAAACACCATGCCGATGTTGCGCTTGTTGGGCGCCACCGCCAGCAGCGGCTTGCCGTCGAGCAGCACGCGCCCTTCCGTGGGCTCCTGAAAGCCCGCGACGATATAGAGCGTCGTGCTCTTGCCCGACCCCGACGGTCCGAGGAAGGTCATGAATTCGCCCTTGCGCACATCGAGCGACACCTGGTCGATGGCGACGACGTCGTCGTAGGTCTTGCGCAGGCGCTGGATTTGGAGGAAAGCAGTCATGGCTTGTTTACCTCGATTAGCGGCCGCGGCGCACGAGAGCGCCCGCCAGCATCAATAACGTTGTCAACGCGACGAGCAGCGAAGACGCCGCTGCAACGACGGGCGTCAGGTCCTGGCGCAGCGTGGACCAGATCCGCACGGGCAGCGTCTGCAGCGTCGGGCTCGACATGAAGATGGACACGACCACCTCGTCCCACGATGCGAGGAACGAAAAGATCGCCGCGGCGTAGAGCCCGAGCCGGATGGCCGGCAGCGTGACCTTCAGCTTCACCATCAGCGGTGAGGCGCCGCAAATGAGCGCAGCGTCTTCCAGTGACGTGTCGAAACTCGCGAGCGAATTGCAGATCGAGATGATCGAGAACGGCAAGGCGATGATCAGGTGGCCGATCACGAAACCCGTCATCGTGCCGTTCATGCCGATGCGCAGGAAGAACGCATAGAGCGCGACGGCAAGCACCACGACCGGCAGCACCATCGGCGTGATGAAGAAGGCCTGCACCGCGCCGCGCCCGCGAAACTTGCCGCGTACGAGCGCAAGCGAAGCGAGAAAACCGATGGCGACGGAGAGCACCGTGACGATCACGGCGAGCTTCGCGCTCGTGAGCAGCGAGTCGATCCAGCCCGCATCGGTGAAGAGCTGCCGGTACCACTCGAGCGTCCAGCCCGGCGCTGGAAAGATGAGCCACTGCGAGTCGCCGAACGAAAGCGCGACGATAAAGACAATGGGCAGCAGGAGAAACAGCGCGACGGCCCCGCCCACGGCCAGCAACATCCAGCGCAGCGCGCCCAGGCGATCGAAATCGAGCAACATGTCAGCGCCCTCCGAGACTTGCGCGCGCGTTGCGCGTAAAGCGCAGTTGCAGCGCATAGAGCGAGAGCGTCACGGCGAGCAGCACGAATGCGGCGGCGCCGGCGAGGCCCCAGTTCAAGAGTTCCTGCACGAGCTGCGCGATGAGTTCCGCGAGCATCATGTACGAGGGTCCGCCCAGCAGCGCGGGCGTGACGAAGTAGCCCAGCGCCATCACGAACACCATGAGCGCGCCCGAGGCGACGCCCGGCATGGCGAGCGGCACGAGAATGCGCCAGAACGCCTGCCAGCGGCTCGCACCGCACACGGCGGCGGCGCGCAGCGTCGAAGGGTCGATGCTGCGCAGCGTGGCGTGCAGCGGCATCACGAGGAACGGCAGCATGATGTAGGTCATGCCGATCGTGACTCCCGTCAAGTTGTTGACGAGCGAGAGCGGCTCATGGATGACGCCGATCGCCATCAGCATGCGGTTGATCGGCCCCGTTTCCTGCAACAGCACCATCCACGCGAAGGTCCGTGCGAGCAGGTTGGTCCACATCGACAGCAGCAGGATCGCGAAGAACACGGCGCTGACCTTGCGCGGCGCGATGGCGAGCAGCCACGCCATCGGAAAGCCCACGAGCAGCGTGACGAGCGTCACGACCGTCGCCACGAGGAACGTATTGCCGAACACGCGCAAATACGTGGTCGAGCCGAGCAACTGCTGGTAGTTGTGCAGACCCGGCGTCGGCTCCAGCACGCTGCGCAGCAGCAGCGAGAGCACCGGCAGCAGGAAGAAGATCACGAGCAGCAGCATGGCGGGCGCCAGCAGCCGCATGCTGCGCCAGTCGCGCCGTTTGCGCGTGGCCGCCGCGGCCGGTTGCGCGACGGTACTCAATACGTTAGGCATGGTGTTTCCTTTTGAACCGGTTCGCGACGTCGGGACTCGCTTACTTCGATTGCCACGCGTACCAGCGCTTCGCAATCGCATCGCGGTTCTCGGCCCAGTACTTCATGTCGAGATTGATCTGCGATGCCTTGTATTGATCGGGCAGCGTCTTCGCCATGGCCGGCGACATCAGCGCGGCCGACTTCACGTTGATCGGCGCGTAACCGGTATCGGCCGCGAATTTGGCCTGGGCCTGCGGGCTCGTCGCTGCGGCGAGATACTTCATCGCCGCGTCGCGGTGCTTCGCGCCCTTCGGGATCACGAGCATGTCGGCGGCGGTGAGGTTCTGGTTCCACGAAATGCCGACGGGCACGCCGGTTTGCGCGAGCGCGTGCAGGCGGCCGTTCCAGAACATGCCGATCGGCGCCTCGCCCGATGCGAGCAGCTGCTGCGACTGCGCGCCGCCGCTCCACCACACGATGTCGCTCTTGATCGTGTCGAGCTTCTTGAACGCGCGGTCGAGGTCGAGCGGATAGAGCTTGTTGGGCGGCACGCCGTCGGCGAGCAGCGCGATTTCGAGCACGCCCGGCGCCGACCACTTGTAGAACGTGCGCTTGCCCGGGAAGCGCTTGGTGTCGAACAGGTCAGCCCAGGCTTGCGGCTGCCCGCCCGTGTATTTCGCCTTGTTGTAGCCGAGAACGAACGAGTAATAGAAGCTGCCCACCGCGGCCTGCGACGCGAAGCGCGGGTCCAGCTCGTCCTTCTTCACCACCGAATAGTCGATCGGCTCGATCAGTCCGGCCTTCTGCGCGGCATAGGCGAAGTCGCCCTCCACGTCCACGACGTCCCAGCTCACGTTGCCGCTGTCGACCATCGCCTTGAGCTTGCCGTAGTCGGTCGGGCCGTCCATCAGCACGGTGATGCCGCTCGCCTGCGTGAACGGCTGCGCCCAATCCTTCTGTTGCGACGATTGCGTGGTGCCGCCCCAGCTCGTGAAGACGATGGGGTCTGCGGCCAGTGCCGGTGCTGCGGCGAGTGTCGCTGCGCACGCAATGAACATCGGCGCGATAAACGAGGTGCTTCTGCTGCTCATGGCTATCTCCGGGGATACGGTTGGTTGTCGCTTCGTCAGGCCGGCTGCGGGAAGACCCGTCGGCTTCTTCATGGTTGTGTTCGGTGCCGTGCCGTCAATGCGCGAGGGCGAGCGGCTGCACGGTGCCGGCTTCGCTGTCGCCCACGTAGATGCCGAATGCGTCCTGCTTGCGTTCGCGCACATACCGTTCGAGCATCGAGCGCACGGCGTCGTCGCTCAATTCGTCCCAAGGAATCTGCGAGAGCGGCACGATGCGGATGCTGCTGTCGAGCCAGGGCGAGCCGTTGTGAATCACGCGGCCGCGGTAGTAGATATGCTCGCTCGGCCCTTTGCCGCTGCCGTCTTCGAACACGGCGAACAGAAAGTCGAGATGCGCGCGCAGGCCGAGCTTCGCGAGGACGCCGCGCAGGCTCGCCGCGTCGCTGGCCGGTTCGAGCTTGACGCCCGTCGGCAACGCCACGCCTTCGGGCGTGTCGATGAGCACGAGGCCGTCGCGATGCTCGAGAATCGCGCCCACTTTCGCGCGCACGCCGGCTGCAGCCAGCGCATCCTGCGAGAGACTGAAGTTCACGTACGCGCCGCGGCAGTAGCCAAGCGGCGTCGAACTCGTTTGCACGACGTCCACCACGCGGCCGATCAGGATGATGTGGTCGCCTGCGTCGACGACTTCATGCGTCGTGCAGTCGAAGCTCGCCGCCGCGCCGTCCATCACGGGCGCACCCGTTTTGCGCGCGCTCCAGGGCACTTGCGCGAACTTGTCGGCGGCCTTCGAGGCGAACACGCCCGAAACCTGCTGCTGGTCTTCGGCGAGCACGCTCACCGCGAAGCGGCCCGTTTGCGAGAACACCGCATAGCTCGACGCCGTCTTGGCGATGCACACCAGAATGAGCGGCGGGTCGAGCGACACCGAGGTGAACGAGTTGGCTGTGAAGCCGCGCGGCGATCCGTCGGGCTGGATCGTCGTGACGACGGTCACGCCCGTCACGAACGCGCCCAGCGCGCGGCGAAATTCGGCGATATCGAAAGCCGGTTGCGCGGGTTGGGCAGTCATCGGCTCAGCCATGGCGTTCTCCTGTGTTTGCTGCGGTATTGGCTGCCTGCGTCGCCGACGCAACGGCCAGGAACGCGAGCAGGCTTGCGTTGACGCGTTCCGGGTCGGTCACGTTCATCATGTGGCGCGCGTTCGCAATGACTTCCGCGCGGGCGCGCGGCGCGACGGACGCCATCGCGTGCGACATCTGCGCGCTCGAATTCGGATCGCACTCGCCGGTGAGAAAGAGCGCGGGTACCTCCAGATTCGCGAGACGGCCCACGTGCGCGGCGTCGGAAGATGCGAAAAGACGGTACGTGCGCGCGTAGCCCACGGGATCGACGGCGAGCAGCAGCGCACGCACCGCTTGCGCCGCCTGGGTCAGATGCCCCGGGATCGGGTGGCCGAACCAGCGCGAGAGCGTCGCGTCCACGCCGCTTGCGGCCGGCGCTTCGCCGAGACTCGCCGCGCGCGTCATCACCGCTTCGCGCTGCGCCGGCGTGCGGTCGTACACCGCGTTCAGCGCAACGACGCTCAACGTGCGCGGCGCATTGAGCAGCGCGAATTCGAGCGCGACGAGCGCGCCCATCGAATGCCCCACCACGTGCGCGCGCTCGACCTGGATGGCATCGAGCAGCGACTCGAGCTGCGCGGCGTATTCGTCGAGCGTGGGCTGTGCGCTCGGCAGCGCGCTCTCGCCGTGACCCAGCATGTCGTAGGCGACGACGCGAAACGATTCGGACAACGCATCGATCTGCGGCGCCCACACGCTCTGATTCATGCCGACGCCATGGATCAGCACCACGGTTTCGCACGCGGCGCTCGATTGCGGCGCGTACACGCTGTAGCACGTGCCCGCGGTTCGACCGCGCTGCGCGCGCGAGACGCCATGTTCGGAGGCGAAAGCAGGCTTCATGGAATTCAGGCTCCATCCGGCAACTCGGGCGATACGGAAAATCGCCGGAGTTCGCGTTCGATGAGATTATGGTATGCCATCTTATGGCCCACAACAAACTATTGCGTATTATGGAATACCATGAGATCGCTCGCGGGCGCGCTGGCACACTTTGGGCCGCGCGCGATCACCTGAATTGAGCAGACAAAAGAAAAGGCCGCCGGCATGTGCCGGCGGCCTTTTTTAGCTGGCGGGTCAGCTAAAGGGTCAGGCGTCGCTGAGCCCTTCGTTTTGTTGGGCAAGCGCCGAGAGCGCCAGCTCGGAGACTCGCTTGATATGCGCGAACGACGCCGCGGAGGCCGCTTCGCCGTCGCGCCGCTCGATGGCGTCGAGCAGCAGGTTCATTTCGCGATTGGAGTCGCCGCCACGCCCCGGCATCGCGATGGTCAACGCGCGTAAGCGGTTGATACGCGCGTTGAGCGTTTTGACGACCGTGAGCGACACCTGCTTGTTGGCGGCTTCGAACAGCGTTTCATAGAAGCGCTCGGTGTGCTCCACCACGCGCGGCAGGTCGCGCTTTTCGAACGCATCCTCGATGATCGCGCGGATCGCGCGCAGCTGCTGCACGACTTCGGGCGTGGCGTTCTCGGCGCAGGCCCGGGCAGCATTGGCTTCGAGCAATCCGCGCAACTCGTAGATCTCGCCCACTTGCGTGGGATCGAGCCGCGCCACGATCGGCCCCTGCCGCGCGACGGTCTCGACGAGCCCCTCGGTCTCGAGATGCCTAAGCACCTCGCGCACCACCGTGCGGCTCACGCCAAGCTCGTCGCACAGCGTGCGTTCGACGAGGCGCGTGCCCGGCCGGAAATACCCCTGGACTATCGCGCCGCGCAGTTTGTCGAGCGTGAGCTCACGCAGGGTCTTGGCATTGCGATCGATTTTGAGGTCTTGCATAGGCGGCAACAGGAGAAGGACGAAAGCCCGCGCACAAGGACGCGGACATGGAATGCCATATTATGACGCAACTGACGTCCAGCTTTCCTTCTGCCTGCGCTTTCGCCCCTTTTGCGCCCCGCCGCAACGGCCCGGTCAGTCCTCCAGCCCCTCGACGATCGAGATCTGCGCCACGCAATGGCCATCGCGCTTTGCCTTGGCCGCCTGATACTCCAGCGAGTGGTAGCAGTCGAGCGCCGTTTGCATGTCGGGGAACTGGATCACGACGTGCCGCGCAAACGGCTCGCCTTCCAGCACCTGCGCCGCACCACCGCGCGCGAGGAATACGGCGCCGAACTTCTTGAACGCCAGCGGCGCGATGTCCATGTAGTCCTTGTACTTCGCGGCGTCCAGCACGGTGACATGTGCAATCCAGTATGCAGTCATCTCTCCTCCTCGTTTTTCATCGTCGGATTCATCAAGAAAAAGCGGCAATCCCTTGGCAGACGGGGTTCACAGTGAGCTATCGGGTTAACACTCATGGCATGCCGTAACATGGTATACCAAAATGCTTCACACAATCAACGTACGAAGGAAGTTGCCATGAGCCTGATTCGCAAATCCATCCTCCATGTCGAGAACGTCTTCGTAGACGGCGACAAGGCCGCTGCGAAGCCGCTGAAAATGATCGGCGCGGTCGCGGTGATCAAGAACCCGTGGGCGGGCCGCGGTTACGTGGAAGACCTCTCGCCCGAGATTCGCGCAATCGCGCCGCAACTGAGCGAGCACCTCACGAAGCTCATCATCGACGAAGCCGGTTCGGGCGAAGCGGTCGAAGCGTTCGGCAAGAGCGCCATCGTGGGTCTTGCGGGCGAACTGGAGCATGCGTCCGCGCTCATCCACACCCTGCACTTCGGCAATATCTATCGCTCGGCGGTGGGCGCGAAGTCGTATCTCGCGTTCAACAACACGCGTGGCCCGGCCAATGCGCCGCTGCTCATCCCGATGATGGACAAGAACGACGAAGGCCGCCGCTCGCACTATCTCACGCTCCAGTTCTCGATTGCCGATGCACCGGCCGCCGACGAACTCGTGGTCGCTATTGGCGCCGCAACGGGTGGCCGCCCGCATCACCGCATTGGCGATCGCTACAAAGACCTCGCAGAGCTCGGAAATGACGTCAAGAACCCTGCAGCTGTCAAATAAGCGCGTCGCGCACTATCTGGAGCAAGGCGCGGGCGAACCGCTCGTGCTGATTCACGGCGTGGGCATGCAGGCGAGCGCGTGGTATCCGCAGATCGAAGACCTCTCGGCCGAATTCCGCGTGATCTCGGTCGACATGCCGGGCCACGGTCGAAGCGATGCGCTCGAAGCGGGCGCCGGCTTGCCGCAGTTCGTTGAGTGGGCAACCAGTTTCGTCGAGGCGCTGCACGTGGGTCCCGTCAATCTGGCGGGGCACTCGATGGGTTCGTTGATCGCGGCTGGCGTCGCGGTCACGCGTCCCGATCTGGTCAAGCGTGTGGCAGTCCTGAACGGTGTGTACCGGCGTACCGAAGCGGCGCGCGAAGCCGTGCTGCAGCGCGCCGCCGAGTTGCGCTCGGGCACCATCGACGTGGATACGCCGCTGCGACGCTGGTTCAACGCGGACGAAGCCCAGCAAGTGGCGGCGCAAAAGGTCGAGTCGTGGCTGAAGTCGGTGAACCTTGCGGGTTACGCGACGGCCTACACGGCGTTCGCGGGCGGCGACGACGTGTACGCCGACGGCTGGCAAACGATTCGCTGCCCTGCTCTCGTCCTGACCGGCGCCGACGATCCGAACTCGACGCCGGAGATGGCGAGACAGATGGCGCAAGCCGCGCACAACGGCACGGCCGTGGTGATCGAAAACGAACGCCACATGGTGAACCTCACCGCGCCCGACGAAGTCAATCGCGCGCTGCGTGCCTGGTTGCAGACGGAGCCGCAGGCGGAAAACCACGAAGTGGAAGTGTGAAATGAGCCAAGACACGAGCCAGGTAGTTAACCCGCAAGCCGCGAAGATCAACACGCGCGAGCTGCGCGACGCGTTCGGCGCGTTCATGACGGGCGTGACGATCGTGACGACCGCGACGGACGACGGCAAGCCGCTCGGCTTCACCGCCAATTCGTTTTCGTCCGTTTCGCTCGACCCCGCGCTGCTGCTGGTGAGCATTGCGAAGACGTCGAGCAATTACCAGACGTTTTCCACTGCGGGCCACTTCGCCATCAACATCCTCGCGGAAGGACAAAAGGATTTGTCCAACACGTTCGCGCGGCCGAGCGACGACCGCTTCGCCAACGTGAACTGGCAATTGAGCGCCAACCGCAACCCGCTCATTGGCGACGTCAGCGCCTGGTTCGACTGCACGACGCACGCCGTGATCGACGCGGGCGACCACGCGCTGATCGTCGGCCGGGTCGAGGCGTTTCATTCCGCGGGGTTCGCTGGCCTCGGCTACTATCGCGGCGGTTATTTCACGCCGGCCAGGGTATCGGCGGAAGTCATCGCGGGTCCGAAAGTCATCGTGAGCGCGATCATCGCGCGCGAGGACAAGGTGCTGCTCGTGAAAAACGCAGACGGCAAATGGGGCCTGCCTTCGAAAGAGATCGGCAAGGAAGGCGCCGACAAGGCGCTCGCCGAGATCTTCACGAAGTACCAGCCCGATGCATCGGCAAGCTTCATCTATTCGGTCTACAACAATACCGAAACCCATTACCAGTACATCTCGTTCCTGTGCAGCGCGCCGGATGAACTCGCCGCAGCGGGCGACGCCTCGGCACAATTCGTTAGTCTGGAAGACGTGCAAACGCAAGCGTTCCAGGACAGCGCACTTGCCAGCATGCTCCAGCGCTACCGCAAGGAAAGCGAACTGAAGAGCTACGGGATGTACTTCGGCGACCATAGCAACGGCACAGTCCGCCCGCTTCATTCCTGAAAGGTTCCATCATGCGATTCTCACTTTTCGTTCACATGGAGCGCGTCTCCGATCAGACCAGTCAGAAGCAGTTGTATGACGAAATGATCGAGCTGTGCCAGATCGCCGATCGCGGCGGCATGCATGCGATCTGGACCGGCGAGCACCACGCCATGGACTTCACGATCGCGCCCAATCCGTTCCTCAACATCGCGGACCTCGCCAACAAGACGAAGAACGTGAGGCTCGGCACGGGCACGGTCATTGCGCCCTTCTGGCACCCGATCAAGCTCGCCGGCGAAGCCGCGATGACCGACATCATCTCGAACGGCCGTCTGGATCTGGGCATTGCACGAGGCGCATACTCGTTCGAGTACGAACGCCTGATGCCGGGGCTCGACGCGTGGGGCGCGGGCCAACGCATGCGCGAACTCATTCCGGCCGTGAAAAAGCTGTGGGAAGGTGATTACGCGCACGAAGGCGAATTCTGGAAATTCCCCTCGACGACGTCGTCGCCGTTGCCGCTGCAGCGCCCACATCCGCCGATCTGGGTAGCCGCGCGCGATCCGAACAGCCACGAATTTGCCGTGTCCAACGGTTGCAACGTGCAAGTCACGCCGCTGCATTTCGGCGACGAAGAAGTCGAGAAGCTCGTCGGCCACTTCAACGCCGCGTGCGAGAAGTTCAGCAACGTGCCGCGCCCGCAGATCATGCTGCTGCGCCACACGTACGTGGCGAGCAGCGAGGACGACGCGCAGATCGCCGCCGACGAAGTGAACACGTTCTACAACTACTTCGGCGCGTGGTTCAAGAATGAGCGCCCTGTGAGCCGCGGCATGATCAAGCCCCTCACGAAGGAAGAGATCGCCGCTCACCCGTTCTATACGCCCGAGGCGATGCGCAAGAACAACGTCATCGGCGCGCCCGAGGAAGTGATCGGGCGTCTGCGGGCCTACGAGAAACTCGGCTTCGACGAGTACTCGTTCTGGATCGATACGGGCATGAGCTTCGAGCGCAAGAAGGCGTCACTCGAGCGCATGATCAACGACGTCATGCCTGCATTCAGGTAAGGGGCGGATTCCATGGACTTTCATTTTCAGCTGTATATCGACGGCCAGTTCGAACCGGGCGCCGCGACGTTCGACAGCGTGAACCCGGCCACGGGCAACGTGTGGGCGCAAATGCCCGAAGCGCGCACGGAGCAGGTCAACCGCGCCGTCGAAGCGGCCAACCGCGCGTTGACCGATTCCGCGTGGGCCGGCCTCACGGCCTCGGCGCGCGGCAAGCTGTTGCACAAGCTGGCCGGGCTCGTCGAAAAGGCTGCGCCGCGGCTCGCTGAAATTGAAACGAACGACACCGGCAAGATCATTCGCGAAACGTCGAGCCAGATCGCTTACGTGGCCGAATACTACCGCTACTACGCGGGAATCGCCGACAAGATCGAAGGCAGCCACATTCCCGTCGACAAGCCGGACATGCAGGTCTGGCTCGAACGGCAGCCCGTCGGCGTGGTCGCCGCCATCGTTCCATGGAACAGCCAGTTGTTTCTTTCCGCCGTGAAGGTCGGGCCGGCGCTCGCCGCCGGTTGCACGGTCGTTCTGAAGGCTTCCGAGGAAGCGCCCGGCCCGTTGCTCGAATTCGCGCGGCTCGTGCACGAGGCAGGATTTCCGCCGGGCGTCGTCAACGTGATCACCGGCTTCGGGCCGGAATGCGGCGCGGTGCTCAGCAGCCATCCCAGGGTGGACAAGGTGGCCTTCACGGGCGGCCCCGAAACCGCGCGGCATATCGTCAGGAACACCTCGAACAATCTTGCCAAGGTCTCGCTCGAACTGGGCGGCAAGTCGCCATTCATCGTGTTCGCCGATACCGATATCCAGAGCGCGGTGAATGCGCAAGTCGCGGCGATTTTTGCGGCAAGCGGCCAAAGCTGCGTGGCGGGCTCGCGTCTTTTGATCGAGGCATCCGTCAAGGACGAATTCCTCGCGTTGCTTGTCGAACGCGTCTCGCGCATTCGCGTGGGTTCGCCCAACGAGATGACGACGGAATACGGGCCGCTCTGCACCGAAAGGCAACTGCGCAACATCGAGAAGATCGTCGCGAGTTCCGTGAGCCAGGGGGCAAAGGTGCTCGCGGGCGGCAAGGCGCTGGGGCGCGACGGCTACTACTACGCGCCGACAATTCTGGACTGCTCGGGCGTGAGCAACGCGGACAGCATCACGACGGAGTTGTTCGGCCCCGTGCTTTCGGTGGATACGTTCGCTTCCGAACAGGAAGCCATCGAGAAGGCGAACAGCACCGCCTACGGACTCGCGGCGGGCATCTTCACCACCAACCTCACGCGGGCACATCGCGTTTCGCGGCGCGTGCGCTCGGGGATCGTCTGGATCAACACCTATCGGGCGGTGTCGCCGCTCGTGCCGTTCGGCGGTTTCGGGCTTTCCGGGCACGGCCGCGAGGGCGGCATGGCTGCCGCGCTCGAATACACGACGACGAAGTCCGTGTGGCTGCGCACCTCGGACGAACCGATCAGCGATCCGTTCGCGATGCGCTGATCCGTTCCCCGCTGCACCGCTTCAAAGCCGTTCCAAAGCCGTTCCAAAGCCGCTTCAAAGCCGTTCAAGGCCATGCCGCGCCACCTTCGTGGCGTGGCTCGGCCTGTGCAATAAAGATGGAGACACTATGAAAAACCCGGCGAACGACAACAGCGTTCTGACCATTGAAAGCAACTCGATCGAGTATGTCGCTCCCGAGCATCGGCATGGCAAGCCAGTCGATTTGTTCACGTTGTGGTTCTGCACGAATGTCGCGCCACTTGCGGTGATATCCGGTGCGACTTCGGTCCTGGTCTTTCACCTCGACGTGATGAGCGCGATTCTCGCCATCGTCGCCGGGCAATTCTTTGGCGCCATTTTTCACGCCCTCACCTCTGCGCAAGGCCCGCTCGTCGGCGTGCCGCAGATGATTCAAAGCCGCGCGCAATTCGGCCGCTATGGCTCGCTGCTCGTGGTCAGCTTCACCACACTGATCTATCTCGGCTTCTTCGTCTCGAACATCATCCTCGCGGGCAAGACGCTTCACACCGCCGCGCCCGCGGTGCCCGTGCCGGTAGGCACCGTGCTCGGCGCGATTCTCGCGACGCTCGTCGGCGTGATCGGCTATCACTTCATTCACCGCTTCAACAAGATTGGCGCGTGGTTCATGGGCGGCGCGCTCCTGATCGGCATGATCATGATGGCCCCCGGTCTTGACGCGCAAATCCTGCAGCAGGGTCATTTCGACGTGTCGAACTGGTTCGCGATGTTCGGGCTGTGCGCCGTCTGGCAAATCAGCTTCGCGCCCTACACGTCCGACTATTCGCGCTACCTGCCGACCTCGGCGGGCTTTGCGAAGACCTTTGCGTTCACGTATTTCGGCACCTCGCTCGGCACCATCTTCGCGTTTCTCTTTGGCGTGCTCGCGGTCAGCACCGGTCATTCCATCGACGCCATGCAAGCCATCCGCACGCAAACGGGCATGTTCGGCTATGTGCTGATCTTCCTCTTCCTGGTCAACATCATTGGCCACAACGGCATGAATCTGTATGGCGGGGTGCTGTCGTTCATTACCGCCGCACAGACCTTCCGCCCCGACTGGGTGCCTGGCCGCGCGGTGCGCATCGTCTTTTCGAGCGCGCTGCTGGTCGCCTCTACCGTCACGGCGTTGTGGGCCTCGAGCAATTTCATCGCGATCTTCCTGACGGCGATCTTTGCCATGCGCATCGTCCTCGCGCCGTGGGTCGCGATCAATCTGGTCGACTTTTATCTGATCAACCACCGGCGCTATCGCGTCGCGGAAATCGTGAGCAGCCACGGCGGCGTGTATGGCTCCTTCAACTTCAAGGCCATCGCGATTTATCTCTTCGGCATTGCGGTGCAGGTGCCGTTCATGGCGGAGAGCTTTTTCCACGGCCCGCTGGCGTCGATCGTCGGCGGCGCCGATGTCTCGTGGATGGTTGGCCTCGTCGCGACAGCGCTGACCTACTACGTGTTCGCTTCGAAAGACGGTTCGCGTACTCCCCGGCGCTCGCCGGTTGGGGCGGCGGTTTCCGAGTGAAGTGCGCCGCAGACGCGTAAAACGAAAAGGAAGAGCCTCGGCTCTTCCTTTTTCCCTGCACATGGCTCACACCGATATCAATCAGTTGTAAAGCACCGCCGCGATCTTCGGGTCGTTCATATTGGTCTTGTCGTACCAGTAAAAGCCCGTGTCGATTTTCTTGGGCAGTGTTTCGCCCTTCAACGCCTTCGCCGCGGAATCGACGACGCACTTGCCGATACCGACCGGGTTCTGCGTAATCGCGCCCGCCATCAGGCCGGACATGATGGCCTCCTTCTGCTCCTTGCCCGAGTCGAAGCCAATCAGCACCAGCTTCTTGCCCGACTCCTTCACGCCGATCGCCGCGCCTTCCGCCGAGCCTTCATTGGCGCCGAAAATGCCCTTGAGGTTCGGGTTCGCCTGAATCATGGCCTTGGCGATTTCCGCCGACTTCAGGTGGTCGCCCGCGCCGTACTGCACGGAAACGATCTTGATGCCCGTGTGCTTCGTCTTTATCTCGTTGACGAAGCCGTCGCGGCGGTCGATACCCGTGCGGCTCGTCTGGTCATGCACGATCACGCCGACTTCGCCGGAATTGCCGATCATCTCCGCCATCTTGTCGGCGGCGAGCGCGGCGGCGGCGAGGTTGTCCGTGGCGCAGGTCGTGAGCGGAATATCGCTGTCGACGCCCGAGTCGAACGCGATCACAGGGATCTTGCTGGACTGCGCGCGTTTGAGCAGCGGAACGGCGGCCTTGCTGTCGAGCGCGGCGATGCCGAGCGCCTGCGGTTTCTTGGCGAGCGCGGCCGAAAGCATGTCGATCTGCTTGTCGACCATGGCCTCGGTTTCAGGGCCTTCGAACGTGATCCTGACGTTGTTCGCCGTCGCCGATTGTTCCGCGCCGGATTTCACGGCCTGCCAGAACTGATGCTGAAAGCCCTTCGAAATGATCGGAATGTAGGGTTCCTCAGCATAGGCCAAGCTGGACGTGCCCACGAGCGCGCCCACTCCGATTACGGCACTGATCAGTTTTCTTTTCAACATGACATTTCTCCTCCTAAGGTGGGCCATAGACCTCCAGCCGTTGAGGGAGCCTTGTTTTACTCCCCGTTCTCTCCGTGCTTCTTCCGTCTCCTCTTCTAAGTCTTCTTGCGGCGCAGGATATCCGCGTAAACCGCGAGGATGATGATGAGACCCGTCACCACGATCTGCCATTCCTGTGCGACCGACATGATGCGCAAGCCATTGGTCAGCACACTCATGATGAACGCGCCGATGATGGTGCCGAGTATCGTGCCCGAGCCGCCGCTCAGCGACGTGCCGCCGATCACCACGGCCGCAATGGCTTCCAGCTCGTAGCCCTGGCCAAGTGCCGGTTGCGCCGAGTTCAGGCGCGAAGCGATCAAGAGTCCCGCAATGCCGCAAATCGCACCGCCAAGGCCATAAATGGCGATCTTCCAGCGATCGACATTCACGCCTGAAAGGCGCACGGCCTCTTCGTTGCTGCCGAGCGCGAACGTATAGCGTCCGAGCGCCGTTCGGTTCAGCGTGATCGAGCTCACAATGGCTAGCACGAACAGAATCAACACGGCGTTCGGTACGGGCACGCTGGGCAGAAAATAGCCGATCAGCGAGTCCTGCGAAATCATGTAGAAGTTTTCGGTGTCGGTGAAATAGATCGGCTTGTCGGACGAGACGACGAGCGAGAGCCCCTTGAGCAGCAGCATCATGCCCAGCGTGGCGATGAACGGCGGGATCTTCATCTTCGCCGTGAGCGTGCCGGAAATGGTGCCGCACACCGCCCCCGTGCCGATTGCCGCCAGTACGCCGATCCACATCGGCAAATGCCAGTAGGTCAGGAAAACGCCGCAAATCACCGCGGTAAAGGTCATCAGCGTGCCAACCGACAAATCGATGCCGCCCGTGATGATGACGAACGTGCTGGCAATGGCGAGCACGCCGTTCACGGCGGTGGCCTGCAGAATGCCGAGGATGTTGTCCATCTGCATGAAGGCAGGCGAAGCGAAGCTGAAAAAGATCAGCAGCAGGATCAGGCTCGCGAACGCGAGCATTTTCTGCAGCGCAGTGGGCGAGAAAATGCGCGCCTTGATGCCGGACGACCGTTTCTGGTCGGTCAGCGCCGCAGTATCCGATTGCATAGTCATGGATTCGACCTCTTGAGGCTCATGCCGCTTGCAGGGTTTCGCGCTGGGTCGCGAGATGCATGATGCGCTCCTGGGTCGCCTCGCTGGCGGAGAGTTCGCCAGTGATACGGCCTTCGCACATCACTACGATCCGGTCGCTCATGCGCAGGATTTCCGGAAGTTCCGACGAGATCATCACGATCGCCTTGCCTTGTTCGGCGAGCGCCCGCAACAGCTTGTAGATCTCGCTTTTCGCGCCGACATCGATGCCGCGCGTGGGCTCGTCGAAGAAAAGCACGTCGCAGTCGCGCTCCAGCCACTTCGCAATGACGATCTTCTGCTGGTTGCCGCCCGACAGCAGACGCACCGGCTGCGTAGCGGAAGGCGTGCGGATGGCGAGCAGGCTGATGAAATGCGCCGCCGTCTTGCGGATTTGCATGCGGCGCAGAAACACGTTCAGCGAGAGGAACTTGCCGAGATTGGACATCACGATGTTCGATTCGACGTCCATGCCGGTCGCGAGACCAAAGCGCTTGCGGTCCTCGGAGAGATACCCGATGCTGTGCGCGACCGCATCGCTCGGCGTTTTGATCGATACCTTCGCGCCTTTCACGAAGATGTCGCCGGATTCGACCGGGTCCGCGCCGAACACGGCGCGCGCGACCTCAGTGCGGCCCGCGCCCATGAGTCCCGCAAAGCCCAGTATTTCGCCTTTGCGCAACGTGAAGCTCACATCCCGCACGAGCGGGCCCGCATTCAGGTGCTTCACGTCGAGCGCGACTTCGCCCTGGTGCGCCGGCCCCTGGTACGGTGCAACATCGGCGAGTGTTCTGCCGACCATCATGCTGATGATGGCCTGCACGCTCGTATCGGCGGCGGCGACGGTGGCGACGTACTCGCCATCGCGCAGCACGGTGACGCGATCGGCGATCTGCTTGAGCTCGTCCATCTTGTGCGAGATGTAGACAATGCCCACGCCCCGCTCTTTCAACTGGCGAATGATGCGGAAAAGCTCGGCGATTTCCGCGTCGTTGAGCGCGGAAGTCGGCTCGTCCATGATGAGCACGCGCGAATCGAACGACAGCGCCTTGGCGATTTCGACCATCTGCTGGCTTGCCACCGTGAGCGAGCCGACCACGGTGCGCGGATCGAGGTGCACGTGCATGCGGGCGAGAATCTCGCGCGCCTGCGCATTGAGCTTGTCTTCGTCGAGAAAGAGCCCGAGGCGCCCGCGCGGTTCGCGGCCGATGAACATGTTCTGCGCGACGGTCAAATGATTCATCAGCTGGAGTTCCTGATGAATGATGCCGACGCCCACGGCCTGGGCCTCGCCCGGACTCGCGAACGCGATGGGCTGGCCATCGTAGAGAATGTCGCCCGAGTCGCGCGTATACACGCCCGCGAGAATCTTCATCAGGGTCGACTTGCCCGCGCCGTTCTCGCCCATCAGCGCGTGCACTTCGCCCGCCATGAGATCGAATTGCACTTCGTGAAGCGCTCTCACGCCGGGAAAACTCTTGCTCAGCTTGTTGACGGAGATGAGCGGCGTCATGGCGCTGATCCGCGAAGAAAAGCCAGACACATTACCGGGGCCTCTTGATTGCGTGCGCGGCGTGGCTTGCAGCGCTGCACAAAGGGGGTTGAAGGATGGGCATTGCTCGACGTACGACCAAAGTGCTCAAGGTGCAAAGAGATCTGGCCGTTCTTTCGCGGACCGGCGCAATTCCTCGATGACCTGATCGAGATGGTCGTGCATTGCTTTGGCCGCTGCGTCGGCACGGCCGGCGCGAATGGCTTCGAAAATCCGTTCGTGCTCCTCGAGCGTGTGCACGAGACGCTCGGGACTCGCCAGCAGTTGCCTCGCGCGGTCCAGCGCGTTGCGCGACACCGCGACGATCTCTTTCACGCGCGGCAGGTTCACCGCGTCTAACAGGATTTCATGAAACGCCAGATCGAGCTCATGAAACTCGAGACGCTGGCCATTACCGGCAATCTTGCGCTGCTCATCGAGATTGGCTGCCAGTGCGTCGATCGTGGCACGGTCCTTCATGCGCGCGACTCCGCGCACCGTTTCGACTTCGAGCGCGCTGCGAATGAACAGATGCTGGCGAATATCGTCGAGCGCGATCGGTTTGACGCGCGTGCCGCGCTGCGGCAAAACCTCGACGAGACCCGCATGCGCGAGCTTCGCGAGCGCGGCGGAAACCGGAAAGCGCGACACGCCCATGCGTTCGCAGACCGCCATCTTGTCGATCATCATCCCGGGTTCCAGCGCGAGCGTCACAATCGCTTCTCTCAGTGCGTGCTCGACTGCATCGGTCAGGCTGCCGCGCTCGCCGCCTCTAATCTTTTGCAGTGCGACATAAGGATCGCCAACACTCGCCATTTCGGATGAAGAGTTCACGGCACGCTTGATTTTAAGAAGACATGCTAGCATGCTAGGTAGCAGATTCAGCGTTGTCAACGCGTGCAAACGTCTGGTTTTCCCCTACCGAAAGCCGTCCCTTCACCGGGGAGTTCGAATGACTACGATCAGCAAGCTATCCGTTCGCGACATCCGCTTTCCCACTTCGCGTTCGCTCGACGGTTCCGACGCCATGAATGCCGCGCCGGACTACTCCGCCACTTACGTCACGCTCGAAACCGATTCTCCAGACAGATTCACGGGGCACGGGCTCACATTCACGATCGGGCGCGGTAATGAAATCTGCGTGACGGCGGTCAACGCGCTGGCGCCGCTCATCGTCGGCAAGCGGCTCGAAGACATTACGGCGAACATGGGCGCATTCTGGCGCGCGTTTACTTCGGATAGCCAACTACGTTGGATCGGCCCTGACAAGGGCGCGATTCATCTGGCAACGGCGGCAGTCGTCAATGCGGTGTGGGACCTGTGGGCCAAATCGGTTGGCAAGCCCGTATGGAAACTGCTCGCGGACATGAGTCCGGAGGAACTCGTGCGCTGCCTGGATTTTCGCTACGTGACCGATGCGATTACGCCTTACGAAGCGTTGGCCATTCTGCATCGCCACGCGAAGACCAAGGGCGCGCGCGAAGTGGAAATGCTCGCGCAGGGCTACCCCGCCTATACGACTTCGGCCGGCTGGCTGGGCTACGACGACGACAAGATCCGGCGCCTCGCACGGGAAGGCGTCGCGCTTGGCTGGACGCATTTCAAGCAGAAAGTGGGCGGCAATCTCGACGAAGACGTGCGGCGCGCGCGTATTCTGCGCGAGGAGATCGGCGAAAACCTGAAGCTGATGATGGACGCCAACCAGGTGTGGGACGTGGACGAAGCGGTGGCGAACATGCGGCGGCTCGCAGAATTCGATCCGTGGTGGATCGAGGAGCCGACGAGCCCCGACGATATTCTCGGCCATGCGGAGATTCGCCGGCGTTTGGGGTCGATTGGGGTTGCCACGGGTGAACACTGTCACAATCGCGTGATGTTCAAGCAGCTGTTGCAGGCGCAGGCGATCGATTTTTGTCAGGTGGATGCTTGTCGGTTAGGTGGACTTAACGAAGTCATCGTCGTTTTGCTGATGGCGGCGAAGTTTGGTGTGCCTGTTTGCCCGCATGCGGGCGGCGTTGGGCTGTGCGAGTATGTGCAGCATATTTCACTGTTCGATTATTTGTGTGTTTCGGCTTCGCTCGAGAATCGCGTGCTCGAGTATGTCGATCATTTGCATGAGCATTTTGTTGATCCTGTTGTGATCCGGAATGGGCGGTATATGCCGCCTCAGAAGCCTGGGTATAGCATCGAGATGAAGCTGGACTCACTCGAGAAGCACACCTTCCCAGAGGGCGAGGCCTGGCGGCCCTAGCCAATGTCCATCATGTCCTCATCGATATCCATATAGTCCGCGTCTTCGTCGATATCCATTTCCGTGCGTGCAAATCCGAAGCGCTGCGCGCGTTGCTCGTCCCAATAGAAGACGACCTTGGAAAAGAGCTGATTGTGGTGCCGCTGGTTTGTGACCGGATTCTTCGTGAGTTTCCTTCCGATCTGCGCCCCCTGATTGATCACCGCATTGTTCATCGTGCGTCCGCTCGCGCTCACGTAGATTCCGTGTGTTTGACCGAGAATCCGGTGCAGGTCGCCAACGTAGCTGTTTCCGGAGGCAACGTACGGAATCTGGTCCTTCGCCTGATCCTTTCCCAATGCCAGCCTGCAAGCCGTGACCGAAACGATGGCCGGCAAGTTGCCGGCCAGTCCGCATTGCGAAAGGTACTGGGCTAACAGCGCAGCGTCCACCCCGCCCAGCGTTTGCCTCGAAACGGATCCGTGACCGCGTATATAGAGGCGCCACGGCTGCATCAGGTTAGCCGCCGCCTGGGACACCGCCTGCGGGCTATCCGTGTTTGCCGTAAAGACGTGAGTCGGCACCCCTTGGCTAACGCCCTTGGCCACGATCGATTGGGTTCCGTTCAGAATGGTGCCGTCGTTGTTACCAGACAGGACATTGATGATGATCTGCGCAGCATATTTGGACATTTCGGTCATCTCCAATCATGAATCGGGTACACGCCTCGCCTACTGCGTTTGTCCACTCTCAGGCAACAACCCAAGCGCCGCCCCCAGCGCCCTGCCACGCTCACCGGCCATCAACTCGGCGAGCAACTCAGGCAACGGTTTCCCGCCCCAATCAAGCGCCCGCTTGAGCATATAAGGCACAGGACTATGCGGCTCATAGCGCATGAGATAGTCCGCCACGATAGCGAGCAACCGATACGCCTCATCACGCGACTGCGGCGCATCCAGTCTCCTCGGCACGGCCGGCTCCGGCACCCCTACAGCCGCAGCAACCTGAATCATTGCAGGCTCGACCACCGCATTCTCCTGAATCGTTGCAACGTCAACCATTGGTACGTCCTCCCACTCGGGATGCGTCGTGAGCCAGTCGCGCAAGACGCTCTCCATGCGTTCCAGCGTTTCCAGCAGCACCCCGAACGACGGCGCCTCCGCGCCGAGCCGCTGCGTGCACCACGCATCGAGTTTCGCTATGGGCGCCCGCGCCGCGCGCAGCGCCTGCAACTGATCGCGCAACGCGGCAGGCTCCGCCGCATGCGCAGCCTGAGCCAACGCCTGCGCCACGCGTGCAGCCTCCTCGCGCTTCGCGGCCGGCACGTCTTTGCGGTCCTTCACCGCCACCGCCTCGCGCTGCGCACCCTGCCAGCGCGCAAGCGTCAGCGCAGATCCATCCGGCCCCGCGCACAACGCGATCCGCCCACCGAGCAAGGTCGGAAACTGCTGGGCCACCCAGGCGAGCGGCGCGGCCCGAAAGCCCAAATCGCCATCGCGCGGCAACGGATGAATGTCGTCCCAATAGCGCACACACAATTCACTCAGCAAGACGAAGCAATCCGGCAAGGCAACACATCCGTATCGATGCAGCCAGCTCTCGCCCAGCCATGCAGCGAGCGTCAAATCCTTGCTACGGCGAGCGAGGAGGTCCTCGCAGCCCGCTTCCACGGCGGCCCAGTCCGCGACCTTGAGCGCGGTTTGCCAGATGCCCGCAGGCAATGCCGGATCGTCCTCGCGTCGCGCCGCCTTGATCGCGTCGAAGGCGGCGTCGTGCAGGAGCGAAACGCCGGCCGGCGCGCCCCCCGGTATCGGTTGAACGAGTGCTTCGATGTCGAATGCCGGGTTCATCCGCGCCCCGCTTGTGTGCTCGACGGATACGGTCCATAGGTGAACGCTGGGCTGCCGTATGCGCTGTAGCCCGGCGCCGCATACGGCAGGTCAGGCCACGCGAGCGCCGTTTTCGACGCGCCCGTCATGCCCACACGCATGAACATGCGCGCCGTTTGCGTGCCGCCGTTGCGGTCGCGCACCGGCACGCTCAGCACCATACGCGCGTTGCCCGCGCCCGTGCCGGTATCGACGCCGTCGTCCGGCACCGCATGCAGGCGCACGAGGCGCAATAGCGACCACGTGTCGTTTGCCGCCCATGTGACCGCTTCGCCGTCGACCGAGAGCGTCGGCTGCGACGCGTCCTGCATGGGCCGCCACGGGCCGTCTTTCGCCCAGCGCAGGCTCAGCGCGGCGGGCTGGCCCGGCGCCCAGCGCAGCGGCGTTCCCGCCGCGGCGGGCCAGGCGAGCGTCTGGCTGCCGCTCGCGAGCGACCACTGGATGACCTGGTCCGCACCGGCTTCGTCGGCGCGATCGATACGCCAATCCACCGCCACGTCCACACCCACGAGCGCCCCGTCAGCGCCGCGCGCCACCAGCGCGTCGAGCCAGGGCTTAGCGCGCGCGAGCTTCGCCAGAAACTGCTGCGCGCCCGCTTGCGGGCCGCCGCTCGCCACCGCGGCGCTCATGCCGCGTTGCGCGTCCGCGAGCTTCGCGTCGAGCAGCGCCACGAAGGCCGCCGTCTGGCGCAGGTCGGCGGCCTGGGCGTTTGCATCCGCTGAGAACGGGAAGCGGCCGGCCAGGTAGCGCGCAAAATAGTTGCGCAACTGTTCGTAGGCCTCCCCGCCGGTGCCGATCTGCAGCCGGTAGCAGCGTTCGCGCGCCGACGAGACGAGCCGCATGCCCGCGCTCGCAACGATATCGCCCGAGCCCGGCACGTCCACCTGCGCGAGCGAAGCGCTGCAGGTGTCGAGGTCCATCTTGTCGAGCTGGTTGGAGATGATCGACGGCACCGCCACCAGTGCGCTCGCCGGGCTGCGCGCGCGGTATTGCGCGAGGTCCGCGAAGAGCGCCTTCCAGCGCGCCACGAGCCGAGCGTCCGCAGCGGAGAGCGGCGGATTCTGCGTGGTCAGCCAGTCGAGCGCGCTCGACGCTAACGTGGCCGTGTCCGCCACCGCACTCGACTGCGCGGCAAGGTAGGTTTGCAGCGCTTCGGGCGTAGCGGCGCCGAATGCGCGCATCGCCCCGCCGGCGTTGCCGTTCCACGCCGAGAAGTCGCCGCGCAGCGGGCGGAACGGTTCGAGCGATTGCAACTGGACATCGGTCGAGCGCAGCACATCGAGCGCGGCATCGCTCACGCGCAGGGCGACGGCTTGCGCGAGATCGGCGCGGCCGAGCGAGTCGAACGCTTCCACGAGATCGGTCGCATTCTTGCGCAGCATGTCGAAGGACGCGCCCTGCGTCTGCGGCGCGTAGGCGACGTTGCGAGCCCCGCCTGCTGACGTTGCCGCTGTTGCAACAGGTGCCGACAGTGCGGCCACCATGCTGTGCACGGTCGCGTTGCCCGCCGCGGCGAGCAGCGCGCCGCGCCACGCCTCGGGCGCCTGCGCAAGAAGCCCTGCGGAGTATTGCTTGTAGGCGGGCAGGATCGCCAGCGCGCGCTGCGCCGAGCCGGCATCGACGCCGCGAATTTCGGCCGTCGCGCTGCCTTCGCCCGCGACGAACGACTGGCCGAGCAGCGTGCGCAACGCGTCGCGCAGCGGCAGCAGGTCCGAGGCCAGTTGCAGCCCTGTGGGGGGATTGGAGGCCAGCACGCCAGGCAGGTTGCCGCTCGCGAGCCAGCGCGCCGCGAACGCGCTTTGTTCGCTCTGTTCGTGCTCCAGCACGCTCGCCACGGGAGTCGCGCCGATCAGGCGCAGCCCCTTTGCGGTGTCGAAGGTCGCCGTGAGTCCCGGCACGAGTTCCTGGCCGTGCGTGCCCGCCCAGCCGTGGTCCGCGGTGTCGACCTGGATCGCGAGCGCGTCGATGCGCGTGGCCAGTTCGGAGAGCGAGGCGGTGGTCGGCACGGCGCCGGGCGCCTTGAGATCGGCGAGCATGGCCTGGATTTGCGCGGCGTTCGTCGTGAGCGAGGAGTCCTGATAGATGTCGTCGAACCAGCGATCGAAGGTCTCCTCGAAGCACACGCTCGCCCGTGCGTGCGCGGCGCGCGCCTCGGTGCCGTCGAACGACAGTTCGCCGCCTTCCACTGCAGTCGCGCGCACGGCGTCGTCCAGACCCGCGCGGTCGGCCACATGATCGGGGGAAAAGCTCACGCCCACCGCACCGCGCATGAGTTGAGCGAGCATCACGGTGTTGCCCGAATCGCGTTCCACTAGTTCGTTGTAGTTCGTGATCAGCCGCTCGGTCTGCGCCGCGTTCGTGACGAGCCGTGTGCCCTGCGTGTACTCGGGCAGGTCCTGGGGACGCCGCGCGGCGGCCACGAGGCTCGCGTTGTCGCCCGACTCGTTGGCGCCGTCGCAGTTCAGTTCTGCGAGACGGCTGACGAGCCGCGCGCGCAGCGGCGAGAACACGAGCCCGCTCAGCACGTGGTATTGCGCGTCGTCGAGCCGGCGGTGCAGGCCGAAATACGACAGCGGCATGAACGGCGTGGCGAGCTGCCAGCGCGGCACCTTGACGAAGGCGTTCGCCGCGCTGCCCAGCGCGTTCGCCGCCGCCGTTTCGCTGCTGCTCGTGCCCGTTTCGTGCCAGGCGACGCTGGCGAGCGCGAGCGCGTCGTAACTGCTCGCGAGCAAGCGTGCGTCGCTGCGCACGTGCCAGGTGGCGACGCCCAGGCCCACGCACCAGCACACGCCCAACGCGATCGCTGCGAACGTGGCGACACGGTAGCGACGCATGCGCAGCGCCAGCACGCGCGGAATGGCGAGCGCGAGCCCCTGCCCCGGCATCAGCAAGTCGTGCCACAGGCGCGACGCGAAGGCCGGCGCCACCGCGGCGCGCGCCTCCCTGCGCGCCGCGTTCGTGATGGCGGGCTCCTCGCGCTCCTGCGCCTGCGGCATCGCTCCCACGCACCAGATGCCGCGCAGGAGCGGCGCGGTGCCGTCGGCTGCGCCGCGCAAGGTGGGCTCGATGTGCTCGCGCAACGGCTCGCGCAGGGTGTCGATGCGCTGCGGCAACAGGAAGACGTCGCCGTCCAGCGCGCCGTCGAGCGTGCCCATTTCGGTGACCGTCGCCGCGAGCGCGCGGCTCATGTCGGCGAAGGCTTCGTCCACCCACGCGGCTTCGAAGGCGCGCCGCGGCGCATACGGCGAGGCCCAGCCCAGCGGCGTTTCGATGCGTTCGCGGCGCAGCCTGGCCGCGAGCGCATCGAAGCCCGGCAGCGCGTCGCAGCCCGTCACCACCACGTAGAGCGGCAGCATCTGGCCCAGTTGACGCTGCAGCGCGAGCACCGTGCGCGAGGCTTCGAGCGCCGCGTCGGTGTCCGCGCGCGCGGTCCCGTTTTCGTCGATGAGCGTATCGAGCGCGATCACCCACACGAGCGCGTCGAGCGGCCGGCCCGGCCGGTTGCGCAGCAGACCGCGCAGCAAACGCCCGCCGGTCGAGCCGCGCCGGCGCTCGGCGGCCGCACGCGCACCGAGCGACTCGCCTGGCTCTGCGATCAGAATGCCTTCGGCGTCATGCCAAAGCCTGCCGAACCACGCCGGCTCGCCAACGGGCGTGAGACGCCAGCTGAGCGCCAGCGCGTCGAGCGCCGCCGGTGCGCCCGTGGCCAGCACGCGCGGCACCGAGTATGGATCGTGCACGCCCATCGCGTTGTGCGCCGTGCGCATCATCGCGGAGAAGTTGCGCAGCGGCCTGCGTTCGTCGCGCCCGCGCAGCCAGCGCACGACGAGCACGGCCGCGAGCCCCACGATCAACAGCGCGATGAGGACGATCAGGACCACTACGAGTGTGGTCGTCATGGCCGTGCTCCGCGCGGCGTGGCGCCCGGGCTGTCTTCGCTGCCTTCGCCGGCGTTCTGCGCGCTCACCGTGACGATGCGCCGTGCGGCGAGTGCGAGCGTGGCGGGCGGCGTCATGGAGACCGTAGCCGCCGCGGGCATGTCCTGACTTTGCGGCATGGCAGCCTGAACGTCGCCTGGCGGAACCACCGGACGCAGCCTGTGCACCGTCCGTGCGCGCGGCAGCACCATGCCCGTGGTACTCGTATGGCTCGCCTGCGCCGGACGCCCTTGCGCCAACGAGACCGTTTCGAACTGTTCGAGCGATGGCCGCACGGGCGCCGTCGCGTAGAGCCACAGCAACTGTGAGATACCGAGCAGCACCGCGAATCCGCCGCCCACGAATAGCGCGAGCCGTGCGCGGTCTGGAAACATCTGCGTGAGCAGACGGGTTTCGCGCGGCGCCAGCGCGGCGCGTTCGAGCGGCGCGCCAAGCCGGTCGGGCTCGGGGTCGCGCTGCATGGCGAACGCGAACAGCGCGTGGCGCAACTGGTCGTGACGCAAGGCGCCCGCCTCGCCGCGCAGGCGGCCACGAAAGCCTAGCGTGAGGCAGGCGAGATAGACGTTGGCGAGATCGCGCTGCGCCGGATCGCGCTGCGCAAGCAAGGTTTCGATGGCGGCCGGAATGCGCTCGCCCGCCGCACGCGTGCCGAAAATGCGCGCTTCGAGCGGATGCGTTTCCCATGCGCTCGCGCCATTCCACGCCGAAAACAGCAGCAATTCGTCGAGCAGCGCGACATAGGCGTACTGCGCGGCGGCGATGTCCGCTTCGGCCGCCGCGCCGGTCCAGGCCATCGCATCGCGCGCGAGCTTGCGTGTGGCGGACTGCAGTTGCGTGGCGAGCGCGTCGGCATCGCGCTGGGGATCGGCGGGCGTCTCTGCGCTCGCGGCATTCGCGGCGCTGGCTGCATTCGCCGCCTGCGCAACCGCGCGCAAGCGCGCGTTCTCCGCAAACGCGAACGCCACGACGAACGCGCGCATGAGCGGCAGGCGCTCGTCGGTCGGGTCGCTGGCATCAAGCATGATCGGCTCCCCCCTGGCGTGCGTCGTCGGCGGCGTCGCCCGTGGGCGTGAAGAGTTGCACCGCCCAGGGCGCGCGGCCCGGTACGGTCGTACGGACTTCGATGCACAACGGCTGCGCGCGGTCGAACCACGCATCCTCCACGGCCACCGCGAAGAGCGTCGTGTCGTCGCCCGTCGCGTAGGCCGCGCGCTCCTCGCGCGCGAGCCGCCGGCGCGCGAGGCCGCGCATGCGTTGGCGCGCGAGCGTGGGCACGTAGGGCCGCGACGCGACGACGGCATGATCGAGCCACACGCTCGCGTCGTGCTCGCCCGCGTCGGGCGGCATGCGCAAACCGATCACGAGTTCGCGCGCCACGTTGCCGCCACTTTCGAACGGCGGCGCAATCCAGAAACTGCCGCCTTCCTCGGTGAACGCGCGTACGCGATACCCCTGGCGGATTGTCGCGAGCGCTTCGTCCGCCCATGCGAGCAGCGGATCGAACGACGCGAGCAGCGCCATGTAATCGAACGTCGCGAAGGCGGGCACGCCGCGCGCGGGACGCAGCGCCGCGAGCGCGCCTGTCATGCCCGCAACGGCGCGATACAGTTCGGCGGGATGCGCGATGCCGGTGACGAGCGTCGCCTCCACTTCGGGCAGACGGCTCCAGAGCGCGCAAAGCTGGCGCTCGATCTGGGCCGAATCGTCGCGCTCTTCCGCGCGTTGCGCGGCCTGCAGACGTCCGGCCAGGAACACGCACTTTTCGCGCACGCGCAGCAGCAGCTGCATGACGCGTTGCCCGAGCACCGAGTCGGCGCGCACGAACGGACAAGGCGGCGCGTAGTCCGCAATCGCCACGCCGCCGCCCTGCTGCCTCACGCGCATGAGCGGCAGGCGGTCGAATTCGTGACGGCCGAGATCCGTCATGAGATGCAGCCGCGGCGTCCACGTCGTGATCGAAGCCGGCTCGCCACCCGAGACAAGATCGGGAACATCCGGACTCTCGCGCTGGGTGTAGCGCCCGGCCTGCGGATCGAGCTGCCCGCCGCGATACAGCGGTGGTACCGCGAGATAGATCGTGACTTCCTCGTCCGGCGCGCTGAACGCGTGGCTTACGTCGATCTCCAGCACGGGATCGTGCGGCGTGTGGCGAATGGCGAGGCCGTCGGCCAGAATCGCCTCGAGCGCGCTGATGCGCACGAGCCCCTGGGCGAGCCCCGCGGCGTCGTGCTCCAGGGAGAGCACGCCCCAGTAATGCGCGCGCGCGGCGCCGGCGAGCAAGGCGGCGTGCCCCGCCGCGTGCAGCGCCTGGGTCTGGAAATGTTGCGGCAGCAAGGGCATGCCGTCGAACCAGCAGACCGGATCGGGAAACGAAGTACGCATGATGTGTTTGCTTTCTATTGCTAAACGTTTCGTCGTTCAGTGTTGGCGCGCCACTACATGACACCGTTGCGTCACACCGTTTGGCTGCTCAATGTGCGGCCTGCACGCTCAGATCCTGGTCGCCGAGCAGCAGCAGCGCGTGAGCGGGCCCCGTATCGAGCCTCACGCGGTGCGCGCCCGGAGTCTGGTAGTCGGCGAACACCACCACGCCTGCGCCCCGCTTGCCGCCAAACGGAAACGGCGCCGCCGCGATCTGTTGACCCGGCACGACTTCGAACGACACGACCGTGATGTCTTCGGGATGATCGCGGCGCCATTGATCGCGCTGAGCGAACCACTTCGCCGAAGGCAGGCCGAGCAACGCGTCGAGCAGTTGCTGATTGCGCACGAGCACGGCGTCCACGGCAATGGGCGTGTCCTGATTCGCCTGAGTGGAGACGGCAATGGCCAGGGTATCTACCTGTACCTTGGGCAGCGACGAACACGCCGCGAGCACCTGCGCGAGCGCGAACGCCAGCGCGGCGGCACGCCAGCCGCACGGCTTCGCGGCGCGCGACGCGCCGGCGAATAACGTGGTGATCACTGCGCAATCCCCATTGTGTGCGTCGCCTCTTGTCCGCGATGCCTCCTGCCCGCGCGCAGGATAGCTCATGCTAGTTCGTATTTCTAATCAAGGCGCATGTTCTGCAGCGCAAGCTGTTTCGCGCGTAGTCTACAAGCGCCCCACGCAAAATTGCAATAACGATTTTCTAATCGATCAATTCAAAAACAATGCGCAAATAAACTTGAAAGGAAATGAGTCTATGCGCCGTAAATATACTTTGAAATTCCGCGTTTACTGTCCTAAAGTCGTGACCGTCTATCTTCACGACGTACGCGACGAAGGACAAGGTTAAGCCGCACGCAGCGCGAACGCCTGACGCCGTGAATGCTCTCGTCTGACGAATCCGGGGCATGCTTTAGCTGTGCTTTTTCTGAAGGACCGGGAATACACCTGGCAATCGTTTAATTACGTTTTGCGGGGCATTGTCGTCTTAAAGAAAACGCATCATGAAAAGGCTAGATTGACGACAAACGTGCATCTCTCCCGTTACACAATGCAATAGAAGAACGACCGCCACCGAGGTGACCATGGCCGACAGTACCCAGCACTGGTTCGAACGGAACCGACCGCCGCGTGTCCAGATCACGTACGACGTCGAAACGGGCAATGCCATCGAAAAGCGTGAACTGCCGCTCGTCGTGGGCATCCTTGCCGACTTGTCCGGCAAGCCTGTCGAGCCGTTGCCGAAAATGACGGAGCGCCGCTTCGTCGACATCGACCGCGACAATTTCAACGACGTGATGAAGTCGATCGGGCCGCGCGTGACGCTGCAGGTCGACAATACGCTCGCTGCCGACAGCAGCAAGATCAACGTCGAGCTGAAGTTCGAGCATATCGACGACTTCGATCCTGTGAGCATCGTCCAGCAGATCGGCCCGCTCAAACAGCTCTACGACGCGCGGCTGCGCCTGCGCGACCTCCTCACCAAGCTCGACGGCAACGACGAACTGGACAAGCTGCTCCAGGAAGTGGTCCATGACCCGAAGGGGTTGAGCGAAATCCGCTCGGCCCACCCGCTGGACACGCCGACTGCGCAGCTGCCGCCGCCCGCGGGCGACGCCGCTGCACCCGCCAGCCCTTCCAGTGACACGCCGGCCAGCTAAGCCCAACGCGAGGAGACAATCATGTCCGATATACAGGCCGCCGCGACCGCGCAGGCGGGTACGGTCACGCTGCTCGACCGCATCGTGCACGAAGGACGCATGGCGCAATACGAGGAGCAGCAGCAGCACGCGCGCGAACTGCTCGCCGAGTTCGCGCTGCAGGTGCTCGACAAGAACATGACCATCAGCCGCGACACGGTGGCGATGATCAACGATCACATCCGCAAGATCGACGAGCTGATCAGCGAGCAACTCAACGAGGTGCTGCATCACCCCGACATGCAGGCGCTGGAGTCGTCGTGGCGCGGACTGCATTTTCTGGTGAAGGGCTCCGAAACGGGCACGCGCCTGAAACTGCGCCTGTTGAACGCTTCGAAGAAAGACCTGCAAAACGATCTCGAGAAGGCCATCGACGTCGACACGAGCGCGCTCTTCAAGAAGATCTACGAAGAGGAATACGGCACGTTCGGCGGTTTTCCTTTCAGCGTGCTGGTGGGCGACTACTACTTCACGCGCCAGACGCCTGACGTGAGCCTGCTCGAAAAGCTCGCCTCCGTGGCCGCTGCCGCGCACGCGCCGTTCATTTCGGCGGCACACCCGCAGCTGTTCGACATGTCGAGCTTCACGGAGCTGGGCGTGCCGCGCGATCTCTCGAAGGTCTTCGAGACGATCGACATGGCGCGCTGGCGCGAATTCCGCAAGAGCGAAGACTCGCGCTATGTTGCGCTCACGCTCCCGCACATCCTGATGCGGCGTCCTTATCATCCGGACAGCAATCCGGTGGAGGGCATGAACTTCTTCGAAGATGTCGACGGCACCGACCACTCGAAGTACCTGTGGGGCAACTCCGCCTATGCCCTCGCGCAACGGATCACCAACGCGTTCGCGCAGTACAGCTGGTGCGCCGCGATTCGCGGCGTGGAAGGCGGCGGCGCGGTCGAGCGCCTGCCGGACCATATCTTTCAGACGGCTTCGGGCGACAAAGCCATGAAGTGCCCCACGGAAGTGGCGATCACCGACCGCCGCGAAAAGGAGCTCGATTCGCTCGGCTTCATTGCACTCGTGCACAAGAAGAACGAAGGGCTCGCGGTGTTCTTCGGCGGCCAGACTGCCTGCAAGCCGGCGCTCTACAACACGCCCGAGGCCACGGCGAACGCGCGCATTTCGGCCATGCTGCCGTATATCCTCGCGGCGTCGCGCTTTGCGCACTACATCAAGGCGATCATGCGCGACAAGGTCGGCAGTTTCATGACGCGCGATAACGTGCGCGCCTATCTCAACACGTGGATTGCCGACTACGTGCTCGTGAACGACAACGCGCCACAGGAAATCAAGGCCCAGTATCCGCTGCGCGAGGCGCGCGTGGACGTGACAGATGTGCCGGGCAAACCCGGCGCGTACCGCGCGACGGTATTCCTGAGGCCGCACTTCCAGCTCGAGGAACTCACTGCCTCGATCCGGCTCGTGGCGACGCTGCCGCCGCCGGCGGCCGCCTGATCCACCCGCAAAAAAGCGATTCGATGAACAGACGACGGCCAGGCGGCGCATGAGCGCCCCTGGTCCCTGAACGCGCCTGGCGCCGCGCACGCGGCCCGCGCGGTTCTTTACTGCTTCGGGAGCAGCAAACCATGGATTCGATCATTCTCGACCTCGGCAGCGACATCAAAGGCGAGTGCACGCTGGAAGGCTATACCGACAAGATCGAGTTGATGTCGTACAGCCACAACGTGGCGATGCAGGTCACCAACGACGTCAGCAACTCGGAGCGCACCTCGGGCAAGCCCCATCTCGGCGAATTCACCGTGACGAAGTTCGTCGACGTCGCCACGCCCACGCTCAACGAATATTGTTGCTCCGGCAAGGCCATCGCGAGCGCGACCATCGTGGTGGGCCGCAACGCCGCCGAAAGCGACGGCAAGATCATGCCGTTCATCACCTATACGCTGAACAACGTCGTGCTGAGCAACGTGAGCGTGTCGGGCGGCGCGGGTGGCAAGCCCGTGGAAACCCTCTCGCTGAACTTCACGAAGATCAAGTGGGAACTCACCGCGCAGAAGGACGACGCCACCAAGGAAGGCACCGCGGCCACGACGTGGGACCTGGCCGCGAACAAGGTCGTGAAGGCAGCAGCCTAGCGCGCACCGCCTATGGCGAACGTCCGCGCCTTCATCGCCATCGCGCCCATGCCGCTCTTCGAGCGGCTGGCCGACGACGCGCCCTTCGACGCGCACGAGTCCGTCGACGAGCTCGCCGCGCGCACACTGGACGCGGCCGGCTTGCGCGCGTCGGTGCGCGCGGAGTTGCTGCGCCTTCTCAACACGCGCCGCGGCACGCCACGCCTGCCGCGCGCGCCGGACGTCCTGCTTTACGGCCTGCCCGACTGGAGCGGCCAAAGCGCGGCACGCGCGGAGGACCGGGCGGTGATCGAGCGCGAAGTGGCCGAGGCGATTCGCGCGTTCGAGCCGCGCCTTCGCGAGCCGCGCGTGAAAATCGAAGCGGACGCCGCCGCGCCATGGCGGCTGTGCCTGCGCATTCGGGGAACGCTGCGCGGCAGCGACGGCGTGGAGCACGTCGTCACCTATGTCGCCGGGCAGGATGGCGAAACGCAGTCCATCGGGATCGTCGATGAACGACTCGCTTGATGCGCAACTGCTCGACTACTACCAGCGCGAGCTGACTTATCTGCGCCGCGCGAGCGAAGGCTTTGCGCAGCGTTATCCGAAGATCGCCCGGCGGCTCGAACTCGGCCCCGGCGAGAGCGCCGATCCGAACGTCGAACGCCTGATCGAAAGCTTCGCGGTGCTAACCGCTCGCCTCCAGCGCACGCTCGACGACGAATACACCACGCTCACGGACGGCCTTCTCGAACAGTTTTATCCCTACGCGTCGCGGCCGGTGCCTTCCATGACGATCGTGCAGTTCGAGCCCGATCCCACGCAAGGCAGCATCGCCGCGGGCTATCGCGTGCCGCGCGACACGACCCTCATGCACGTGGACGCGAGCGGCGCGACGATCCACTGGCGCACGTGCAGCGACGTGACGCTCTGGCCGATCACCCTCGCCGCCGCCCAGTTGCTCGACGCCGAGGAAGCCCAGGCGCTCACCGGCAACGCGTCGCTGCAATCGGCACTGCGGCTCACGCTGCGGGGCATCGGGCCGCACAAGCTGGGCGCGCTGCCGATCGAGCGCTTGCGCGTGCGCCTCACGGGGTCGCCCGTCACCTCCGCCGCGCTCTACGACCTGCTCGGCGCACACAGCGCCGCCACCTGGCTGCAGACCCCCGAGGGTACGTTACAGGCGCAACGCGGCCTGCCCTCCCCGGTTGGCTTCGACGAGGAAGACGCGCTGCTGCCGCTCGAAGACGGTGCGCATCCGGCCTGCCGACTGCTCGTCGAGTACTTCGCCTTTCCCGAGAAGTTCGCGTTCTTCGATCTGCCGTTCAAGCCGCCGGCCGATGCACTCGACAGCCTCGATCTCGTGATCGGCTTCACGGCCGCCCCGCGCGGGCGCTTCACGCTGCATACGCAGGATATCCAGCTCGGCTGCGCGAGCGCGCTCAATCTGTTCGCGCGCACCTCCGAACCCTTGCGGCCCGACGGGACGGCGCGTGAAATGCGCGTGAGCCCCGACGCGCACCGCGAATCGAGCACCGAGATCTACGCCGTGCGCAACGTGCGCGCCGTGGCGGGCCGCACGGTCACGGACGTGCCGCCCTGGTACGGCTCGATGCACGGCGCGGATTCGGCTGTGTACTGGTACGCGCGGCGCGTGAGCGGGCTGCATCCGTCACGTCCCGGCAGCGATGTCATGCTCACATTCGTCGATACGCGCTTCAATCCCGCCGCGCCCGCAGCGCGCACGCTCACTGCGGATCTGCTGTGTACCAATCGTCATCTGGCCCACCGGCTCGCGCCGGGCGCCGCGCTGTCGTTCGAAGTGCCGGGCCCCGTGGCGAGCGTGCGCATTGCGCATCGGCCCACGCCGCAGATCGTGGCCGCGCTCGACGGCACGTCGCGCTGGCGCCTCGTGTCGCAGCTCGTCCTCAATCACACGTCGATCGTGGAAGGCCCGCAAGCGCTGCAGTCGCTGCGCGAAATGCTGATGCTCCACAATCTCGGCGCGCATGCCCCGTCGCAGCGCCAGATCGCGGGGCTCGTGGCCGTGTCGAGCGAACCCATCGTCGCGCATGTCGGTACGGACCGCTGGCGCGGCTGGCGCAATGGACTCGGCGTGCGGATCGAACTCGACGAAGCGAGCTTCGTGGGCGCGAGCACCGTGCTCTTTTCCGGCGTGCTCGCGCAATTCTTCTCGCTCTATGCGAGCGTCAACCGTTTCGTACAGACCTCGCTCGTGCGCGACGGTCGGGAGATCCGCACATGGCGGCCGACGATGGGCAGCCCGCTCGTTCTCTGACGCAGAGGCTGTTCGACGAACCGCACGCGTTCGAATTCACGCAGGCCGTGCGCCTGCTCGAGTTGTTGCAGCCGCACGCGCAGCCGCTCGGGACCGGGCTCGACCCCGGCCAGGAAGCGCTCGCGTTGAGCGGCAATCTGTCTCCCGCGTTTCCGGCGAGCGCGCTCGGGCCATTGCGGCGCGGCTTACCGCGCTCGCTCGCTTTTGCGCCTCAGGCGGGCGAAGAAGCTTCCGCACAATCCGGACATGCGGGACCGCCCCAGCTCCAGGTTAACGCGTTCGCGCTCGGCGGCCCGAACGGCCCCTTACCCGGTGCATGGCAGGAATGGCTGCAGGACCGTCTGCGCCGCAAGGACCGCTCGGCGGCGGCGTTTCTCGACATCTTCCAGCACCGGCTGCTGGCGCTGCTCTATCGCGCACAGCGCAAGTACCGCAGCGCCGAGCCGCTGCCCGCCACGACGCAGCGCTCGGCCGATGTCGTGCTGCGCGCGCTGACGGGCAACGCCTCGCTGAACTCGCGCGCCTCGTACAACCGCGCGGGGCAGGAAGCCGCAATACCGCCCGAGCCGCTCGACCTGCGCGCCGTGCTGGCGCGCGCGGGCCTCTTCGCGAACCGTCGACGCTCGATCGCGGGTTTCGACGTCATGGTGCTGCATCATTTCCGCGTGCACGTGCGCTCGACGCCGTTCGAAGGCGGCTGGCGCACGCTGCCTCCGGCGAGCCGCACGGCGATCGGCTCCGGTGGACGCAACCGGCGGCTCGGTCAGGATGCCGTAGCGGGCACGAGGATCTGGGACGAACACCAGGGCATACGCGTGCGGCTGGGTCCGCTCAGGCGTGCGCAGTACGAAGCCTTCCTGCCCGGCGCGCCCGCTCACGAAGCACTGAATTCGCTGGCCGCCGAATGGTTCGGCGCCGAACTCAAGGTGCATCTCGAACTGCAGCTCGCCGCGGGCGAATTGCCGCGCGCGCGCCTCTCGCGGCACGCGCCGCCGAAGCTCGGCTGGACCGCCTGGGCCGGCGCCGCGGAATCGGCGCCCGCGCGCCTCACGCGCCTCGCGCCCGAAGACGTTCCGGGGCGTACCGGGCCGTGACGCTCGATCTCAAGACGCTCGTTGCGCGCCTCGAGCGCGAGCCGCGCGAAGCCCTCGAACGCGCCGCGCAGCAATGCCTGCGCGAGACGCATTTCGTGGTCGAAATCGAACACTGGCTGCTCGCGCTCGCCGAACCCGAGGGCGGCGATCTCGCGTGCGTGCTGCCGCACTTCGGCGTGGACCGCGCCGCGCTCGGCGCCGAGATCCGCATGACGATCGCGCGCTTCAAGCGCGGCAACACGGGCATGCCGTCGTTCTCGCCCGACCTGCTCGTGTGGCTCCAGGACGCGCTCGTGCAATCCACCGTCGTGCTCCAGCAACCGCGCGTGCGCGCGGCGACGCTGCTTATCGCCCTGCTCGAAAACGACACGCTGCGCGCCCGCGCCGTGCATGGGGCGCCCACGCTGCTGCGCGTGGCGAGCGCCGCGCTGCGCGCCAATATGAGTGTCTGGCTCGCGCCTATCGAAGCGATGTCGCCGCTTGCCTCGACATTGCCGATCGCACCGCTCGAAGCGGCCATGGACGACAGCGCGAGCCTTCCCGTGCTGACCGGTGCCCTCAAGCCCGAGGCGCCAGCGCCCGCCCTGCTCGACCAATACACGCTCGACCTCACCGCCGAAGCGCGGGCCGGACGCATCGACCCGATCATCGGACGCAATGCGGAGATTCGCCAAACGCTCGACATCCTGTTGCGGCGGCGACAGAACAACCCGTTGCTCGTGGGCGCGCCGGGCGTGGGCAAGACGGCCGTGGTCGAAGGTCTCGCGCTGCGCATCGCGGCGGGCGACGTGCCGCCGCCGCTTGCGGAAGTCTCGCTGCGCATGCTCGACCTCGCGCTGCTGCAGGCGGGTGCGGGCCTGAAAGGCGAGTTCGAGCGGCGTCTGCGCGCCGTGATCGATGAAGCGCGGCACTCGCCGCGACCGGTGGTGCTCTTCATCGACGAGGCCCATACGATGATCGGCGCAGGCGGCGCGGAAGGCGGCAGCGACGCCGCCAATCTGCTCAAGCCCGCCCTTGCGCGCGGCGAGCTGCGCACGATCGCGGCCACGACGTGGCTCGAATACAAGAAGTACTTCGAGCGCGACCCCGCGCTCGCGCGGCGCTTCCAGCTCGTGCAGATCGAGGCGCCCGACGAGCCGACGGCCATCGCGATGCTGCGCGCGCTGGCGCAAAAGTTCGAAGCGCATCACAACGTGACGATCCTCGACGCCGCCATCGTCGATGCGGTGAAACTCTCGCACCGGTACATCTCCGCGCGCCAGTTGCCCGACAAGGCGATCGCCGTGCTCGATACCGCTTGCGCGCGCGTGGCGCTGGCGCAGCACGACACGCCGCCGCAACTCGAAGCGGCCAGGCACCGGCAGCGCGCGCTCGACGACGAGCTGCTGCGCCTGCGCACGGAAACGGTACTCGGCGCGAATCACACGCAGCGTCTCGCCGCGCTCGAAGCCGAACATGCGCACAACGCCACGCTTGTCGAGACGCTTGAGGGACGCTGGCGTGACGAAGCCGCTACCGTGCGTGAGATTCTCGCGGTACGCGCGAGTCTGGCCGCCCTCGACGCGGCGCCTCGCGATGCTTTCAACGAAGGCACGCACGAACCGCCAGAAAACGCGGACGCGAACGAGAACAACGAGGCCGCGGACCCGCGCGAAGACCTCGCCGCTGAACTGGCGCGCCTCGAAAGCGGCCTCGAAGCGATTCGCGACGACGACCCCATGGTGCCGGTTTGCGTGGACTCGAAAACCATCGCCGCCGTGATCGCAAGCTGGACCGGCATTCCCGTGGGCAAGATGCTCGCTGACGAAGCGCACGCCGTGCGCACGCTCAAGGGCCGTCTCGCGCAGCGTATCGTGGGGCAAGACGCGGCGCTCGACCGCATCGCCATGCGCATCCAGGCCTGGCGCGCGGGGCTCGCCGACCCGTTGCGCCCGGTAGGCGTTTTCCTGCTCGTGGGACCAACGGGGGTCGGCAAGACAGAGACGGCCTACGCCCTTGCGGATGCACTCTATGGCGGCGAGCGCAATCTCATCGTGATCGACCTCGCCGCGTATCAGGAAGCGCATGCCGTCTCGCAGCTGCGCGGCGCGCCGCCGGGCTATGTGGGCTATGCGAGCGGCGGCCAGCTCACCGAGGCGGTGCGCAGGCGCCCTTATAGCGTCGTCCTGCTCGACGAAATCGAAAAAGCGCATGTCGACGTGCTCGAAGCCTTCTACAACGTCTTCGACAAGGGCGTCATGGAAGACGGCACCGGGCTCGTGGTGGATTTTCGCAACACGGTGATCCTCGCCACCAGCAACGTCGGCGCCGAATTGCTGCTCAATACGCCTGCCGCAACGCTTGCCACCGATGCCTTTGCGCGGCGGCTGCACGAAGAACTGCTGCACGCGTTTCGCCCGGCGTTTCTCGCGCGCATGACCGCCGTGCCTTATGCGGCGCTCGACGACACGGTGCTGCGCGCCATCATCGAAAAGAAGCTCGAACAACTGCGCATACGGTACCGCGATGCGACGGGCAAACAGTTCGCCTTCGACAGCAGGATCATCGACGCCGTGCTCGCGCGCTGCCGCGCCGCGGGTGGTGCGCGCGAGATCGACAACGTGCTGATGAACGAGCTGGTCGGCACGCTCGCGCAGTGGGCGCTCGAATGACGATGCACACCACCAGCCACGAAACACTACCCTCGCGATGAACCGCCCCATCTCCGCCGACACCGATGCGCGCATCAGCCTCACCGGCAGCGCGTTCAGCACCCTCTTTCCCGCCAGCTTCGAGGCGCGCGAGGCACTGGACGCTCCCACCACGCTGACGCTGCACGCTCACGGCGGATTGCCGCCGCCCGCGCCCTCGGGCATGACGGCCAACCATGCAACGCTCTCGCTCGCGTGGGGCGAATCGCCTCGGCTCATCGACGCCGTTTGCACGCGCGCCGCGCAGTTGCCCTCGACGATAGATGCCAGCCACTTCACCCTGGAACTGCGTTCGTGGTTGTGGCTGCTCACCCTCTCGCGAAACAACCGCATATTTCAGGGCAAAAACGCGCAGGAGATCATCCAGGCCGTATTCGGGGGGCACAGCTTGACGGACTACTCCATCTCCATCACGGGCACGCCGGCTACGCGCGAATGGTGCGTGCAGTACGCGGAATCGGATTTTGCGTTCGTGAGCCGCCTTTGCGAAGAGGAAGGCTGGTTCTATTTCTTCCGCCACGATACGGGCAGCCATACGCTCGTCATTGCCGACAGCAACGACGCCTTCACGCCCTTGCCCGGCGACGCAACACTGCACTACACAGGCGGCACGAGCGGCACACGCGAATCGACGCAGATCGTCCATTGCGAGGTCGTCGAAGAGACGGCCACCGGGCTCTTCTCGCATACCGACTACGCGTGGGAGACGCCGACCGCGCAGCTCTATTCGCAGGCACAGGCGGCGTCGAACGGGCATAGCGTGTACGAGTACCCAGGGCGCTATGCCACCAGTGGCGATGGCTCCACACTCTCCAGGCACCGCGTAGACGCGCTGCGTGCACCCACACGAATCCTCATTGGCGAAAGCGACTGCCGCGCGCTGGCGCCGGGTTGCCGCTTTACGCTGGCCGATCACGAATCGAGCGACGCCAACATCGAATGGGTCGTACGCAGCGTGATTCACGAAGCCGACCACAACCGTTATCGCAACCGCTTCGAAGCGTTTCCGTTCGCGACGACATGGCGGCCCGCGCGTATCACGCCGCGCCCCTTCATGCCCACGCAGACCGCGACGGTGGTGGGCAAAAGCGGCGAGGAGTTGTGGACGGATCAGTACGGCCGCGTGAAGGTTCAGTTTCACTGGGACCGCGACGGCCAGAACGACGAACAGAGTTCGTGCTGGATTCGCGTGGCACAGCCATGGGCGAGCAAGCGCTTTGGCATGCAGTTCATGCCGCGCGTGGGCGACGAAGTCGTGGTGACTTTCATCGACGGCGATCCGGACCGGCCGCTCATTACGGGCAGCGTGTATAACGGCGCGAACCTGCCGCCTTATACGCTGCCCGACAACCAGACGCAATCCGGCATCAAGACGAATACCTCGAAAGGCGGCAACGGTTTCAACGAATTGCGTTTCGAAGACAAACAGGACAGCGAGGAAATCTTCCTGCAGGCGCAAAAGGACCTGAACGCCAAGGTGATCAACGACGCGACGTGGACCATAGACCACAACGAAACGAGCACGATCAAGAACGACCGCGCGCATACGATCAAGGAAGGCAACGATACGCTCACGGTCGAACAGGGCAACCGCATCACGACCGTCAAGACGGGCGACGAAACCGTCGACATCAAAGGCGCACGCACCGTGAAAGCCGGCGGCAACGAGACGCGGACCGTGGGCGGCAATCTCGATCAGACAGTGACGGGCAACATGACGCTCACTGTGGACGGCAACCTCACCATCAAGGTGAGCGGCACGCTAACGCTGCAGAGCACGGGCAACCTCACGGCGAAGAGCGACGCGTCGCTGACGAATCAGGCCGCCGTGTCGCTCACGAATCAGGCCGGGACGTCGCTGACCAACAAGTCGGACGGCACGCTTTCGAACGAGGCGCAGAGCGTGACGAACAAGGGCGCCGTGCAGCAGACGGTGGACGGCGGCGGCATGCTGGTGGTCAAGGGCGGCATCGTGAAGATCAACTGAGGCGAGCATGGAGACGATTCGACCGGTCACGATAGAACGCGACGACACGCGCATTGAAGGCGCGACGCTGGGCGGCGCGCTGCACGGCCCCGTGCGCATCGAGACGGAAGGACGCCCCGTCGCGATGATGCGTTACGCGAACGGCGTGCTCAGCGGCCCGGCCACCTATTTCTATCCTGAGGGCAATTCCTCAGCGCAAGTGCAGTATGCGAACGGAAAGCTCGACGGCAAGGCGCTTTTCTACCACCCCGATGGAAAGATCCAGCGCGAGGAGCACTACGCGAACGGCGTGCTGCACGGCGTATCGCGCACCTGGCTGGCCGACGGCACGCTGCTCGAAGAAGCGCATTACCGCAACGGCAAGCTGCATGGGGTCTTGCAACGATTCCATCCGAATGGTTGCCTCGCGCTGCGGCAGTCGTTCAATGCCGGAAAACCGCTCGAAGCGGCGAAACGTTATACCGACGACAACCGCCCGCTAGCGGCGGACGGCAAGCCGCTGCCGCGTTGGAAACAATGGTGGCAGTCGCTCGCCAATCCGTCTTCGGCCTGATCCTCGCGCAGGCAACGCACAAGGAGGTACATCATGACCAGTCCGCAAGTCTGCGCCGGTGCCACATTGCAATGCTCGTTCGGCGGCGCGCCGGGCACGCTGAACGTTCTCCCCGTCAATCGCGTGCTAGTGAGCGGCGTGCCCGCCGCGACGATTGCCGACTCGATTCCCGTCGCCAATATCACGCCGTTCGCGCTGTGCCAAAGCCCGGCGAATCCCACAGTGATCGCCGCGACCGCCGCGGCGCTGGGTGTGTTTACGCCGATGCCCTGCGTTCCGGCTACACCGTCGCCGTGGATTCCCGGCGGTGCGCCAACCGTGACGCTGGGCGCCATGCCGGCGCTGGATACTCAAGGTACGCTCGTTTGCATTTGGGGCGGCGTGATCAAAGTGGTGCAGCCGGGGCAGGTAACTACGCTTGTGCCGTAGGGCGCGGTCGGCGACGCAAGGACGCCCGGCGCTACGCCAAAGGGAAAGCGATACGTCCGAAATCGCTCGCTTCGATCTGAATGTCAGCCCGGCGTTGCGTGCGCCGATCCGAGGCCGAGCATATGTAGCGCAAAGGCGCGCATGATATCCTGCACCGCGTTGGTCAGGACGCCTGTAAAACTAGCACTGAAGACTTTCTGAGGCCCCTTTCCGAGGATCTCGACTTTGCTTGTGTGCGAAAACACGACATTCGGCACCGCTCCCCCACTAATAACAAAATCGTAATACGCGCTCGGCTTGTTCTTCACGGTGTATGTCGTCCCGGCTTTCCTCCCTTTTTTGGTATCGAGATGAATAGGTGCCGGCCGCTCTGCGGTTACGTGGCAGGAATTCGCCACGCCACCATTCGCGAGCGGTACGGTGATGTGATACTCCTCGTTCTGAATCTCGAATGGCAAGTAAATAAGGGTGCCGCCTTCGTCTGTCGCGTCATCGTAGGTAGCTGCCGCGGGGAGGATTCCGCCTAATGCGACCGCATTGTCCCAGTCTGTCTTGATGTTCGAGAAAACGAGAGGCATTGCCAATCTCCTGGTAGTTGAATGTGTGATCCTTCTGAGTAGATAGTAGCCCGTCGGATCGCAATTCGCCTTTTATTTTATGAACAATAGACGTTTTATTACATAGGATCCCAATCATCCGGAAAACACCTGCGCACACTCTTCATCAAGCACTTCACTGGAAAATTGTTCCCACAACCAGTAGCAAATGCCGAATTCGTTTACCTATACTCGTTTGACTCTGCAAGGCAGACCCATTTTCCGAACACCAGCAAAAACGGAGCGTGAAATGCGAGGAGCGATGCTTAAGACGGGTTGGCTACTGCTGACTTTCCTTTTGTCGAGTGCCAGTGTTGTCGTGCAGGCCGCCTCGACATGCAGCGGCTTGAGTTGTTTTTTCCGCGGCCAGCTAGTCGAGCAGAGAACAAGCTTGCGCCTGAGCGCAAGCGACTTCACGAAACTGCTAAACACGAACGCAACGGGTCAGCAATTGCTGCAAGTCGCCGGCACGCCGCGCTGCGACATCGAAATCAAGTACTTCCGCTACCTCACGATAGGCGGCGCAGGCGAACCCACCATGTCGAGCGCCGCGCTGATGATCCCCGGCGGCGGCGCCTCGTGTACGGGGCCGCGTCCGCTCATGCTGTACGCACACGGCACTACGACCTACCGCAACTACAACATCGCCGACATTACTCAAGCGGACCCGGCCAACGGTGACGGCGCGGGCGAAGGCATTGCGGTGGCGGCGATCTACGCGGCGCAAGGTTATCTCGTCGTGGCTAGCAACTATGCCGGCTACTCGGGCTCCCCCTTGCCGTATCACCCCTATCTGAACGGCGACCAGCAATCCGCCGACATGATCGACTCATTGCGCGCGGCCCGATTCGCCATGGCCCTTCCCGACCCGGCAAACAAGACGCGTGAGAACGGCAAGCTGTTCGTCACTGGATATTCGCAAGGCGGCTACGTGGCGCTCGCGACCCACCGCGCGCTGCAGGCGGCCGGCATCAACGTCACGGCTTCCGCGCCGGGCTCGGGTCCGTATGCGCTGGGCGCCATGGCCGATGCCCTCGTCCAGGGCGAGGTCGACCTCGGCTCGACGATCTTTACGGTGCTGGTGACCACGAGCTACCAGCACGCCTACGGCAATATCTATCGCAAGCCGGGCGACTTTTTCGAGGCGCCCTATGCCCCTGGGATAGAGAACCTGCTGCCGAGCGTCACGTCAATGGACACGCTATTCGCCAAAGGCAAACTGCCCGCAACGCAGCTCTTCAGCAGCACGCCGCCTGCGCCACAGTTCGCTTCGTTGACGCCGCCTCTCGCGCCGCCCCTGGCGCCCGCTGAATTGACGCCGCTCTTCGCGATGGGATTCGGCACCGCGAATCTCGTGCGCAATGCCTATCGCCTGAGCATGCTCGAAGACGCCATCGCCAATCCCGATGGCGCCTTTCCCACGCCGACCGCCGCGATGGCCCCCGCTGCGAGCCCGGCCCAGCCGCTGCGCCAGGCGTTCAGGCGCAACGATCTGCGCAACTGGGTGCCGCGCTCGCCCGTGCTGCTATGCGGCGGCCACCTCGACCCAATGGTGTTCTTTTTCAATGCGGCGATCGAGGAGGCCTACTGGAAGCACGCCAACGTCGCGCCGGGCCTGACCAGCGTGCTCGACGTCGACTCGGCGCCAGGCGCGAACGATCCGTTTGCCGCGGTCAAAGCTGGCTTCGCTCAGGCCAAGGCGGCAGTCGCCGCGCAGGCGGTTCAGGGTGGTGCAACGGATGGTGGGCTTTCCGCAGTGCTTCAGGTCTACCACGCCGACATCGTCGCGCCGTTCTGCATGGTCGCGGCGCGCGGGTTCTTCGGCAATTTTTGATTGGCGGCCGCGATCGAGAACGCGATCAAGGGCAATCCGGCGTTCAAGCCTCATAAGGGGGAGCATAGTCAAAACGCCAAGGTCCATTGCTTTGCGGGTACGAATTGGCATGACTCGAAAAAGCACGAAACCGTTTCAGTCTCCGGCGTTAAATTTAGTGGTGCCGTTGAGGCCGACATTCTTGGCGAGACCTATACCAACTTTTAGTCGAGAGCCGCTTGACATACAGCTTCATCGCTCCTTCAGACCAGACATGGGGCGCTTGCAGCCAACAATCCGCCATGCGCCCCTTTCGATGGGCTGGAAGGCCTTTCACGCCTCATGCAACACATTGAGCCTGAGCGTTCGACGGCACCAGTGAGCCAAAGCGGCACGAAGGCGCTTGACTCGACTACCGTAGTCACCTTCACGATCGATACCCTGTTCAACGGACAGGGTATCGATCGAAATGGAAACCGCCCGCGATCTCACCGACGACGCCTTCCTCGAAGCCTTTCTAAGCTGCAGGTTGCCACCGGCCGCGTTCAATCATCGCAATCATCTGCGCGTGGCGTGGATACACCTGCAGCGCTTCCCGCTGGACCAGGCGATCGAGCGCACCTGTGCCGGTATCGCGCAATACGCCACGCATCTCGGCGCGCCGGGCCGATACCACCGTACAATTACGGAAGCCTTGGTCCGGCTGATGGCGCATGCCGGCGCATCGGATTCATTGCACACGTTCGATGAGTTTCTCGCACACGCACCAGCCTTTTCCGGCGATTGCCGCGCGCTTGTCGCCGCGTACTATTCGCCCGCCAAGCTGAACCGGCCCGAAGCGCGCTTGTTCTTTCTCTCACCCGATAGACTTCCCTTGCCGTCATGACACGTCTCGCTCGTTTCACTCTCGGACGACTGGCACGCGAGGCGGGACTCTCGCGTTCCTCGCTGCTGCACTATGAAACGCTGGGCTTGCTCGTGCCGGTCGCACGCAGCACCGCGGGCTACCGGCTCTACGATGAGACGCAACGCGAACGTCTACGCGCAATCTGCGCGTACCGGGCCGCCGGATTACCACTAGCCGCAATACGCGACGTCCTCGCGAACGAGGCAGACGCAGCCGCCCAGATCCTTGAAAGGCATTTGATGGTGCTAACGGAGGAAATCGCGCGTCTCAAACAGCGTCAGAATGCAATTGCGACGTTGCTCGCGCAACCATCGTTTCGTCGGAGAGGAAGGAAGCGTGGCAAAGACGCGTGGGTGGCGATGCTGCGTAGCGCCGGCTTCGACGATGCGGAGATGGACAGGTGGCATGCAGAGTTCGAGGCAGAAAGCCCCGACTCGCATGCAGCGTTTCTGGCTTCGCTCGGGCTGACGCCCAAAGAGGTGAATGCCGTCCGCCGGCGCGCGAAGCTCACAGGCAACGCAGCCATCGGCCACGTAGCCTGATGAAAGTCATTGACAGTCAAACCTGGAAATGTGCGCCACCGCACGTTCTCGCGTGACTCCGACGCACGTCGTCGCGCTTGGCCGTCTACTCTGCAGCAACCGGCTTTCACTTCCCAATTTCGCCAACCAGGAGACGTTCATTCCATGCATGAAACAAGCGATAGGGTTCGCGCGTTCATCGAGGAAGTCCTGAATCAAGGGCAGATCGACGCCGCAGAGCGGTTTTTCTGGGAGGACATGGTCGAGCAGGTGCCGTTCCCCGGCCAGGGTCCCGGTATCGAGGGCCTCAAGGATGTCGTACGAGGGATGCGAGCCGCGTTCCCGGACATGCATTGGCGCGTCGAGGAACAACTCACGGAAGGCGACCGCGTGCTGACCCGCTTCGAGTGGACGGGCACGCACAGGGGAGCGTTCCTCGGCGTGGAAGCTACGGGGCGCGCCGTCAAGGTCTGGGGCATGGTCATCGATCGCTTTCAGGACGGCAGGATCAAGGAAACCCGCCTCCTCATGGACACGCTCGGGCTGATGATCCAGCTGGGCGCGGTTCCTCCACCGGGCCAGTGAAACCGCGATAACCTGGTTGGTCCCGCGTCCCGCTGCGGGACCAACCCAGTGCGCCCCTCTTCGCTCGTTACAACGACAGCTTGCACGCCTCATGCAGCGAAGTGAGTCTGCGCACGGGCTCCGCTACATAAGGGTTGCTCTCGTCCCATGCGTAGCCCGCCAGCACCGAGCTAATCATCCGACGGATCAAGGGTGTTTGGCGCGGGTAGTAAATGATGTCCTGCAGCTCGCCCGTGTACCAGCGCTCGACGAAGGCGCGGAACGTGTCGATCCCCTTGCGCAGCGGCACGTCGTATTCGGCCTGCCAGTCCACGGCCGCGCCGCCGAGCGCGCGCTCGAGTACCTTCACGGCCAGGTGCGCCGAACGCAGCGCGATGGTGACGCCCGAAGAAAACACCGGGTCAAGAAACTCGCCCGCGTTGCCGAGCAGCGCGAAGCCCGGGCCATGCAATCGTTCGACGTTGGCCGAATAACCGCCAATCTGGTTCACCGGCATGAGAAACGGCGCGTCGCCGATCAGGCGGTTCAGTGTCGGCTCCTCGCGAATGAGCGCGCGCAGCCGCGCCTCGCGTTCCGCTTGCGGCATGTCGAGGAAAGCGGCATCGGCAACACAGCCCACCGACGAGCGCCCGCCCGCGAGCGGGATCATCCAGAACCAGACGTCGCGGTGCTCGGGGTGTGTCGCGATGCAAATCTTGTTGCGGTCGAAGACGTCAAGCGGCAGCCCGTCGCGCACGTGGCTGAAGATCGCGGCACGCGTCGGCATGCCGGTGGGCGCCTCCAGATCCAGGAGGCGCGGTAGCACGCGGCCAAATCCGCTCGCGTCGAGCACGAAACGCGCGTGCACTTCATAGCGCGCCTGGTTTTCGTCGATCGCCTCCAGCACCGGCGCGTCGCCCGTGCGCATGCCCGTCACCGTGTGGCCGAAGCGCACCTCGGCGCCCTGCTTCGCGGCGCAGCCGATCAACAGATCGTCGAACTTCGCGCGCTCGACCTGGTAGGTCGTGCCCCAGCCCTCTGAGTGTTTGTCGCGGAAGTCGTACGACGATACCTCGTCGCGCCACACGAAATGCGCGCCATTCTTGTACTGAAAGCCGGCTTCCACCACCGCCTGCAGCATGCCGGCCTCTTCCAGGTACGCCATGCTTTGCGGCAAGAGGCTCTCGCCGATCGAAAAGCGCGGGAAATGCTGGCGCTCCAGTACGAGCACCGAGCGTCCGGCCTTGCGCAATAGGGCCGCAGCGACCGCGCCCGAGGGGCCCGCGCCGATGATCGCCACGTCGACGGTTTCGCGTCGCGTGGACGGCGTAACGGCTTCTCCAATGCTCTTTTCCATAGTCCTTTCCCTTCTCTGCGTCCTGACGCGCTCTGTTACGTCCTGTCACGTCCTGTTACGACTGTATGCCCAATGCAAGCGCACTTTGCTGCGCGAAACCGTGATTCTGACACCCCTCGCTGCGCCCTTGCATTTACAATGCCCATTCGCGTCCATGACCGCATTCGCAACGGGTGAAAAAATATGTCGGTTTCCGAATCAAATTACGTGCCGTTCGTCCCGGAAACGGCCTTCGGTATCTGGTTTCTCCGCACCCATACGTGGGAGCACCACGTGCTGCGCGTGGCGATCAAAGACCTCAAGCGGCTCGTCGACGTGCCGTTGCCCGACGCGCCCGAAATCGTCGATGTCGGCTGCGGCCAGGGCAAGTCGTTCCGCCTGCTGGCCGAGGCTTTCCGCCCGCGTCGCATCGTCGGGATCGACTATCACGAGGCGTCGCTCGAACTGGCGGCGCGTGCGGCACGCACGTGCCAGGACGAATTGCAGACGCAAACCGCGTTCGAACTGCTGCACGGCGATTGCGCGAGCCTGCCGTTACCCACGGCCAGCGCGGACATCGTCTTCTGCCACCAGACTTTCCATCACCTCGTCGAGCAGGAACGCGCGCTCGCGGAATTCCACCGCGTGCTCAAGCCGGGCGGCGTGCTGCTCTTCGCCGAATCCACTGAAGCTTATATCCGCTCGTGGGTCATCCGCCTGCTGTTCCGCCATCCCATGCACGTGCAGAAGAGCGCCAACGGCTACCTCGAAATGATTCGCGCAGCGGGTTTCCGTTTTTCGGAGCGCAATGTTTCGCTGCCCTATCTGTGGTGGAGCCGTGCCGCCGATTTCGGTCTCTTCGAGCGCCTCGGCCTGCATCATCCCAAGCCTGGGAAGCGGCGCGAAACCCTGGTCAACGTCGCCGCCGTGAAGGCGGCATGAAGGCGGCGTGAGCCGGGTCGCCCGCCGCCGCCTGCTGCGGGCTACTTGCCGCCCTTGAGCGTCACCACGTCGCCGACGAGCGCCACGCCGGCGATCATCGCGCCCGCGCCGCAGGTGAACTCCGTGGCACTCTCGCGCAGTTCGTTCTTGTAGTTGCTCTTGATGTTGATGACCGCGTTGCCGCCTTCCTTGCGCGCGCGTTCCTGCAACTCCTGCACGGCCGAAAGGAACACGTGCTGGCAGGCCGCTTCGTCGCTCTTGCCAAATGCGTTCGTTTTCTTGTTCGTGGAGAACTGGCCCAGCGTCTTCTTCACCGCCGGATGCGGTTGGCCCGCAAAGTACAACGCAATGTCGTCGCTTACCTTGCCGGGCTCGCTCTGCAGCGCCACATCCACCGAATAGGTGTCGACGGTATTGCGTGCGTAGGCGTGCGACGTCGCGAAGGCCGCGCACAGCGCGGCGAACATCCACAATTTCTTCATTGCTTTTCTCCGTTGGTTCAGTTCGCTTGCAGCACCACGAGGTCGCCTGTGACGGCGATGGCCGCTGCACTCTGGCTCACGCCGCAGGTGTATTCGGTGGCCGACCCGGTTTCGCTGCCGTGAAAGCGCGTGGTCACGTTGATGACGGCGTTGGCGCCCTTGTTGTGGGCGTCCGCGCGCAGCTTGTCGAGTGCCATGGCGAGCACCTTGTTGCAGCTGGCCTCGGCGCCGTCGGTCGCGCGGGCGACACGCAAGGAGTGCGAGGCATCACCGACGTGGCGCACCACTTCCGGATGCGGCTGCGCACCGAAATACACGGCGATTTTCGCGGCGGGGTCCGCGCTGGACGCGGCTTTCGCCGTCGAGAGCGAAGCTGCGGGCTGGATCGGCAGCGTGAGGCGCTGCGATCCGCAAGCGGACAACGTCAGGCTGACGATCGCGGCCATGCTCAGCGTGAGGTAAGTCTTTTTCATTGGAATCCTCATTATCTTCAGGGTTGCCCGAAACTTCAGACTGCATTCCAGGCGCGAAACACCAGGCTGGCGCAACTGCCGCCGAACCCGAATGAAACCGACATCGCCGTATCGATGCGTGCGTCGCGCGTTTCACGCACGAGCGGCATGCCGGCGGCAGCCGCATCGAGTGCCTCGATGCCCACGGCACCCGCAATCCGGCGATCGCGCATCATCAGCAGCGTGTAAATGGCTTCGTGCGCACCGCACGCGCCGAGCGGATGGCCGCTGAGCGCCTTCGTCGACGAGAACGCAGGCACCTCGCCGCCAAACACGGCGCGCAACGCGAGCAGCTCCTCGACATCGCCAGATGGCGTCGAAGGCGCATGGGTGTTGATGTAGTCCGGGCGGCAGCCGGCCTCGGCGAGCGCCTCGCGCATTGCGCGCGCAATACCGGCCGCCTGCGGCGCGACCATCTGCGCACCGTCGGTGCACTGGCCGTAGCCGGTCAGCTCCGCGTAGATGCGCGCGTTGCGCGCCTGCGCATGCGCGAGCGATTCGAGCACGAGGATGCCAGCGCCCGAGCCGATCACGAAGCCGTCACGCTGCGCGTCATAGGGCCTCGACGCCCGCTCCGGCGTGTCGTTGAAGCCGCGCGAGAGTGCGCCCATCGCGTCGAACATCAGCGTCATGTTGTCGTGCAAGCCTTCGGCGCCGCCCGCGAGCACGATGTCCTGGCGGCCCGTCTGGATCAGCTGCATGGCCTGGCCGATCGCGAGCGCGGAAGTCGTGCACGCCGACGAAGGCGAATACGTGACGCCTTCCATTCCGAATACGTGCGCAAGATTCGCCGATGTCGTGCTGCTCATCGCCTGCGGCACCGTATAGGGCGGCACGCGGTCGACCCCTCGGGTGTTCGCGCTTTCCATGGCCGCGTCGTACGCGGACATCGTTCCGACGCCCGAGCCCACCACCGCGCCGGCCCGAGGGCTGAGCAGCGCGTGTGCGTCGAGAGCGGCATCGGCGATGGCGCTGCGTGCGGCGTGGCAGGCGAAGCGCGCCGTGTCGCCCATGAAGCGTTCGGCCTTGCGCTCGAACGGCGTTTCGCCCGCAACCGAAGCCACGGCCGCCACCTGGCTCGCGAAACCACGGTCGCGCCACGCCTGAACGCGCGTGATGCCGCCGCGTCCGTCGCGCAAGCGCGAGGAAACGCCGTCGAGCGTATTGCCGAGGCACGAGACGATGCCCATGCCCGTCACGACGACGCGCTGCAAGCTGCGCGCTGATAGCGATGTCCGCATGCTCAACGCGCGCGCCGGAAGATCAGCGACGTGTTCACGCCGCCGAACGCGAAGTTGTTGCTCATCACGTATTCGGCGTCTATCGTGCGCGCCTCGCCCCGGATGTAGTCGAGCGGCGCGCAGGCCGGATCGACCTCGGTCAGGTTGAGCGTGGGCGCGTACCAGTTGCGCTTCATCATCTCGATCGTCCACCACGCCTCGATCGCGCCACAGGCGCCGAGCGTGTGGCCGATATAGCTCTTGAGCGAGCTGATCGGCATGCGCGCACCGAAGGTCTCCGCCGTGGCCTGACTTTCGGCCACGTCGCCGCGATCCGTGGAGGTGCCGTGCGCATTCACATACGCGATCGCTTCGGGGGCCAACTGCGCGTCGGCGAGCGCCTGGCGCATCGCGACCGCCATCGTCGCCGCCGTGGGCTGCGTGATATGCGCGCCATCCGAATTGCAGCCGAAGCCCACCACTTCCGCATGAATGCGCGCGCCGCGCGCCACGGCATGCTCGTATTCCTCGAGCACGAGCGTCGCCGCGCCCTCGCCCACCACGAGCCCGTCGCGCGCGGCATCGAACGGACGTGGCGTGAGTTGCGGCTCGTCGTTGCGCGTGCTCGTGGCATAGAGCATGTCGAACACCGCCACGCCGGGCCCCGAGAGTTCCTCGGCGCCGCCCGCGAGCATCAGCGTCTGTTTGCCGTTCGCGATCATCTCGTAGGCGTAGCCGATTGCCTGGCTGCCCGAAGCGCACGCGCACGACGTCGGCACGATGCGCCCCTTGAGGTCCCAGAAGAGGCTCACGTTCACGGCCGTGGTGTGCGGCATCATCTGCACGTAGCTGTTCGACGTCACATCGCTCATCGAGCCCGTTTCGAGCATCTTGCCGAACGCGCGCACCGGCTCGACCGAACCCGCCGAGGACCCGTACGCCACCCCCATGCGGCCGTCCTTGATCGACGCATCGTCGAGCAGGCCCGCGTCGGCCAGCGCGTGCTCGCTCGCACGCACGGCGTAGAGCGAGACCGGGCCCATCGAACGCGTTTTCTTGCGCGGGTAATAGTCAGGCGCAGTGAACGCCGGCAGCGGGCACGCAAGGCGCGTATGCAGCGCCTCGATATAGTCCCAGTCGTGCACGCGCTTGACGGCGTTGACGCCGCCCTTGAGCGCGGCTTCGACCTGCGCCCACTGATCGCCGAGCGCGGTCACGCCGCCCATGCCGGTAATGACGACGCGCTTCATCAGACCATCCCGCCGTTGACGCCGATGACCTGGCGCGTGACATAAGACGCCGCGTCGGACATGAGGAAGCCGACCACGGCCGCGACTTCGGCGGGCTGCCCCACGCGATTCATCGGCACGGCCTTGAGCGCGTGTTCGAGCGGCACGTCGTCGAGCATGCCCGTATCGACGAGCCCGGGCGCGACGCTGTTGACTGTGATGTTGCGGGTGGCCAGTTCCACCGCGAGCGCCTTCGTCGCGCCGATCAGCCCCGCCTTGGCGGCACTGTAGTTGACCTGCCCGCGATTGCCCGTCACGCCCGACACGGACGCCACCGTCACGATCCGGCCGCCCTTGCGCGCACGCACCATCGGCATGACGAGCGGATGGACGACGTTGTAGAACGCGTCGAGGCCCGTTTCGAGCACGATGTCCCAGTCTTCGTCGGTCAGTGCGGGGAACGCGGCGTCGCGCGTCACGCCCGCGCAGCAGACGATGCCGTAGTAGGCGCCGTGCGCCGCCACGTCGTCTTCCAGCGCCGCGCGGCATGCGGTGCGGTCACGCACGTCGAACTGCAGCACGCTGGCCGTGCCGCCCTGTGCGACGATGCCTGCAGTGACGGCATCCGCTTCGTTGCGGCCCGTGCGGCAATGCACGGTGACGGCAAAGCCGTCCGCGGCAAGATGGTAGGCGATCGCGCGACCAATGCCGCGGCTCGCGCCGGTAACGAGAACACGCCGGCTCATGATCTGGAATTCTCCTCGATGAAAGTCTGGAAATCGCGCGGCTGATACACCTTCACGGTGGCCTCGGCCAATAGCTTGTCTTCCTGATTGATGCTGCAGCCGTATGCGCCGTGGCCTTCTTCGCTGCGCAGCAGTTCGCTAACCGTCACGCTGAGTGGCGCGCCGCCTGCGAACGCAGCTTGAGCCGCCTCATAGCGGCGCGTGCCGAGCAGCACGCCTGGGCGCGCGGGCTTGCCTTCGCGCATCGACAGCAGGCCGACGTGGGCGGCGATCGCCTGCGCCATCAGTTCGATGCCGATCCATGCGGGCATCGCGCCCTGCTCGTCGGCGTACCATGCATCGGCGCGCACGCTGGCAAGCGCCGTGAGCGATTCGTCGCTGCATGCGGCGACCGAATCGAGCAGCAGCATCGTGCCGCGGTGCGGGATGATCGTCTCGATCGGCGGGAACGCATCCGTCGGGGAGGAAAGAGCGGAATTCATGGCCTCGATCACCGTCCGAGTATGAGTGAAACGTTGCTGCCGCCAAACGCGAAAGAGTTGCTCATCACGTATTGGCGCACGCCGTTGCGCGGCAAATGCCGCACGCCTTCGATCAGGTCGAGCGCGGGCAGCGCCGGGTCGGCTTGTCCGTCCCACAGATGGCGCGGCAGCGCGACGTCGTCGCGAGCGAGCGCGAGCCATGCCAGGCCCAGTTCGCTCGCGCCCGCCGCGCCGAGCGTATGGCCCGTGAGCGGCTTCGTGCCGCTCGCGGCCACGCCGTCGGGGAACACGCGCGCCATCAGATGCGCTTCCATCTGGTCGTTCTTGATCGTGGCCGTTGCGTGCAGGTTGACGTAGCCGATCGCGGCCGCGCCGATGCCCGCGTCGGCGAGGGCCGCGCGCAATGCAAGTTCGCCGCCCGTGCCCTGCGGGTCGGGCGCGGAAATATGGTGGGCGTCGCTCGACTCGCCCGCGCCCGCGAGCATCACCGGCCCTTCCTCGCGGGTCATCAGGAACACCGCCGCGCCTTCGCCGATGTTGATGCCGCGACGCTGCGCGCTCATCGGATTGGTTCGCACGGGGCTGGTCGATTCGAGCGAGGCGAAGCCTTGCAGCGTGAGTTCGCAAAGCGAATCGACGCCGCCCACGACGACGGCATCGCAAAGGTTCGCCCGCAGCAGACGGCGTGCGGCGGCGAACGCCTTGGCGCTCGACGTGCACGCCGTGGAGATCGTGTACGCCGGGCCGCGCAGATCGAGCGCCGCGGCGGCGAACGGCGCGGCCGTGCCGATCTCCATCTGGCGGTAATCGAACGTCGAAGCGGCTTCTTGATGCGCAGGCTGCGTGAACATCGTTTCCGCGGCGCTGATGCCCGACGTGCTCGTACCCAGCACGACGCCGATACGGCCCGCGCCAAAGCGTTCGCGCGCGGCTTCGATGGCGCTGCGGATCTGTGCCAGTGCAGCGAGCAGAAGCCGGTTGTTGCGGCAGTCGTAGCAGGCGAGCGATGCGGGCGGCGCGATGTCGAGCGGCGCCTTCACGCTGCCCGCGAACGCCGTACCGGTGCGTGTCGCGATCGGCCCCATGCCGGGCGCCTCGCCGCGCGCGAGCGCTGCGACGATCGCAGGTACGTCGTCGCCGAGCGCGTTGACCATGCCGAGCGCATGCAAATAGACAGGGAGCGCCATCAGGCCTTTCTCCGTTGATTCGTGGGCATGCCGCTTGTTCCGCTTATGCCGATAGGCGCGAGCATGACGGACACCATGATGCCGAGCGACAGGGTGGCGCCGAAGCTCTTGAGCGCGGGCATGGAACTCATGCCGAGCATGCCGAACGAGAGCAGCGTGGTCGCGGCGGACAGCAGCACCCCCGTCCATACGGCGCCGCGATCGGTGGCAGCGCGCATCGCGCCTTCGCGCAGAAAGACGGCATAGTTCGCACCCACGCCGAGCACGAGCATCAGCGCCAGCATGTTGAAGAGATTGATGCGCACGTGCGCATAGCCGAACGCTGCGAGCGTGACGCCGATGGCGAGCCATACCGGAAGCGCGACCGCGATCGCCCCGCGCCAGCCATAGCGGAACATCAGCAGCGCGAGCACGAGCGTGAGCGCGCCCGCGAGCCAGATCGCGCCGTCCTGTCGATACACGCCGAAGAGCCGCGACACGCTCGCCGCCTTGTCGACGAAGCTCACGCCGGGCAACGCGTGCGCGACGTCGAGCAGCGCAGGCGCGTTCGCAGCGGACACACCCTGCGGAATCACGATCGCCGCGAATGCACCGGGCGTGCTCGCGGAACGGCCGAGCCACAAGTGGCGGAACGGCTGCGACCAGGGTTCGGCAAGCCAGTCGTCCACGTGCAGCATGGAAGCGCGCGAGTGCGCCCAGGCATCGAGCCACGTTTGCGCCACCTCGTCACGAAAGCCCGCTGCGCCCAGCAGCGAGCGCAAGGCGGCGGGATCGGCGAACACATGCGCGCCGAGCAGTGCGCGATCGGCCCGCTGCCGCGCTTCGGACGGCACGAACGATGTCACCGATTGCCAGCCGCTCAGCGCGGACGCGCCCGTGAGCGTGCCGAGCCGCGCGCACAACGCGTCGGTGCGCTCGAGCACGGCCTCGGGCGACGCGCCGCGCACGACGAAGAACTGCGCGCTGTTGTCGGCCCCCACCGCGCTAGACACCACGCGCTCCTGCGCGACGAGCGCCGGATCCCGTTGGATCAGTAGATGAATGTCGTCATCGCTGCGCAGTTGCAGCCAGCCCGGCACGGCGATGACAACGAGCGCCAGCGCGACGCCCCACGCGCGACGGCCGCCGATCAGCGCCTGCCATTTCGCGAGCGAGGCCGCGGCCACCGCGAAGAGCGTATGCGGACTGCGGCGCGCGGGCTGCGTCAAGAGGCTCGGCAGCAGCCAGACAACAGAAGCGAAAGCCGTGAAGATGCCGACGATGGCGAAGCACGCGATCTGCCTGAGCGCCGGAAACGGCGCGAACGTCAGAATGGCGTAGCCAAGCAGGCTCGTGCTGAGCGCCACCGTGAGCGCGGGCAGCACCTCCCGCGCGCCGCGCCGCGAATCCCAGCCGTGCCGCGTGCCGAGGTACACGACGAAGTACTGAATGGAGTAATCGACCGCCTCGCCGATCAGGCTCGCGCCGAACACCAGCGTCAGCAGATGCAGCTTGCCGAAGACGAGCATCGTGGCCGCGAGCGCGCAGACGATGCCGAGCGCGGTGGAAACGAAACCGAGCAGGATCAGCCGAGGCGAGCGGAAGATCCAGAGCATGAGCAGCGCGATGCCCACGGCCGAAACGATGCCGATCACATGGACGTCGCGCTCCGAGGCGCGCCGCGCAGACTCGGCATAGAACACGGCGCCCGTGCGCGCGACCGTGACGTCGGGCCACGACGTCTTGAGCGCCGCTTCGCCGTTTGCGACGGCAAGCAGCACGCCCCGTTGAACGTCGGATTCGTAGGCAGACCCAGGCAGCGTGCCGATCACGAGCACGCTCGTGGTGTCGCCGCGATGCGCAACGAGGAAACCGTCCTCGATGGTGAGATTCGATGCCGCGAGCGGCAGCCCTGCGAGCCAGTGCTGAAGCCAGCCGAACGGATCGTCGGCGAGCGACGTTGCGAGACCCGCGTTCGGCAGGCCATAGAGGCGCTCGGCGAGCGCGCCGCGCAGCGTTTCTGTGCTCCCCGAGGCAGTCGCGCGGTCTTGCGCGGTCAGCAGGCCAAAGCGGTATGGCAGGTAGAAACGCGTAATGCGGCCGAGATCGAATGGCGGAACTTGTGCCGTCACCGAGGCGAACGCGTGGCTCGCGCTCAGCACCGCGCCCAGTTGGCCCGCTGCCGCTTTCGCGTGCGCCGCGTCGCTGCTCGACACGAGCAGCACGGCGCGGTTGCCGAGCGCGCTCGCGAGTTGGTCCACGGCCTCTTCGGCCACGGAGTCGGCCTCGGTTGCCGGCAGCAGTGCGAGCAGGTTCGTCTGCAGGGGCGTCGGCCCCGCAAAGCGCCAGGCGCAATACAACGCCGCCGCGAGCGCCAGCAGCACCCACGCGGCTCGCAGTGTCCACTGCCGCCTCGGCTGGGTTGCGGTGCGAAGCTCCGAGGAACTCACTATGGCGTTCCGAAAAGTTTCTGGTCGGCGGGCAAGAGTTCGGACACCTGCGCGCTGCCGCTAAAGTCATACTGCGTGACGTCGCCGTTGGCGAACGTGATGCGCAAGCTGTGCAGGAAGTCGCCGCCTTCCATCTCGATGCCGCGCAGCGCCTGCGCGATCTGCGGCTGGCGCGGCACGAGGCGCATCTGCCATTGCGAAGGCGTGCCGCGCGCCGCTACGTCGAATTGCGAGTACAACCCGCTCAGGTCGCCGCCGAGCATCGCCCGCATCATCTTCGCAATCTCTGCCGCACCGCGCGCGCCCTGCGCGCCGCCGTTCCGGGTGCGCTGATCGGGTTGACCGTTGGCATCGATCACGGTGACACCGCTGTCGCGCATGACCCACGTTTTCCTGTACGGCGTTTCGACCTGCCAGATCACGCCGCGCTCGCGAAAGAACAGCAGCGAGCCCGTGCTGACGAGCGGGGCTTTCATCGCGGCAAGCGTCTGCGTTTGCGTGAAATGCGCACGCACGCCGTTCGCGCGCGCAAGACGCGACGCGATCTGCGAGACGAGTGCCGCGTCGCCGGCGTCCGTGCTCAGGTTCACGGGCGCCGTCGCGGCCTGCGCCGGCATCCACATCGACTGAAGCGCAAGCAGTGCGGCCACCGCCGCGCATCGTTTCAACGCGCCCATGCACGCTCCAGCTTTTCGAACACGACAGGCGGCGAGACGAACTGCAGCTCCTGCGTGGCGGCGCTCACGGCGACCTGGATCGTGTAGCCCTTCGTGAGCCGCGTGCGCGATTCGCGATCGTAGACTTCGTAGCCGATTTTCAGGCGATTTTCGTACTCGAGCAGATGTGCGCAGACTTCGAGCTGCTGCCCATAAACGGCGGGCCGCACATACTTCAAATGCGCTTCGACCACGGGCCACACGTAGCCCGACGCCTGCATCTCGCGATAGTCGTAGTCGAACTTGCGCAGCAGCGCCGCGCGGCCGAATTCGAAATACTTCAGATAGTGGCCGTGCCAGCAGACATTCATCGCGTCCACGTCATGGAACGGCACTTCCACATTCGCGCTCGCGCTCAACATCGGCGCAACCTTGCGTGATTCGCTCATGGCCTGCCCTCCGCGTTCGGCCCGAGGAATTCGCCGGTTGCGATTCGCTCCGTCATGGCGCGCAGTTCGTGTTCGAGCGCGCGGTCCTCGTCGACGAATGGCGACGTCGCGGCCACGTCTTCCATGAATGCGGCAAGCGGCTCGGGAATGACGGTCTCGGCATTGCCGCGCAGTCGCAGTCGCGCGGCCTGCACGGTGGCGAGCGCATGGGCAGCCGCGACCTGCTCCGTGAGTTGCAGCACGCGCAAGCAGTCGCGCGCCGCGATCGTCCCCATGCTCACCTTGTCCTGATTGTGTGCTTCCGTCGAGCGGGAAAACACGCTCGCGGGCATCGTGTGCTTGAGCGCCTCCGCCGTCCACGCCGACGACGAAATCTGCACGGCCTTGAAGCCGTGATTGATCGGCGCGCGCGCACTCGTCGCGCCCGTGAGGTTGCGCGGTAGGCCGTTGTTGAACTTGTCGTCGACGAGCAAGGCGAGCTGCCGGTCCATCAGGTCGGCAAGATTCGCCACGGCCGTCTTCAGGCCGTCCATGGCGAACGCAATATGGCCGCCGTAGAAGTTGCCGCCGTGCAGCACGCGCTCGCCGTCGGGATCGATCAGCGGATTGTCGTTGGCGCTGTTCAGTTCGTTCTCGATGTCGCGGCGCATCCACGTGAGCGCGTCGTTCGCGACGCCGATTACATGCGGCGCGCAACGGATCGAATAGCGGTCCTGCAATCGGTGGCCCGGCGTGTCCGGTCGGCCGGCCAGGTCAGCGCGGATCCAGGCCGCCGCTTCGCCCTGCCCGGCGTGCGGCTTGGCTTCGAAGATGAACGCGTCGAAATGCGCGGCTCGCCCGTCGAGCGCTACAGTTGCGAGCGCGGTGAGGCGCGCGGCGAGGCGCGAGAGCTGCGCCGCGCGCGTGACCGCGAGACAGGCGAGGCCCGTCATGACCGCCGTGCCGTTCATCAGCGCGAGGCCTTCCTTGGGCGCGAGCGTGAGCGGTTCGCGGCCAAGCGCGAACCACGCGTCGCGTGCCTCGCAGGGCGCGCCGCGAAACTGCACGCCGCGCTCGCCAACCAGCGCCGCTGCGACATACGAAAGCGGCGTGAGGTCGCCGCTTGCGCCCACCGAGCCTTCGGCGGGAATCCGCGGCAACACGCGATGATTGATGAGATCGGCGAGACGTTCGAGCAGCACCGGTCGCACGCCCGAAAGCCCGAACGCCAGCGAATTCAGACGCGCGGCGATCACGGCGAGCGCCGAGGCGTCGTCGAGATACTCGCCCATGCCGCAGCCGTGATAGCGCGTGAGCTGCAGCGGCAGGGCCTCGACGAGCGCCATCGGCACGTCGACGACGCAGGCGTCGCCGTAGCCCGTATTGACACCGTACACGGTCGCACCGGCTTCGAGATGGCGGCGCAAAAACTCCGCGCCGCGAGCGATGCGTTCGCGCCAGGCCGGGTCATCGTTGAGCCGCACGGCGGCGCCGCCACGCGCCACCGCCACGACGTCCTCGATCGTCAAATGGCGGCCGCCGAATACCACGGCATCCGCCTTGACTCCGGCATCCTTCAGGTCAGTCTCTGCCATTCGCTCCCCCACTGGGGCGCGCCCAGAAATCGTAGAAGTTGAACCATTGGTAAGGCGCCTTGCGGCAATAGTGTTCGAGGCGCGACGCGAAGCGCTGCGCCCATGCCGCAATATGCTCGGCGCGGCCACGCCGCGGCAGCTCGATACGCTCGGCAAACGGCTCGAAGTAAAGCCGGTAGCCCGTGCGCTCTTTCAGGCAGAACAACAGATAAACGGGGCACGCGAGCGCATGCGCCAATACATAGGGTCCCTGAGCAAACGCGGCGGTCTCGCCGAGGAATTGCGCCTCGGTGGTACGGCCCGTTTCGCGCGCAGGCGTGCGGTCGCCGACGATGACGAGCAGCTCGCCGCGCTCGATGCGCTCCTGCATCATCAGCGCCGTTTGCGGGCCGAAGTCGCTCACCGGCACGAGATGCTGCGCGAAATCGTGATGGGCGGTAGCCAGCACGCTGTTGAAGCGTTTCGCGTGCTCCGTGTAGACGATGGCCGTCACCTTCGTCTGCGCGCCGCGCACGGCCAGCGCCCGCGCCATCTCGAGGTTGCCGTGGTGCGAGCCGATCACGAGCGCGCCGCGGCCGCTCGCGATCAACGCGTCGAACGCGCGTGGGTCGTCGATCTCCACGTCGGCCGGACCGACGCGGCCCGTCCAGGCGGCCAGCTTGTCGAAGCCCGATTGCGCGAACGAGAGCATATGGCGGTAGGCCGTGAACCAGCCGGGGCGCGGCGTCTCGCGCTCCGGAGAACACTGCTGCAGCCGGTCGAAATAGCGCCGCGAGGCGTCCCGTGCGGGGCGGCCCGTCACGAGGAAGTACGCGACGATCGGATGCAGCCAAAGCGCGGTGAAGCGCCGCCCGAACAGGCCGCAACTCCAGGCGAGCAGCGCCATGCCGAGCCGGCTGCCGCGTTCGGCAGTGCGCCACCACGGGTCGTTGCCGTCGCCCGCAGCCGCCGTCCGTGCCAGAACCTGCGGCAGGACCTTATGCACGAGCAGCAGCGGCAGACGCGCGAGCATGCCTGCGACGAGCCGCGTATGGCTGCGGCTGATACGCACGTTGTCCCACAGCACGTCGAAATGCGAGACGCCATCGGCCGCGTAGGTGACGGCGGTCGGAATCGAGACGAACGCCACGCGCCGCCAGTGCAGGCGCACGAGAATCTCGATGTCGAAGTCCATGCGCTCGGGCAGCTTCACGCTGTCGATCAGCGCGCACGCGAGGTCGAGCGGATAGAGGCGAAAGCCGCACATCGAATCGCGAATCGTGAACGAGAGCGTCTCGATCCACACCCACACGTGGGTCAGATAGCGCCCATAGAGGCGCGCTTTCGGCACACTCTCGTCGTACACGGGCTGGCCGATCACGACCGCGCGCGGATTGGCCTGCGCGGCGGCGAGAAAGCGCGGGACGTCCGCGGCGTCGTGCTGGCCGTCGGCGTCGATCTGCAGCGCGTGCGTATAGCCGGCGTCGCGCGCGACGCGCAGCCCCGCCATCACCGCCGCGCCCTTGCCGCCGTTCACGGGCAGGCGCCGCAGCGTGAGCTTGCCGGCGTAGCGGCGCGCGAGGTCCGCCAGCACCTGCTGGGTGGCTTCGTCGCTGCCGTCGTCCACGACGATGAGCGGCAGGCCGTGGACCATCAGATTCGCCACGGTGCCGCCGATCGCGTCCTTGTGGTTGTAGATCGGAATGACGATACAGGCCGCGAGGCTCATGCGGGCTCCCTGTATACGAAAGCGCCGGACGCGCAGTCACGCTCGCCGACGCGCCACGCGAACGCTACGCGGCGGCGCACGGCGTCGTGCTTGAGCACGAGCTTGAGCAGCACGCCCGGCGGCACCGGCATGGTGAATTTCAGTTGATCGATCGAGGCGAGCGCGCGCACGCCGGGCACCCAGTCGCGCGCGAAACGCATCGCCCAGTCCACCTGCACGACGCCCGGCAAAATCGGCAGGCCCGGAAAGTGGCCCGCGAAATGAACGAGCGTGTGCGGCACGCGTAATTCGAATGCCCGCCCTTCTGCGTCGTCCCATTGAGCGAGCAGCTCGAACCCTTCTTCGCTGGCCGCGAACGCGCGGGCAACCGCTTGTGCCTGAACCTTGCCGCGCGAGTCGGCTGGCAGCGCGCGATGAATGCGCCAGTGGCGCGGCAGAACGACAGTGTCGAACCAGGCGGCGAGATGGCGGCGCAATGCTTTCAGGAGCAGAACGCGGCCGTCGCGACGCAGCGTTTCGCGGCCCTCTGCGGTGAGCACCACGAGCGCGCCGATGCGCTCGCGCGAGCCGCCTTCGAGCAGTACCGCCCTCACTTCGGCAACGCCGGGATGCAGCAGCAGTTTGCTCTCCATCTCGCTGAGCGACACACGCTTGCCGTCGAGCTTGACCACGCGGTCGAGCCGCCCTTGCAGCACGAAGCGGCCGTATTCATCGAACGCGGCCTTGTCGTCGGTGCGATGCCAGCCGTCGTGGCCGAGGTGCGGCGAGCGCACTTCGAGCGCGCCGCCCTCTTCCGCTGCGGCCGCGCGCACGGCGATGCCCGGCATGGGCGTCCACGCTTGCGCTTCGGTTTGTCTGCGCCAGGCGATGCCGCCCGTTTCCGTACTGCCGTAGATCTCCAGCGGCGCGGCGCCGAACGTGGCGGCATATTGCTTCGCCGTGTCGAGCGGCAGCGGGCCGCCCGACGAGAAAAACGCGCGCGGCTGCGCAGCGAGCGTCGCGAACCCCGGCAGATCGGGCCAGCGCGAGAGCTGTGCAGGCGTCGAGACGACGACAGTCGCGGCACATTGCGCCGAACATTCGGCGATACGCGCCTGCAATTGAGCGGGGTCGGCACAGGTCGCGCGGGCGAACGGCCTGCCCGCGGCCAGCGGCCAGAAGACGCGGAACAGTAACCCGTAAATGTGGTGATGCGGCACGCTCGCGAGCACGGCCGCGTCGCCCAGCAGCGTGCCCCACGCGGCTTCGAGCGTATGCACTTCCGCGTCGAACTGCGCGAGCGTCTTGTGTACGGGCTTCGGCGTGCCGCTGCTGCCCGACGTGAAGAGCGTGAGCAATGCGTTCGCGTCGATCGCCATGCCGGGCTCGACGGGTTGAACCGCAGGGGTATCGGCACACCAGGCGGCAAGCTCGTTTTCGTCGAGCACCGCGTCGTACGCGTCGCTCAGTTCGGCGAGATAGCCCGGCGTCGCGTTCGCCGGAATCACGGGCACCTTGCCGGCCGCAAGCAGCCCGAACAAAGCGCAGGCGAACAGATACGGGTCGTCGCTCCAGAGCGCGAAGCGCAGGCCCGGCCGCATGCGCAGGCGCTCAGCGATGCCAAGCGCATGCGCACGGAACGTATCGAAGTCCGTTACGGTCGCGCCATCGACGCAAACGGCGCTGCGCGGCTCGCGGCAACGCGCCACGAGAAGCTCGTGCAATGCGATCACACCGCCTCCCGTCGCGCAGCACGCGGCAGCATGATCCATTTGCGCCAGACGAACTCGCCGGCGAGCAGCGCACCGATGATCAGATAGGAGAGCATGCCGTTGTAGACCGACCAGGCGCGCGTGGGCCAGGCAAGCGCCGTCCAGGCAGAAAACGCACTGTTCAAAGCGAAGAAAATACACCAGAGCTGCGTGACGCGGTGCGTATAGCGCACGATGTGCGCGGGCGGATCGGGATAGGTCAGGCGTGCGAATTTTTCGACCATCGACGGGCCCTTCACGAGGGTCGCGCCGAAGGCGACGAGCAGCCCGATATTCACGAGCGAAGGATACAGGCGCATGAGCCGTTCGCTATTGGTGATGACGATCGCCACCGAGGCGACATTGAGCATGACGGCAACGGCCCAGTCCACCGGCGTGAGCTTGCGCAGCGTTGCGGCGAGCGCGCCCGTGCCGGCCACGCGCTGCATCCAGAGCAGAACGAGCAGCAGCAAGCCCACGAAGCGCGGCGAATCCCAGCGCCACGCGCAGAGGATCACGACCGGGTAGGCGAGACTGGCCAGCAACCGCCACTTGCTGCGTGCCCGGCCAGCTGCTGCGTCGCTTTCACCTGCACCGGCAGGCTCAGCCGCGCCGTGCCCGCGAAGAACCGTCACGAATCGCCTCAAGCCTGGGTCACGAGCAGCGTCTCGACCGCGACGATCACGTCGCCCACGGTGCGCACCTGCTTGAACTCTTCCGGCTTGATGCGGCGGCCCGTCATTTCCTGGAGCTTGATGGCCAGATCGACGGCATCGATGCTGTCCAGATCCAGTTCCTCGAACAGGTGCGCCTCCGGCGTGACGCGCGCCGGATCGATATCGAAGTTCTCGTGAAAGATCTCGCGGATACGGTCGAGAATTTCAGCTTCGTTCATGATTCAATCCCCTTTCCCTGCAGTGGCTTCCAGCGCCTCGTTTTCGTTTGTGTGCCCCGCGACGAGCGCCGCGAGCGTGTTGATCGACCGGAAGTAGCCGCGCACGTTTTCGTCGTCGGCGTTGATGGTCAGTTGATAGCGCTGGCGCAGCACGATGCCGATCTCCAGTGCGTCGATCGAGTCGAGCCCCACGCCGTCGGTGTCGAACAGCGGCGCGTCGTCGTCGATATCGGCGGGCGTGAGATGCTCGAGATCGAGCGCCTCGATCAGGAGCCGCTTAATTTCCAGTTTTAAAGTATCCATAGTCAAACAGGTGCTGTGTGATTTGCGCCTCGATGGTGCGCGTAACGTTGCGCGCGGCGAGTGCGGAAGGCATGTCGCGCGGCGCGAGCGGCTGGACGCCGATGGGCGCCAGCACGTTCACGCTCATGCGGAAGGGCCGCTGCGGAACGTGATACCAGCGCATCTGCTTGGTGAAGGCGGGCGGATCGCAGTGCATGAGTACAGGCAGAACCGGCGCGCCGGCCTCGAGCGCCGTATGCGCGAAGCCGCGCGAGAACGCATGCAGGCGATTCGGCGCGGGGCTGCGTGAGCCTTCGGGAAAAATGATCATGCTGTAGCCGTTCGCGAGCTGGCGCGCGCAGTCCTGCACGAAGCCTGTGGGATCGGCGTTGCTCACGTACTCGGCCGCGCGCACGATGCCCCAGAAGCACGGGTTGCGCCAGTGCGCGTTCTTCACGACGCAACAGGCCGAAGGCGTGAGCGCGAGCAGCACCACCACGTCGAGATAGGTGGGATGGTTCGCGACAACGATGGCGGGTGCGCCCGAGCGCAGCGCGTTTGCGCCGGCCACGTCGAGCTTCATGACGCCCGCGCGCTGCAAGGCGGCCACGAGCGAGCGGAAAAACCAGTGAATGACCGTGGTGACCGCGCGTTGCCGCGAAGCGCGATGCGGCCAGACCGCTGCGAGCGGAAATACGATCACCGAGAAGAGCAGCCCGCACGCGCCGAAAAACGCGAGACTGAAGCCGGTGGCGAAGAGCCGCCAGCCATAATCAAGCCGAGCCGACATGCCAGCTCCATTGCCATGTGCCGCCGCTGCCCTGCCACGCGGCGCTTTCGCCGCCGCTCAAGCAGTGATGCAGCGCTTCACTTTGCGTAGCGAATTGGCGTGCCTGTGCTGCCGAGCCCGGCTTGTTTTCCGCGATGGAGCACGCGAGCCGGCCTTGCGGCGCCTCGCTCGCATCGAGCAGCAACGCGAACGCGCCGCGCTGCACTTCCTGCTCGACCGTGCCGTAGCGCGCGTCGGCGGGTTCGTCGGCGTAGACGACCAGGACCGGGCTTTCGGGGTCTTCCGTATGCAGCGCATGGCCTTCGAGCAGCGCGTAGCCCAGCGTCTGTGCCCCTGCCGAGAGGGCCGTAGCCGGCGAACGGTCGCCCCGCACGATGCCGAACAGCCCCGTCATCGCATTGAGCACGGAAAGGCTGAAGGCGTTCGGTGAAACGGGCTTGTTTGCCTCGATGTCGCGCAGAATGTCCGTTGTGCGGCGCAACTCGCCGTGCCGTGATGCGAAGACCAGGCGCGGCCTGGTTTGCGCATCGACGCAGTCGCCCGCCACCTTCAGCGCCATCCGCGAAAGCGCGCTCAGGCGGCGGCGCATCATCGGATCGACGAACGCAACCTCAGGCACACTTTCCGATGCGGAAGACCAGAAGGACCAGCGCGCCACGGGCATGGTCCACGACAAATCAGGCATAGGGGTTGATAACGGCGGCCGCAGCGTGCGGGCTCTCGACCCCGGACGGCGTGTGTTTATTCTTCCTCGGCCCGTAAATTTTCTGGGCAGAGTTCTCGTGCGTACTTTAACGGCGGGAATCGCGAGTTATTTAGGGTGGAGCACGAAATATTTTGAAATGATTTGTTACGCATCAAGAGATGCATTGAAATCAATCATTTAGGCGCGCGACATAAGCACGCATTTGGACACAGCAGATGCCGCTCTCAGCATGACGAATATCGGCCGATGGTTTAGCGCATCGAACCCGGCTGAAATAGGCATATATCGGCGCAAGCCGTAGAATGCGGACGCCGCGGGACAGTTTTCGTCACTGGCTGCCATAACGCCCTACAGTTTGCTTTCAATCATCCGAACACCCTATTCCCCAGTCGCTCCCATGCTTTCCATTTCCACCATCGGGCTGATGGTCTCGGGCTCTGCGATCGTGCTGCTCATGCCGGGGCCGACCAACACGCTGCTCGCTGCCGCCGGGTTGCGGCAGGGCCTGCGCCGCTCCGCGCATCTGACCGCAGCCGAACTGGCCGGCTACCTGGTGTCGATTACAGTCTGGGGGCTTTGCTTCACCCATGCATCGCATTCGCTGGGCTGGCTGCCGAAGGTGCTGCGTGTGGCCAGCAGCCTCTATCTGGCGTGGCTCGCCTTGCGCCTCTGGTTCACGGCCAACTCGATCGAAACCTCGGCCAGGGGCGTAGTGAGCACGCGCACGCTGTTCAGCGCCACGGTGCTCAATCCCAAGGCCATTTTGTTCGCGGGCTCGATTTTCCCGCCCGCGGCGTTCGCGAGCGTCATCACGTGGTTCCAGGCCATGGCGATCTTCGCGGTCTTGCTGATTCCCATCGGCCTGACGTGGATCGCCATTGGCGCCGCGCCGCGCAACGGTCGTGCACCGTTCATTCGTCCCGCGTTCTTCCAGCGCTGCGCGTCCGTCGTGGTGGGCGCCTTCTCCGTGTCGCTCATGTGGGCGCTCGCGCACTGACGCTATCGCGTCATTCCCGGGCTCGAGCGGCTTGCGGCGGAACGAGTTCGGCAACGCTGAACCAGCGGCTGCCAGGCGTGCCAGCCAGGCGCTGCAGCGCCTCGGCGTCTTTCACGCCGCATTCCACCGGAAAGGACTTCGCTGAGTAAGCGGCTAGCCAGAGGGTCCGCATCACGCCATCGGTGAACGCAACATACGGCACGGCGGCGCTCGCCGGGCAACTGACTTCCGCAAGCGGCACCGGATCTTCTTCGCCGAAACTGAAACCTTCGGCCGCCAGTTCGAAGCGCGGGTCGGCACGCCATATTTGCGGATTGCCGTCTGCGAGCCCGGCGTGCTCGCTGCGCGGGTCGGCACGCCAGTGCCTCAGGAAGCGCGCGCAGTCGACTTCGACCACGGCCCGTTCGTCGTTGCCGTAGTTTGAGCGGCTCACCGACATATACACATCGGTGACCGATGTGCGCACGCGAAAAAGCGCGGCACACTGCCCGTTCAACGCCCTAGCCTGCAGACCCAGATAACTCTCCATCTCCGCTCCCGTATCGCCGCAGCCCATGCTTGCCGGAGAAAAAAGCGGCGGATAGGAGGAACGCGACAGCCATAGGGGCAAAAACGACCTTCTTGTTGCTGGTGCAGGTTTGGCGCCGGGTTGGCGTATTCATTCTCTCGATACAGCGCGTGGGTTCTATGTGCGGCATGCCGATTGGTGGCTTACTTGCGCCATCAAGCCAGCGCCCCCGCACGACGCGCAAGATGCAGCGGGCGCACCACGACACGAGGAGAACGCGCATGCCCACCGAAGACCCGCAGCACCGCTACGTGCTCACGCTATCCTGCCCCGCCGCCGCGGGGCAGGTTGCCGCGGTCGCCGGCTTTCTCGACGCGCACCGCGGCTATATCGACGAGCTCACGGTATTCGACGACGACATCAGCACGCGCTTCTTCCTGCGCTGCGTCTTTCACGAGGTCGTGCAGCCCGGCGCGGGCGAGCGCTTCGATCTCGCGGGCCTGCGGGACGAGTTCGCGAGCGTCGCGCGCAAGCACGAAATGACCTGGGCCATTCACGACCTGCGGGTGCGTCCCAAAGTGCTCATCATGGTGTCCAAGCTCGAACACTGCCTCGCCGACCTGCTGTTTCGCTGGCGCATGGGCGAGCTGCAGATGGACATTGCGGGCATTGCCTCGAATCACCGCGATTTCGAGCCGCTCGCAAAACAGCATGACCTGCCGTTTCACTATCTCCCCGTCACGCCTGAAACGCGGCGTGAACAGGAAGCCGCCATCCTCGACTTGTTCGATTCGACCGGTTCGGAACTGCTGATTCTCGCGCGCTACATGCAGATTCTTTCAGACGAAACGAGTCGGAAGCTGGCCGGCCGCGCCATCAACATCCACCATTCCTTCCTGCCCGGCTTCAAGGGCGCGCGCCCGTATCACCAGGCGCACGTGCGCGGGGTCAAGCTGATCGGCGCGACGGCGCACTTCGTCACCGACGATCTCGACGAAGGCCCGATCATCGAGCAGGAAGTGCAGCGGGTGGACCACTCGCTGAACCCCGAGCGCCTGCTGGCCGTCGGCCGAGACGTGGAATGCGTGACGCTCGCGCGCGCCGTGCGCGTATTTCTCGAGCGCCGGGTCTTCATCAACGACGGCCGCACCGTCGTACTGTAAGCAAGCGTATGAGCGTTCACGCCGCCATGCTGTGGCGGCGCTGCGCCTGTGCCGCGAGCGCCGCGAACGCGCCCTCGCTCATCCTGCTCGCCACCCGCTCTGCATAGTCGTGATGCCGCTGCGCGAGCGGCGCGCCCACGCAACGCGCCTGCAGATAGCGCAGCAGCCCGATACGCCCGTGTCCGCGCGCCATGCTCTGCTCCAGCAGGGCGAGCGCGGCTTCGGCGTCGCCGTGACAGGCGCGTTTGTTGAGTTCGACGGTTGCGGTGCGCGGCATGACAGCAGGCCTCGTGGACGGGGGCAGCGTGGGGCGTGTGCCCGCTAGGGAGTTGACCAAAGCGGCGGCGCCGCCGCTAGAATGAACGCGCCAGAGCGGCGGAACCGCCCCGCCATGCTGCGTGTATTCCTTCAAAACTTCGCTTTTGCGAAGATCGATGGCGGAAATCGACAAGCGCCTCGGGGCCTTATCGGGGAAGCTTGGCTAAAACCGCATCGTCGCTTTCCTGTGCCTCCATGTCCGACACACTCGCCACCGCCGTTTCCATCGACGCCGCTTCCAAGGAGCGCATCCGTTTCGGCATCGTGCTGCTGCCGAACTTCACGCTGACCGCGTTCTCGGGTTTCGTCGACATGCTGCGTCTGTCTGCCGACGAAGGCGACTACAGCAAGCCCGTGCGCTGCTCGTGGCGCGTGATCGGCGAAACGCTCGCACCCGTGCGTGCGAGTTGCGGCATCCAGATCGCGCCTTGGGAAACCTTCGCCGAAGCCGAACCGGTCGACTATCTCGTGGTCGTGGGCGGACTGCTGCACTCCGGCCCGCACGCCAGCGAAGCGACGCTTCAGTACATCCGTCGCGCGGCCGGCGGCGAGACGACAGTCGTCGGGATCTGCACAGGCGTTTTCGCGCTCATGCGCGCCGGCGTGCTCGATGGTCACCGTATTTGCGTGAGCTGGTTCCACTATTGGGACTTCATCGAGCGCTTCCCCAACGTCAATGCCGATGCCATCGTCGCCGACCGTCTGTTCGCGATCGACCGGCGCCGCATTACCTGCTCGGGCGGCCGCGCGTCGATCGACGTCGCCGCTGCCATTTTGCTGCGCCACTTCGATCATGCGACTGTGCAGAAGGCGCTGCGCATTTTGCTGGTCGGCGAAATGCAAAAGGGCAATGCGCCTCAGCCTCATCCGCCCGGTCTCGAGCCTGCCACGCACCCGAAGGTGAAGCGCGCCGTACTGTTGATGGAGCAGCAGGTTGGCCGCAACGTGCCGCTGGAAGAACTGGCCTGCAAGCTGAACCTCTCGCCGCGGCAACTCGAACGCCTTTTCAAGGCGGAGACGGGGAAGAGTCCGCGCGCGTTTGCCAATGCGTTGCGTCTGCGGACGGCCGCCTGGTTACTCACGAGTTCGGATCGCACCGTTGCTGATATTGCTTCTAGTTGCGGGTTTTCGGATGCTTCGCATCTTGGGCGTGAGTTTCGCAAGCAGTTCGGGGTGCCGCCGGTTATGTTTCGTGCGCAACGTAGTGGGCAGGATGCGGTGCAGTTGGCGGATCTCGATGCGCTATTGCAGGGGGGTGCTGCGCTTGCTGAGGTGGGTGTTAGTGGTTCGTTGCATTGACTTTTTTTGCCGGTTGGGCGCTTTTTTGGGCCTTTCCTTGTTTTCGCGTCGGTATGCATGCGTTGCCCCTGTGCGGGGCGGCACCTACTTTCTTTGCGGCGGTGTATGGACCGGAGACATGGGTAACAGGTGTGCGGGGACATGGGTAACACTTCGGGCGAGTGATTGGCCTGGAGCCGTTCATGCCCTGGAACCCGAGAAACACCATGAACCTGCGTCTGGAAT